>REDD01000034.1 GCA_007693725.1 Phycisphaeraceae bacterium
CTTGTCGGAGCGGCGTTCGCGTTGTCGAGCAGCGCGGGATCGCTCGCCGCCCGCGTGTTCACCGCACGACGCACCGTCTGCACGAAGCGCGAGAGCGAGAACTGCCGCTTGATGAGATATCCGGCGACGCGATGCTCGACCGCGGCCTTGACCGTCTCGCGCGTCGCGATGTCCGTCAGCACCACAACCGGCACCGTGGCCCCCGTCGGCTGGTCTCGCAGCCACCTCAGGAAGCCGGAATCCTGCCCGGATTTCCCGAAGGGATCGATCACGATCGCATCGGGATCATGGAACGAGAGCATCGCCCGGGCCTCATCCTCGTCCGATGCCGCGAGGCACCGCATGTCGTGCGACTTGAGCGCGGCCGACAGCAGTTCTCGGACCAACGGGTGAGCATCGATGAGCAGGAGCGTGAGCATGATTCTCCCGTGCCGCGATAACAACAGGAGTGCGGCCTTATGACCAGCCCTGCGCATCGGCGAAATCGGCGCGGGGAAACACCACTGGAGGCCGAAAGAAGTACTTGATTCACCTCAACTGGCGGAACAATCCCAACACCTGTTTCGGGGATTCACTCGTCCCGGAACCGCAGTGCGTAGGTCACGAAAACCTCGTCCGCCCGCCAGCCGCGCGACTCGTACAAGGCCCGCGCCGACTCGTTCGTCAACTCGGTCTTCAGCGTGACTTTCGCGGCTCCCGTCGAGCGTGCGAACGCCTCCGCCGCGCCCATGAGCGCATCGGCGTAGCCCTTGCGCCGGTGCTCCGGTGCGACGAACAGATCGTTCAGGATCCACTCGCGGCTGAGGTTCACCGAGGAATATTTCGGGAACAACTGCACGAATCCCACCGCCTCATCGCCCACACGCGCGACGAACACCACGGAATCGGCGTTGCGGATGCGCTCCGTGATGAACACCCCCGCCCGCGCGGCATCAGCATCCGCCCGGTAGTACGCGCGGTACGCCTCGAAGAGCGGCACCACCGTCTCGATGTCCTCGACCCCCGCACGCTGGATCTGCACCGCATCAACCGTCGACATCGTTCGCCTCACACATAGGCCGCCTGCTCGACCCGCGTCCGCAGGTTGTCGAGCACATTCATGAAGTTGATGTACGAGTCGTACGGCGAGTCGTACGGGTTGAAATACCGGTGAACATCGCCATCCGCGAAGTACTTCGTGCACATGTAATAGAAGTGATCGCTGGTCGTCAGCCGTCGCCAGTCGTTGAGCAGTTGCACGCTGTGCTCGACCCGCGCCGGATCGCCCGAGTCCATCCCCTCGCGCCACGACGCCTTCACCAGCCGCTCGAGCTTGAACGCCTCCGTCAGCGCGTTGGACTGCATCGCGTTGCCCAGCCACGCCGAGAGATCGCGCTCGGTGTCGGCCCACGAGATCATGTGCGGGCAGTCGTACTCGCCGACGGGGTCGTACCGGTCCAGCGCCTCGCTCGGCATCAGGAACTCGTTCTGACCCTTGCCCATCTTGAGCACGGCTTCGGGCAGTCGCTCCATGAAATCGAAGATGCCCGTGTCGGCCCACTGGTGCTCGCCGAGCGTCTCGTAGTCCATGAACAGATTGCACACATAGCCGTCGCCGTTGATCTGGTGGATCCACTTCGCGAACTTCTCCGGCGTGAGCGGCCACTCGGCCCAGTCACGATTCGAGAAGCGGAACGCGATGTCGTCCGACAGCCGGTAGTTCTTCAGCAAGAGCGCAAACGGACGACCCTTCGTCGCGCCCTCGCCCGTGCACGGCGGGCGATAGACATAGTTCGGCGAGCGGTACTCCAGCACGCGGTCCACGCCCTCGGCGAGCGCGCCCTTCCAGCGCGGCGTCCCATCCTCGCTGCGCATCTCCGCGACGAAGTGCGCCATGTCGTTGTTGTAGGTGAACTCCGTGTTCCGAAAGACCCGCGGCGTCTGGCCGAACAGATCCTGGATCCGCTGCGTGTGCATCCGCACCTGCTCGACGAACTCCTCACGCGAGTACAGGAACGCCAGCGAATGGTGGTAGGTCTCGCCCAGAAACTCGACGCACCCCGTGTCCGCCAGCTCCCGGAACAGGTCCAGCGCCTCGGGCGACCAGCGTTCGAGCTGATCCAACACCAGCCCCGTCAGCGAGTACGCGACCCGGAATTTCCCCTTGTGACGCTTGATCAGGTCGAGCATCAGCCGGGTTGCCGGGACATAACACTTCGCGCTCACCTTCTCCAGAATCGCCCGGTTCGCGGCGTCATCGAAGTAGAACGGATCCGCATCGAACACCGAGTACCGACGCAGGCGGTACGGCTGATGCACCTGGAAGTAAAACACCACGGAAGCCATGTCAGACGCCCTCTCCCCTCTCTGAGCACCCGCGCGAAGCGTGCCGCTATCGTTGACATTCTCCCACACCGCACCCTCGCGACAAGCCCGGATGCGATGCATTTCCTCGAACACGGCGAATACTCGCCACAACCCCTCCATCGGCCATGAACACCACCCAACCACAACAGCACGCCCCCGCTCGCACGCATTTTTCTCGCCGCACCCTCGCAGTGCTGCTCACATCGTCCCTCGTCCTCGGGGCGTGCTCCTCGGGCGCCACCAACCGCTCAACCTCACTCCACGACCTCGCCCGCCCGACGCCCGTCGTCGAAACCGATGTCCAGCGCACGCCCCCCACCCCTCCAGCCCCCTTCGACCCGCGCGCCCTCCCCGCCTTCGACGGAGCGACCGGCCAGCCCGTCGGCTGGGACGCCCTTGTGGCCCGAGCCGCCGCCGCCCCCAGCGTGCTGATCGGTGAGATCCACGGCCACCAGCCAGGGCTGGATGCCGCCGCCGCGCTTTGGGAGGACATTCTGAGCCATTCCTCCGGGTCTCCCTCCCCCGCCCTGGCCCTCGAATTCTTCGAGCGCGACCACCAGACCCACCTCGACGACTACCTCACGGGCATCACCGACGAGGCCACCTTCCTCGATCAGACCGGCCGCTCCCTGAACAGCGGCAGCTACCCCCCCGGCCACCGAGCGATGGTCGAGGCCGCGAAGGCCGCCAGCGTGCCCGTCATCGCCGCCAACGCACCCCGCCGCTATGTCCGCCTCTCCCGCCTGGAGGGGCTCGACCGCCTCGAAGCCATGACCCCCGAGCAGCGCCGCCTCGTCGCCATCCCCGACGAGCTGACCCCCGGCCCCTACCGAGAGCGTTTCTTCTCGATCATGGGCGGCATGCACCAGAGCGATGGCGAGCCCGACGAGGACAGCGCCCACGCCCGCAATCGGGTCATCGAAACATTCTTCACCGCGCAGAATGTCTGGGACGAGACGATGGCCGACAGCGTCGCCGAGGCGATCCGGAGCGGACGGATGCCGGTCGTCCTCGTCGTCGGGCAGTTCCACACCGATTTCGAGGGCGGACTCACCACACGCCTCCGCGACCGCG
>REDD01000110.1 GCA_007693725.1 Phycisphaeraceae bacterium
GATGGTGGAGGATGGGCGGCTCATGGATGCCAAGTCGATGCTGGCGCTCCTGCTCGCGGAGCGTCGCGGCCTCCTGAAACTGGATGGGCGGTAGAACAGAGCGTGTACGGCGGTTCAGGGAAGTTCGGCGACGGCGGTGCCACGGAGCGATCGGGAATGCGACGCTTTTTCGATCGGATCTTCGAGCAGGTGGACAATCCGCTGGGTTGGTCGCTGGCGCTGTTCCGCTTCCGGGGGATTCTGGTGCGCGTGCATCTGTTCACGCTGATCTACATCGTGGGCGAGTTGGTGCGTTCGATTTCGGTGGATGCGATGGGGTTCTGGTGGGGGGCGATGATGATGGCCTGGCTGTTCGGGCTGGTGCTGGTGCACGAATTCGGTCATGCGTTCACCTGCCGCGCGGTGGGCGGCGAGGCGGACCGGATCGTGATGGCGCCGTTCGGCGGGCTGGCGATGGTGAATCCGCCGCACGCGTGGAAGCCGTCGCTGCTCACGGTGCTGGGCGGTCCGATGGTGCATGTGGTGCTGCTGCCGTTCTTCGCGCTGGCGCTGCTGCTGATGGGGCTGGGTCACACGATCGTGTTCAATCCGCTGAAGCCGTGGCTGGTGCTGGGCGATCCGGCGTTCGGTGACATGGTGCCGTACTGGATCGGTGCTGCGGTGTGGTCGGGGCACTTCATCAATCTGGTGCTGCTGGCGTTCAATGTGCTGCTGCCGTTCTTCCCGCTGGATGGCGGACGGATCGTGCAGTGCCTGCTGTGGCGGAGCAAGGGGTATGTGAAGGCGACGGAGACGGCGGTGCTGATCGGGTTCGGGGGCGCAGCGCTGCTGATTTTCTTCGGGATGTGGACGAGGAACTTCATCCTGATGTTCATCGGGATCTTCGGGTTGTGGGCGTGCTGGGCGGAGCGTCAGCGCGTGCGGGCGGATGTGGAGCTTGCGGAGGCGGGGGCTCTCGCGGGGTTCGGGGCGGTGTCGGGGGACGCCGAGCGGTGGGGGGCTGAGGAGGAGCGCGGTCCGTCACGAGCGGAGTTGAAGCGCGCCGAGCAGGAGCGCCGGGATGCGGAGATGCTGGACAAGCTGCTGGAGAAGATCGCGGCGGTGGGCATGGCGGGGTTGAGCCGTGCGGAGCGAAAGACGCTGGACCGTTTGAGCAAAGAGAAGCGGAAGGCGGAAGAGGGTCGGGGGCGGTAGTGGCGTCGGGTCGAGCGAGGCGGGAAGATCGGGTAGGAATGATTCATTGAGCAGGTGGCGAGTCGCCGAGAATCGGGAGCGACATGGGAATCTACGACCGTGACTACATACGACAGGATCAGGACGGGGGCGGAGCGCGCCGTGGAGGCGGGATGAGGGGGATCGGTCGGCTGGGTCTGACGATGGTGCAGATCCTGATCATCATCAATGTGGCGGTGTTTCTGATCGATGCGATCAGCCCGGTGGGTTTCAATGTGCGGGTCGGTGATCGGTTCGTCGAGGGGTACAACCCGCGCGGCAAGAATCTGGTCATCGAGGAGGAGTTCCGCTCGCCGACGGAGGTTCAGGGCGCCCGCCCGATGCGCGGCGTCCGAGCGCAGCGGATCTTCGATACCGATCTGCGACAGGTAGTGGGGGAGCGCCATTCCACGACCATGCGCCCGTTGGAGGCGCTGGGACATTTCTCGACGGGCAAGGCGTTTCACGAGTTGCAGGTCTGGCGGTTCGTGACCTTCCAGTTCCTGCACTCGCACGGTTTCCTGCTGCATCTGGTGTTCAACATGATCGGGCTGTACTTCTTCGGGCCGATCGTGGAGCGGTTTCTGGGGTCGAGGCGATTATTTTTGGCGTACTACCTTGCGTGCGGGATCGCCGGGGCTGCGCTGTATCTGCTGCTGAATCTCATCGGCGCGGCGATTCCCGATGCGGGGTATCTGCTGCTGGTGAATGACATCTACACGCCGCTGGTCGGGGCCTCGGCGGGGGTCTTCGGGGTGCTGATGGCGGCGGCGTTCATCGCCGGTCGGGAGACGATGCTCGTGTTCTTCGTCATCCCGATGCGGATTGATGTGGGGGTGTACGGGTTCGTGGCGCTGGCGACCTGGAATCTGATCTTCGGCGGGGCGAACGCGGGCGGCGATGCAGCCCACCTGGGCGGCGCGATCGCAGGGTTTTTCCTGATCCGTCGCCCGCAGTTGCTGATCGACTTCTTCGACGACTTCCTGTTCTCCGGTCCGGCGAAGCGTGGTCGGAAGGGGCGTCCGAGTTTCCGATCGAGGCATCCGAGCGGGAAGGGGCGCAAGGGGGGGGAGCGCGGGCCGAAGTCGAAGGAGATCGATGCGGTGCTGGACAAGGTGCAGCGCTCGGGGATGCAGAGCTTGACGGATCGTGAGCGGGAGATTCTCCGGCGCGCGAGTGGGGACGATTGAGTGGGTGCGTTGTCGTTCGAGATCGAGCATCGTTCGGGGTCGTGCGCTGCGCGGACGGGCGTGGTGCGGACCCTGCACGGATCGTTTCAGACGCCCGCGTTCATGCCGGTGGGGACGCAGGGGACGCTCAAGGGTCTGCTGCCGAAGGATGTGCGGGCAACGGGGTCTGAGATCGTGCTGGGGAATACCTACCACCTGATGCTGCGTCCGGGCGAGGAGGTGGTGCGGGCGCTGGGGGGCTTGCACTCGTTCATGGGGTGGACCGGGCCGATCCTGACGGACTCGGGGGGGTATCAGGCGTACTCGATGAGCGACATCAACCGGGTGACGGACGACTCGGTGGTGTTCCGGAGCATCGTGGACGGGAGCGAGGTGACGCTGACGCCGGAGCGGGCGATGGATGTGCAGCACGCCCTCGGCGCGGACATCATCATGGCGTTGGACGATTGCCCGCCGAGCGTGGACCCGCGCGGGTTCAGCGCGACCCGCCAGCGGCTGGCGGGCCAGCGGGAGCGGGCCGAGCGGCGGCGGGGGTACGACCACGGGGCGCGGCTGGATGAGGCCAACGAGCGGACGATCCGCTGGCTGGAGCGGTGCAAGGCGCGTCACGAGGCGGGGGGGCATCAGGAGCGGCAGTCGCTGTTCGGGATCGTGCAGGGGGGCACGGACCTGGAACGCCGGTCACGATCGGCGGAGCAGGTGTGCGGGGTGGAGCTGCCGGGGTACGCGATCGGGGGTGTGGCGGTGGGCGAGGGGTACGAGGAGATCGTGCGGGTGGTGGAGCACACCGCCGGGCTGCTGCCGGAGGGAAAGCCCAGGTACCTGATGGGGGTGGGGTACGAGCGGGACCTCGTGGCGGCGGTGCGGGCGGGTGTGGATATGTTCGATTGCGTGCTCCCGACGCGGAACGGGCGGAATGCGTACGCCTTCACCCCGTTTGGGGCGATCCGGCTGCGGAATGCGATCCACACCCGGGATCCGAGCCCGATCGACGAGGGGTGCGACTGTCTGGCGTGCCGCCCGGATCTGCACGCCTGGGAGACGCCGGGCGGGGTGCCGGTGAGCCGCGGGTACCTCCGCCACCTGTTTCAGGCGGGCGAGATGCTGGGTCCGATACTGGTGAGTTTGCACAATGTTCGGCACTTCCAGCGGCTGATGGTGGACATTCGGCGGACGATCCGCGATGATGACTGGTCTGGCTTCGAGCGACGATGGCCTGTGGTGGGTGCCGCCACGCTGGGTGGAGATCGCGAGGGGCCGGAGTCGTCGTGTCGTGTGATGGATTGAGCCGGAAGCGGCCATCCGCTTTGCACCGGAGTCGGTCGCGGCGGGTGTTGAGAGGGTATCCGGAGAGGATGCCCGTCGAGTGAATCGAAACCGGTGTCTCCGGTTCGCCAAGAACATTTTCTGGAAGAGACAGTATGACCCGTTCGCTTTTCGTACCGCTGCAGTTGGTGATCCTGATCGTCGCGGTGATCTTCTGTTCCGCGGAGGCCTTCGCACAGGCCAACAGCAGCGCGGGGATCGCGCCTGCTCCTGTTTCCGCGCCGGCGGGCGGCGGGAACGGCGGCACGGGCGGTGATCCGGCTCAGGGCGGTCAGCAGGGTTCAGCACCGCGAGGGGGGAGCATGGGCGGCGAGTTGCTGCTGATCATGGGCGGTTTTCTTGTGCTGATGATCGTGATGTCGATGATGGCGGGACGGAAAGAGAAGAAGCGTCGCGCCGAGATGATGTCTTCGCTGCGTCGTCACGACAAGATTCTGGTGGGCGGGGGGATGATCGGGACGATCGTCGAACTGAAGGATGACGAGGTGGTGGTGAAGGTGGATGAAGCGACGAACACCCGGATCCGTTTCACGAGGAACGCGATTCAGAGTGTGTTGAAGCAGTCGAACACACCGGAAGAAAGCCCCTCGGAGTCGGTGGGGGCATGAGTCGGTCGTAGATGGCAGAGCGCTCGCGGGGGCGTTCGAGGGTACTTCAGGACATACACACAGACATTTGTTTCGCCGAGCTTTGATCCATGCGTCACCTCATCCGCAACATCGTTCTTGTCGTCGCAGTGCTGCTGATCGCGCTTGCGAGCATCTATCCGCCCGAGCGGAACCTTCGTCTGGGCAAGGACCTGGCGGGTGGCGTTTCGCTGGTGTACGCGGTGGAGCTGCAGCCGGACGACCCGCCGCAGACCGTGGAGAACATCATCGATGTTCTGGCCCGTCGTCTGGACCCGCAGGGCCAGTTCGACATCAGCATCGTGCGTCAGGGTCGCGATCGGATCGAGATCACGATGCCGCTGCCGACGGCGCGTGTTCAGGCGTTGCGTGTTGCGTACGAGACGGCGTTGAATCGTTTCTACGCGTATTCGTTCGATGTGGATGCGCTGGAGCGGGCGCTGCGGCTCAGCGGCGATGAGCGTCGCGAGGCGATCGAGCGGCTGTGGATGGATCAGACGCGCGACCCGGAAACGGGTGAACGGCGTTCGGCGCTCGTGGAGGCGCGGAAGGCGCTGCTGGAGCCGGTGCTGGCGGCGGCGGAGCGGGCGGAGCGTGCCCAGGGCCGGTATCGCGAGGCGCTGGTTCTGAATCTGGATGAGGAGGAAGTCACCGACCTGCTCGTGGAGGCGGCGGATGCTGAGGTGGAGTTGGAAGAGGCCCGGTTGCGCGCGATTCAGCGCCGTGTGACTCCGACCGAGCTCGATCTCGCGTTGCAGCGGGAAGACACTCCCGCATTCGTGCGTGATGATGCGACGGGACGCCAGGTGACGCTGCCCAGTCGGCGCGAGGAAGCGCTGGAGGTGATCCGCGGGAAGATCACGGGCGATCCGGATGATCCGGCGGACAAGTTGCTGAACGCGAGCGAGGCGCTGGACGAAGTGCTTGAGGCGTTCGCGGCGTATGTCGCAGAGCGTCGCGGTCTGGACAGCCCGGAGGATCTCCAGAGGATGATCCGCGGATCGGGTGTGTTGCAGTTCCGGATCGCGGTGCAGCCCGATCAGTTGCCGACGGAGGGTCGTATCCGCGACCAGATGCGCGAGTCCGGACCGTCGGGCTTCGAGGCGGACCAGGTCATCTGGATGCCGATCAACAAGCCGGAGGACTGGTTCGAGTCGCTGAGCGGTCGTGACTCGATGTACGCGAACCCCGCGAGCTACTTCAGCAGCCGGTATCGGTTGGTTGCCGAGCGATTCGAGGACGAGTTTTATGTGTTGCTGCACGATCGTGCGGGGAAGCGTCTGACTGGCGCGGAGGGTGATTGGTCGCTGTCGAGCGCCTTTGCCACGACGGACCAGCTCGGCAAGCCGGCGGTGGGCTTCCGGATGAACACGCGCGGCGCCCAGTTGCTCGGCGAGTTGACCGGGAACCATCGGAACGAGCCGATGGCGATTCTGCTGGACGGGCGGGTGTATTCGGCGCCGAACATTCTCAGCCGCATTTCGTCGAGCGGCATCATTCAGGGCTCGTACACGCCGCGTGAGTTGCAGTATCTGATTCAGACGATGAACGCGGGTGCGTTGCAGGCGCGGATCATGCCGACGCCGCTGAGCGTGAACACGCTGGCTCCGACGCTTGGGCAGGACAACCTTCGTCAGGGCATGCGGGCGGGGTGGATCGCGCTGGTGCTGGTGTGCAGCTTCATGGTGTTCTACTACTTCACGGCGGGGTTCGTGGCGACCTTCGCGCTGCTGTGCAATGCGATTCTGATTCTGGGTGTGATGAGCTTGGCGCGTGCTTCGTTCACGCTGCCGGGCATCGCGGGCATCATCCTGACCTTCGGCATGGCGGTGGACGCGAATGTGCTGATCTACGAGCGTCTGCGCGAGGAGATTCTGGCGGGGAATGATCTGCGCACGAGCGTTCGTCTGGCGTTCCAGAAGGCGTTGTCGACGATCGTCGATGCGAATGTGACGAACCTGATCATCTGCGTGGTGCTGGGCTACACGGCGACGCAGGAGATCAAGGGATTCGCGATCACGCTCGGCGTGGGCGTCGTGACGACGATGTTCAGCGCCCTGGTGATCACGCGGATCGTCTTCGCGCTGCTGGTCGACAAGGTGAAGATCCGGAAGATGCGTCAGTTGCCGCTTGTGATTCCGGCGATCGATCGGATTCTGACGCCGAAGATCGACTGGATGCGGTTCCGCCCGGCGTTCGTGATTTTCGCGGTGGCGTTCCTGACCGCGGGCATCGCTGCGGTGATGATCCAGGGCGAGGAGATGCTGGACACCGAGTTCCGCGGCGGCACGGCGTTCGACCTTCGTCTGCAGGAAGTGGGCGATGATCCGATGACCTTCGACGGCGAACCGTTCACGGGGACGCTGGTGCGCCCGCAGGTGGAGCGAGCGGTGCGCGGGATCGCGTTCGCCGCGGATCGGCGGCTTGGTCAGACTGTCGGCGACGATGCCTTGGCGGGTTTCGATGCCGATGTGCTGGCTCGGTTGACCGAGGAGCAGTTGCGGACGCTGAGCGAGCTGAAGAACGCGAGCGTGCTCGTGATCGGCGGCGAGGCGGACAACATCACCTCGAACCACTTCCGCGTGAAGACGACGATCACGGATCAGCAGTTGATCCTGGATGTGATCGTGAATCGCTTCCGTGAGGTCGTGGATTCGCAGCCGCCGCTGGAGTTTGCGGGCGTGGGCGAGGAATTCGGAAGCGGCACTGCGCCGGTGTACCCGATCGATTCGGCGGTGCTGGGCGAGAACGAGATCCCCGGGATCGGCGAGCAGTACCGGAACAATGTCGCGCAGTTCGTGGGTGGACTCGCGATCGTTCTGGATGATCTTCGTCCGGCTCCGACCGAGCGCGACCTTCGTCGGCGCATCGAGCTGGCCCGGGAGCAGGATCCGAGTTCGCTGGCGGTACGCCGTGATTGGCAGCTCATCATTCTCGATGGCGATGAGGAAGCCGTGTCGCGTGCGGTCGTGGTGATCCGCGATCGCGGGATCAATTTCATCTTCGATGAGCAGCGTTGGCGTGCGGAGCTTGCGGGTCCGGAATGGGATCTGCTGCGCGAAGAGTTGGGCACCGCGACCACGCTCGCGAGCGTGCAGTCGTTCAGCGCGGAGATTGCGCGGACCTTCCGCGCTCAGGCGATCACGGCGATCATCCTCAGCATGATCCTCATCCTGATCTACATCTGGGTGCGATTCGGCTCGCCCCGGTACGCCTTGGCGGCGATTGTCGGTGTGTTCCACGATGTGATCGCGGTGATCGGTCTGATCGCGTTCGCGGAGATTCTGTACGAGTATGTCCCTGCCGCGGCGTCGATCGGCATTCAGCCGTTCCGGATCGATCTTGGTCTGGTTGCGGCGTTGCTGACGATCATCGGCTACTCCCTGAACGACACGATCATCGTGCTGGACCGCGTCCGCGAGAACCGGGGCAAGCTGCCCTACGCCTCGCGCGAGGTGGTGAATCTCTCGATCAACCAGACGATCAGCCGTACGGTGATCACCTCGGGCACGACGCTGCTCGCGTTGATCGTGATGTTCGTGATCGGCGGCGACGGGCTGGCGTCGTTCACCTACGCCCTGATCTGCGGCGTCCTCGTCGGCACCTTCTCGTCGATCGCAATCGCGGCCCCGATCGTTTGCTCGGGCGGTCCGACCTCGCTGGGGCGTCCGCTCGCCGATGAGGATGACGAGCTGGCGACGGGATTGGCTCCGACGGCGTGACGCCGGGCGACCGGCGTATCGTTCTGCGAGGAGGGCGCTGACATGCGAGACGGCGTATCGCGTCTGCCCTGGTTGATCCTGTTTCTGGTTGTGCTGTGGATCGTTGTGTTCTGGATGACACCGGCTCAGAGCACGCCGCAGGATGAGGATGTTCGTATCCGCTTCGATGCCCTTGATGCCGCTTCGCTTCAGCAGGCGTTGGCGGATCGTGAGGCCGAGGAAGCGCGTGTGGCGCCCGCGCCGCCGGCGGACGATCGTCGCGAGCGGTTGAGCGCTCTGGAGGAGGTTTCGCCCGAGGAACTGGGGGACGAGGGCGAGGTGGGTGAGGTTCGTATCATCCCGCCGACGGCGCGGGTGTATGTGAGCCAGGAGGGCGAGACGATGCAGGCGATCTCGCAGAAGTTCTACGGTACGGCAGCGCACTGGCGGGCGATTGCGCGGATGAACAATGTAGATCCGAATCGGCTGCGTCCGGGGACGCGGCTTCTGATCCCGGTGGATCCGCGGAATGTGCAGGGGCTGCCCGCCGAGGAGGTCGCGGAGGCGACCGAGGATGCGCCGCCGGCACCCCCTCCGGAACCGGAGTACACCGAGTACATCGTCGTTTCGGGGGATACGCTTTCGGGGATCTCGCGTGCCCTGTACGGGCGGGCCTCGTTATGGATGCGGATTCGTGATGCGAATCCCGACATCGATCCGAACCGGCTGCGTCCGGGGACCGTGCTGAAGATTCCGCCGCCACCGGCAACGGACTGAAGATGATCACACCCATGAACAACCATTCGATTGATCCGGATGCGACGATCGTCGTGACCGGCGGGCTGGGCTTCGTCGGGAGCAACCTTGTCGCGGCGTTGCAGCGTGCGCAGCCGCACGCGCCGATCATGGTGATCGACGACTGTCGCTCGGGCTCGTTCGCGACGCTGGTGGAGGCGTGCGAACGGCTGGAGGCGGGGGCGTTTCGGGGCGAGGTGATCGCGGAGCCGGTCGGCGAGATCGACTGGGAAGACCTGATCGATGCGACCGCGCCGCGGGCGGTGTTCCATCTGGCGGCGATCACGGATACGACCGTCTCGGATGAGCGGCGGATGATCGACGACAACACGGCGGGATTCGAGCAGATGCTGGTGGCGTGCGCGGAGCGGCAGATCCCGCTGGTGTACGCATCCTCCGCGGCGACCTACGGCACACCCGAGGCGACGGCGTTGCGAGAGCCGTTCATGGAGGAGATGGCGGGGCGACCAAACAATGTCTACGGGTTCAGCAAGTGGGTGATGGAGAATCTGCACCGGCGGGTGACGGTGCAGTTGGCGAGCGACTCGGGGGATGTGCCGCACATCGTCGGGTTGCGGTATTTCAATGTGTTCGGCCCGGGCGAGGCGCGCAAGGGCAAGATGGCGTCGATGGCGCACCAGATCGCGCAGCAGTTTCTGCGGGACGGGCGTGCTCGACTGTTCGAGCACGGCGAGCAGGCGCGGGATCAGGTGTTCGTTGATGATGTCGTGTCGTGCACGATCGCGGCCGCGCAGCCGATCGCGACGCCGGGCGTGTACAACCTCGGCTCGGGGCGAGCGACGACCTTCAACGAGCTTGCGACGGCGGTTCGGCACGGGCTCGGCATGGGGGAGGACGCAGCGATCGAGTATTTCCCGATGCCGGAGTCGATCCGGGCGTTCTATCAGGACTTCACGCAGGCGGACCTGACGCGGACCCGGGAGGGGCTCGGCTGGAAGCCGATGCACGCGCCGGTTCCGGCGATCGAGCAGTACGCGGGCTGGCTGCGGGAGCAGCACGATCGCACCGGTGGCGTGCGGGTGTCCTGAGCCGTGCGTGTTGGTTCGTCAGTTGTTGTGGACTTCGAGGGGCTGTTGCTCGCGGCGCATGGCGGCGAGTTGCTCACGGAGTGAGCCGTTGCGCGGATGCTCGTGGTGTTGCGTGACCTCGTCGATGGGTGCGATGTCGGAGTGTTGGGTCGCGTTGTGGGGGATCTCGCCGTTGGAGCCGACCTGATCGAAGCGGACGCTGACGCGCTTGGAGACGCCGCGCTCCTGCATGGTGACGCCGTAGAGACGATCGGCGACCTGCATGGTGCGCTTGTTGTGGGTGATGACGATGAAGTGACACTGGTCGAGGAACTGTCGGATGATGGTGCAGAAGCGTTCGACATTGGCGTCGTCGAGGGCGGCATCGACCTCGTCGAGGATGCAGAAGGGCGAGGGCTTGGCCTGGAAGATGGACATGAGGAGTGCGACGGCGGTCATGGTCTTCTCGCCGCCGGAGAGCTGGCTGATGGTGCGGGGCTGCTTTCCGGGCGGCTTGGCGATGATCTCGATGCCGGATTCGAGCCAGTCGATCTCGTTGGTCTCGGGGTGAGGAACGAGCCGGACCTCGGCGCGTCCGCCGCCGAAGAGTCGGCGGAACATGCCGTCCTGTCCGGAGAATTGCTCCTGAATCAGCTCGAACATCTCGCGGAAGCGATCGCGGCTGGCATCGCTGAGGCGGACGATGAGGTCCTGCAGTTGCGAGCAGGCGTTGTCGATGTCCGCGACCTGGCGTGCGAGTTCCTCGTTGCGTCCTTCGAGGTTTGCTTCCTCGTCGATGGCGTCGAGGTTGACATTGCCGAGGCGGCGGATGTCGTCGCGGAGTTGCTCGGCCTCCTTCGAGACGGCGTCGATGTCGATGCGCGCGACCGTGCCGTCGGCCATCATGGCGCGGTATTCGTCGAGTTCATCGGCGAGGTCGAGGTCGATCTCTTCGAGGGTGCGTTCCTCGAGCGCTTCGCGACGGACTTCGAGTTCGCGCTTGGTAACTTCCAGACTGTTGAAATCGCGGTTGAGGAGTTCGGCCTGCCTGCGTGCGCCGTTGAGACGCTCGGAGATGGCGTGCGAGCGGGTGACGATGTCGTTGAGATCGGATTCGATGGAAGCGATCGTCTCGGAGAGTTCCCGCGTGACCCGGTGCGCCTCATCGATTTCGTCACGGCATGCCCCGATGGTCTCTTCGTGCGCGGCGATCTCGTTCTCGCGCTGGGTTACATGCTCGGCGAGGCGGGAGTATTCGCGCTCGGCCTCTTCCGCGGCGGTCTCGGCGCGGTTGAGATCGCGTCGTGCGGTCGAGAGCTGCTCGGAGATGCGCCCGGTCTCGATCCGCGAGGTGGTGACGCGATCGGTCGTGGACTCGACGGTCTGGGCCGCTTCCTCGGTGGTCTTTTCGAGCGTCTGGACCTGTTCGGCTTCTTCGGCGTGCAGCCGGGAGAGGCGGTCGATCCGCTCGCGGAGGTTGTCGCGTTCCTGGCGGGCCGACGCGGCACGATCGCGGAGGTTCTTGAGTTCGGATTCGGCGCGTGGGAGCTCGCGCTCGATGCGATCGAGGTCGGCGCGGAGCCGGTCGCGTGTGTTCTCCTCGCCGACGACAAGGCGCTGGGCATCGGCCAGCGCGCTGCGGAGGTTGGAGAGCGATTCGTTGAGATCGCGGGCGCGTTCGTCGAGTGTGCGGAGGGTCTGACGGTCCCGCTCGATGAGTGCGCGCTGATTCTGCAACGCGGCTTCGAGCGTGTGGAGTTCGCTGGCGCGCTGGAGGATGCCGCCGGCATCGCCCGCTGACGCCGGGCCTGCAAGGATGCGGGCGTCGGGCTCGATGACGGTGCCGGATCGGGTGACGAAGCGGACGCCGTGGAGTGGGCCCGCGCCGAGCATCAGCGCGGACTCGACTGTCGGGACCAGCAGTGTGCGGCTCAGCAGGCGATCGACGAGCGGGCGGATGTCGCTCTCGCAGCGGACGACCGACGCGAGCGGCGTGGCGGTGGCGGGGTGGATCGCGAGGCGTGCGAGCCGGTCTTCGAGCGGCTCGGTGTGGTGGTCGAGTTCGGCCGCGTGCTTGGCGAGGAGCGTGACCCGACCGGGGAGGGAGGCGAGCACCGATTCGTCGGAGAGGTTGGAGAGCCCGGGGATGATCAGGCCCTGGAGCGCAGCACCGAGAGCGGCCTCGACCGCGGCGGCGTGCTCCGCATCGGTTTCAATGCGGTCGGCAAGGGTGGACTCGATGTGGGGCAGGATGCCCTCGGTCTCGCCCGCGCTGATGGCCTGGTCGCGGAGATCGAGAACTGCTTTCACGGCTTCGTCGAGGCCGACGCGGTCCTGGATCATCTCCTGAAGGGTGGAGCGTCGGCTGTCGAGGCGGGCGGCGTGGCGCTCGGACTCGTTCAGCCGTTCGGTGAGTTGGCGCTGCTGATCTCCGAGCGTCGATGCCTGCTGGAGCAGCGTGTTGAGTTCGGCTTCGGTGCTCTCGACGCGCTGCGAAGCATCGGTGAGTCTCTGCTCCGCACGCGCGATGTCGGCACGGAGCTGCGCGGATTCATCCGCGAGTGTGCGCCTGCGGGATTCGAGGCGAGCCGCATCCTCGTCGAGTGTGTTGGCCCGCTGCGTTTCGCTTTCGAGCCGGGCTTCGAGGGTTGCACGCTCACGGTCGATGTTCGCCACCGCGGCCCGCCTGGAGGCGAGATCGCGCCGGGCATCGGCGAGGGTGGTCTGCGCATCGGCGCGGGCGGAGGCGGCTTCTTCGAGGCGTGCTTCGGCAGCGCGGAGGGCCTCGTCGAGGGACTCGACCTGTCGGGCTTTCTCCTCCGCTTCCTGCTGGAGCGATTCGATCTGATTCCCGACAATGGTGCGGCGTTGGCGGTCGCTGGCGATCTGTCGCTGCGACTCCGCGATGGCGCGTTGCGTCATCTCCATCCGCTGCTGAGCGGTCTGGGCGCGGTGTTCGGCGGAGGTCTTGTCGCGTTCGGCCTGCTGGCGCTCGCCGGAGAGTTCGTGACGCCGGACCTCGGCTTCCTGCTTGTCCGATTCGAGCGAGGCGACGATGTCGAGCGCTTCGTTGCGTTCGCGTTCGACATCCTGAAGTCGGCTGGTGAGTCCGTCGAGGCGATCGGTGAGGTCGTCGTACTGCTCGAAGGCGAGGGCCATGCGGACGCCGCGGAACTCGGCATCGAGTTCCTTGAAGCGCCGGGCCTTGGTGGCCTGGCCACGGACGATGCGGAGTCGGCGTTCGGTGGAGTCGAGTTGCTCGCGAGCGCGGATCAGGTTGTTCTCGGCGCGTTCGAGTCGGCGCTGGGCTTCGATGCGCCGCGCCTTGAACTTCGCGACGCCCGCGGCCTCCTCGAAGAAGACGCGGCGCTCGACGGCATTGGCGAGCAGCATCGCATCGACCTTGCCCTGCTCGATGATGGAATAGGCGTGGGCGCCGACACCCGTATCGAGGAACAGATCCTTGATGTCCTTGAGGCGGGCGCGTCGGCCGTTGATGAGATACTGGCTGGTGCCGTCGCGGTAGAGGCGGCGTTCGATGTCGACGGTTTCGGTGTCGATTGGGAGCAGCCGATTGACTCTGTGCCGGTCGCGCGGGGTGTGGGCCGGTTCGTCATTCGTGTCCGGAGTTTCGGAGGTCTCCGCGGCTGATTCCTGATCGAGTGAGATCAGATCCGCTTCGCGTTCGAGGGCGGCCAGTTGGGCCTCGTCCAGCAGGGGGTTCTCGAAGGTGAGGACGACGCTGGAGACCCCGGCGGGAGCACGCCCCGCGCTGCCCGCGAAGATGACATCCGCCATCTCCTTGCCGCGGAGGGACTTGGCCGAGCGTTCGCCGAGGACCCATTTCACGGCATCGACGATGTTGCTCTTGCCGCAGCCGTTGGGACCGACGACACCGGTCACCGGGTCATCGAAGGTGAACTCCGTACGATCGGCGAAGGATTTGAAGCCGTGAACTGTGAGCTTTGCAAGACGCATCCGGGCTCGACCTCCGTGTCATGTCCCGAGGGGGACGATTGCCCTTTGCTCGCCGGCGTCTGGTTCGGCATCCTGCCGCAACCCAACTGCCACCTTGGAACGCTCCGTGCGGTGGCGGACGCGGGCGACGAATGAGAAATCAGGATAGCAAAGCCCGTGGCAACGGGTGGCGATGCTGCTCCGGGGTCGCTTGTCCACAGCGTTGGTGTCCGGGCGGGGGGAGATCATCTGGGCGATCGGCCCCCGCTGTTGTTGGTCTCGGGAGGTGGAGCGAGCGGACGGACATAGCGGCGACGGCGTTCCTCTCTCTGTTCGTCGGTCTCCTCGGGTTGATCGCTTTGGATTTGCCGGTCACGCGTCTCGGGGGTCTCGATCCGGTCGACGGCACCCTCCGGGGAGAGTTCCGGACGCTGCTCGAACTCACGGCCTTCGAATTCGCGGAGGAGTTCGAGGGCGAGGCGATCGGTCTCGGGCACGAACTCGGCATCGACGCCGCCTCCCCGGACGACCTCGTAGAGCGCACCGACGGTCTGGGAGTAGGAGAAGTTCAGCCCCGGCATGGGCTCTTCCGGGGTGGGTTCGTGGACGAGGTAGTCGACGAATTCGGTGATGGCGTGCCCGATCTCGTGGGTCGCGGAGCGCGGACGCCGGAAGTCGCGGTAGAAGACGCGTGCTCTGGGCGAGTCGCTGTCGGTGGTGATCATGAGGCGGCCGTCCCAGCCGGAGACGAGGACGGGTTGGTTGAACCGGAGATCTCCGAAGAGGGCGATGCGGGGGTGGCCCTGCTGGGTGACATAGATCATCTTGTAGTCAGAGGGGACGAGATCGAGGACGAACTTGTCGTTGTATCGGATGCGGGTGATCCGCGGCTCTGCACGGCGCAGGAGGGCCTCGTAGGCGGCGATGCGGGTATCGAGCTCGGGGTTGTTCAGGAGTTGGCGGAGGAAGGCGTTGATGCGGAGGTCCGGCGGCAGTCCCGCGAGGAGTTCGATGGCATCGATCCGCATGGCCGCGGGGCCGTCACGGATGATGTCCTCAAGATGCGGTCGTGTGAGCGGGTCTGCGAGGCGTGCACCGGCGGTGAGGGCGGCGCGTCGCGGTGCGGATTCGGAGTGGGTGTAAAGCGGGCGGAGGACGGGCAGACTCACCTCGCCGATGGCCTCGAAGCAGTGAACGAGTTGGTCGGCGAGTTCCGGCGTCTCGACGAGCGCTTCTGCGTACCGGCGCGCCCATTGCTCAGGGAAAGCGCGATCAACGCGCGTGTGCAGCACGATCTGGAAGAAATCGTCCATCCGTGGACGCCAGATGCGGGGGACATTGAGCTCGATGTTCTCATCGCTCAGGCCGCGTGCGACGGTCGTTCGATTGGCGAGCTGCGGGAAGCGGGCGTTGATGGAGGCGGTCATCGCGAGCGCCCGACTGTGCGAGGGATTGTCGAGGTTGATGACGGGCCTGAAGACCTGGCGGACGCGTCCGCCGCCGAGGATGCGGCCTTCGATGCGGTTCACGCCGTCGCGAGCGGTGACGGGGTCCGTCGCGGGATCGACGAAGGGATTGATGAAGATGGGGCCGCGTGCTTCGGCGAGGGCGTTGGTCGTCGGACCGCCGGGGATGGGCATGCCGCGGTAGAGGCGGGTCGTGTAGAGGATGCCGCCTTCGAGACTGGTGGTGGCGGTGCCGGGGAGCGTGGTGACGAGCACATCAAAGGGAGTTTTTTCGGGAGAGGCAGGGGGGATAAAGGCCTGCACGAGGACGACGGCGGTGTTGCGGTCGTCGATCATGCGTGCGGGCGAGACATTAGCGAGGGGGCCGTCGGAATCGCCGACGCCGAGTCGGAGCATCTCGTCTTCGAGCATGGCGCGGACGGTGAGAGGCGCATCGCTGGAGCCGGTACCGTTGAGCCCGACGACGAGGCCGTAGCCGGAGACATACTCGGGCGTCATGCCGCTGATGGTCGCCTGAGCCCCGATCGTGTTGGAGAGGATGGGGTGGACATCGCGCGAGACGATTGGTCGATCGACCGCGCGCATCGGCCGCTTGGGCTTGTTCTGGCAGGCGGTGAGGGCGAGACACGCTCCGGCGAGCAGCAGGACGAGGCCGAGGTGGATCCACCGATTCGTGTGCGTCATGGACATCCTGTATTGGGTTGCACTCATGCGGGGTGTGATGCGTTGGCGGGGGGA
>REDD01000171.1 GCA_007693725.1 Phycisphaeraceae bacterium
CGATCCTTGACTTCCGCGGGGAAGCCGAGCCGGACGGCTTCATCCTTGGAGAGTGTTTTGGGGCGCAGCGCGGGCTCTTCCGCTTCGAGGAGCGCATCGATGCTTGGATACAGACGGGCGAGCATCTTTGCGGTCGTTTCGCCGACATGACGCATCCCGAGCCCAGCGAGCACGCGGGCCATGCCGCGGCCCTTTGCGTCTTCGATGCCGTGCAAGAGATTCTCGACTTTTTTCTCGCCCATGCGTTCGAGTTGCAGGAGGGCATCGCGGTGCTTGTGGAGATGGAAGATGTCCGCGAAGTGGTTCAGCGGGATGTCGGATTGCTCGCGGATGAGGTCGATGGTCTGCTCGCCGAGTCCGTCGATGTCCATCTGGCGACGCCCGACGAACCAGATGAGCTTTTCGCGCATCTGTGCAGGGCACTCGGGATTGATGCACCTGCGTGTGGTTTCGGCGTCCTCAGAATCGTGTTCGATCTCGACGGGGCCGGAGCAGACCGGGCATGTCTCGGGGGCGACGATCTTCTTCGCGTTCTTCGGGCGGAGTTCGAGAACGGGTTCGAGCACCTGCGGGATGATTTCTCCCGCCTTTTCCACAATCACGGTGTCGCCGGTGCGGATGTCCCGCTTGCGGATCTGGCCGTAGTTGTGCAGCGAGGCGTGCTGGACGATCGTGCCCGCGATGAGGACCGGCTCCATGATCGCGCGTGGGGTGATCTTGCCGGTCTTTCCGACCTGATGTTCGACGCGGATCAGCTTGGTCTGCTGGCGTTCGGCGGGGTACTTGAAGGCAATGCACCAGCGCGGCGAGCGGCTGGTTGCGCCGAGCGTTTCCTGCATCGCGAAGTCGTCGACACGCACGACCATGCCGTCGACGGCGAAGGGCAGGGATGCGGCCTCGGTGTGGAACGCCTTGATGATCTTCAGGATGGCATCCTCGTCCGATGCGAGGCGCGGCGTGCTGATCGGGACGCCCAGCGCACGGATGCGCTGCATGAATTCCGAATGGGTGGAGACCTCGGCGAGGGATCCGCGGACCTCGCCCCGGCCGTGCGCGACGAAGCCGAGCTTGCGTTCCTCGACCCACTTGGGATCCAGCGACTTGAGCGTGCCGGCGCAGGCGTTGCGAGGATTCATGAAGGGCTCTTCATCCGCGGCCTCGCGTTCCTCGTTGATGCGGAGGAACTCCTCGGTCGGGATGTACGCCTCGCCCCGGATCTCGACGACCTCAAGATGTTTCGGTGTCTCACCGTTGTCTGTGAGCCGGAGCGGGATCGCCCGGATGCGCTTGATGTTGTTGGTGATGTCGTCGCCCTCGACGCCGTTGCCCCGGGTCAGCGCCTGCGTGAGGATGCCGTTTTCGTACCGGAGTGAGATGGCGACGCCGTCGATCTTCGGGTCGCACGCAAAACCGAGCCCGCTCCCGGCTTCGGCGTCGAAGAGCGAATCGGACTTGCCTTGTCCGGTCTGGCCGAGCGCCCGCCGGACCCGCTGCACCCACGCCCGCACCTCGTCATCGTCGTAGGTGTTGTCGATCGAGAGCATGGGGACGCTGTGGCGGACGGCCTTGAACTTCTTGACCGGCTCTCCGCCGACGCGCTGCGTCGGGCTCGCGGGATCGTCAAACTCGGGGTGCTCCGCTTCGAGGGCGGCGAGGCGTTGCAGCTTCTCGTCGTACTCGCGGTCGGTCAGGAAGGGCTTGGCATCGGCGTAGTACGCGCGGTTGGCTCGATCGAGCTCCCTGCGGAGGGACTCGATCTGCTCGCGGACCCGATCGGTCGAGGCGGATTGGTTCCTGGAGGACGGTGGTGGCACGGTTCGGGCGTCCGAGGTGACGGGATGATCCAAGTCGGTATCGTACCGAGGCATGAGCGGACGCATCATCGACGGGAAAGCCATTGCTGCGGATGTCCGCAAGCGCGTGGCCCAGCGTGCGGAAGCACTCGGCCGCACGGGACGCCCCGCTCGACTGGATGCGGTGCTCGTCGGGGCCGATCAGGACTCCGCCGCCCGCGTGTATGCGACGAATCAGGCACGGCGCTGCCGTGATCTGGGCATCGATTATCACCTGCACACGCTTCCATCGTCCGCGGGGTATGACGACATCGCCGGGCGCGTTCTGCTGCTTTCGAGCGAGCCGAAGGTCCGGGCGATCATGGTCCACATGCCGCTGCCGGACGGGGTCGATGCCTATCGGGTCCAGTCGCTCATCCATGTCGAGAAGGATGTCGAGGGAGTGAATCCCGCGAACATCGGGAACATCGTCTACGGCCGCTCATCGCTCGCTCCGTGCACGGCTCTGGCGGTGGTGCGGATGATCGAAACGACCGGCCTCGAACTCCGCGGCAAGCGGGTGGTGTGCGTCGGGGCCTCGGACATCGTCGGGAAGCCGATCGCGGTGATGCTGATGCGTCCGGAGGCGACGGTGATTTCCTGCAACAAATACACCGAGGGGATCGTTGAACTGGCCCGCTCGGCGGATGTGCTCGTGTCGGCGGCGGGGGTGCCCGGACTGGTCACGAAGGAGTGGATCAAGCCCGGGGCGGTGGTGATCGATGTGGGGATCAATCGGCTCTCGGATGGGGCCGGCGGCTCTCATACGGTGGGAGATGTGGCCTTCGAGGAAGTCCGTGAGATCGCGGGGTGGATCAGCCCGGTGCCCGGCGGGGTGGGACCGGTGACGGTGGCGGTGCTGCTGGAGAATGTGCTGGACGCCTGCGAACGAGTCCCATGAACCCCCGGAACACCCCGGAATTCCCGCGAACCCCCCTTTGCTCGGTCCCGGTAGAACTGTCTCGTTGACCCACCGGCCCCCGTGGGCTTGAATGGTGGGAAGACCCGATCCGGGCACGGATTTGCCCGCGGCCCAGCCCAGTCAGGAGCGACGCATGCACATTCTCGGTTTCAGCTTTGTCCCGGGCTGGCAGGAGTTGATCCTGATTCTGGCGATCGGGCTGCTGCTGTTCGGGCGGCGGCTCCCCGAAATCGGGCGTTCGATCGGGAAGACGATCGTCGAGTTCAAGCGCGGGATCAACGACATCGAGAGCGAGGTCGATACCGCGTCGAAGCGCGATCCGGAGGCGGAACGCCAACTGCCCCGCGATGAGCGGACCGTGAGCCAGAGCCCGACGCCGCAGGCGCGTGCCGATGCGGCCCCGCCGAATTCGTGATCACGGGCGGGACTGCTCCGTCATTTCAAAGTGCATCTGGAGGGCGTCCGCGCTGTCCAGCAGGATCAGGGCGCTGAAGCGGTCGGGCTGTCCGAGCATCACCTGGCAATTCGAGAGCAGCGTCTCGGCGTAGTGACGGGCTCCGATGCTCGGGTCGGTCTCGTTGAGCAGCAGGAAGACATGCAGGGCCCAGGGGTGGTTGGTGGCGTTGTCCGGCTGGAGGTGCTGGAGGTGCCAGCGTGCCGTGTCGAGGATGCGTGGCATGAGCGGTGAGTCGGTGTCTCGGACAGCGTGCCACCAGAGTGCGTGCAGGGCGGCGAGCTCGGTTTCGGTCCAGACCTCGATGGCGGCATCGTCCGAGCGGGGTTGAAGGGGGCCGGGAGCGTCGGAGGCGCGAAGATCATCGGGGCGGAGCGTGTTCGAGTCCGGATGCGTCAGTGCGCGCCAGAGCTGGACATCGAGGGCGTGGTCGCCCGTGATGGGACGGTGTTGGGGTACGGGCGTGCCGGTCCGGCTCGCTCGCCACGCGAGGAGCCAGCGGTCGACGGGGCGACGGTGGCCGAGATCGTCCGCAAATGTCGCCGGATCCGGGAGGGAATCCCCGAGAACCGAATGGGCAAGTCTGCGAAGATGGGTCGCCCATGCATCGATGGGGAAATGGTGCATGTGTGAGCGTATTCCTGTGATTCTCCGCCCGCATCGGTCGCATCCGTGGCAATGCGGGCTATATTGATTCTGATGGCTCGTCTCGGATCTACGAGCGTGGCACGCGGACTCAAGGCACGGATGTGCCTCGGGTGCGGCTACCGCGGGCGCGAATTCCAAGGCGAGCGTCTCCACCGGACTTATACCTGCCCGAACTGCAACGCCGATCTGTATGCGCGACCGCCCCGGTCCTACGCGGAGTTGGAGGGGCTTGATGCATCTCCGGTTCCCTGCGAGCGGGTTTCGATCACGATCGAGCCGCCGCCGGCGCGCTCGCGCGGCTTGGATCGTTGGGCCGGGCGTGCCGAGTGGCTGGTGATTCTGCTGCTGGCGATCGCCCTCGTGCTCGCGACCGCCGGTGGGATCATCGGCGTGCTCACCTGATCCGTGTGCGTCCCATATCCTGTCCGCTTCGTACGATCGAAGCGAACAGGAGCGTGCATGGAACTCGGAATGCGGCTGGAGCGGGTGCGGACCAATCTCAACGCGGAAGAGCAGTCGGCGATCGATCGCCTGATCGAGTGGCTGCGGATTCCCAGCATCAGCACGGATCCTGCGTATCGAGCGGAAGTGCGCCGCGCGGCGGAGTGGGCGGCGGATCGTCTGCGGGATGCCGGACTCGCTCCGGAGTTGCGAGAGACCGGGACGCCGGGGGCGCCCGGGCACCCGATCGTCTGGGCACACCACCCCGGACCGGCGGGGTACTCGGGGCCGCATGTGCTGTTTTACGGCCATTACGATGTCCAGCCGCCTGATCCGTTGGAACTGTGGGAGAGTCCGCCCTTCGAGCCGGTGATCAAGCCCGCCGAGCGGGGCGAGGATGTTCCGGGCGAGCGTGTGGTGGCGCGCGGGGCCGTGGATGACAAGGGGCAGGTCGCGAGTTTTCTCGAAGCGCTCCGGGCGTGGCACGCGGAGGCGGGGGAGATCCCGGTTCGTCTGACGGTGCTTCTGGAGGGGGAAGAAGAGAGCGGGAGCGTCAATCTGGAGCGATTCGTCAAAGAGCATGACGCACATCTCCGGTCGTGCGATGTGTGTGTGATTTCGGATACGGGGATGCTGGCACGGGGCGAGCCGGCGATCACCTACGGCGTGCGAGGACTGGCGTACACGGAGGTGATTCTCCACGGGCCGAATCAGGATCTGCATTCGGGCATGTGGGGTGGGCGGTGCCCGAACCCGATCAACGAATTGTCGAAGGTGCTCGCGCGGCTGTGGGATCAGGATCGTCGGGTGACCATCCCCGGCTTCTACGACGATGTTCTGGAACCGACCCCGGAGGAGCGCCGGGCGTGGGCGGATCTGCCGCTGGATTACCCCGCGATGCTCGGCAAGATCGGGCTGACGAAGGAAGCCGACATCGGCGAGAAGGGTTGGACGGCATTGGAGCGTGAGTGGGCTCGTCCGACCTGCGACATCAATGGGATCGTCGGCGGGTATACCGGCAAGGGCGCGAAGACGGTCATCCCCACGCACGCGAGCGCGAAGATCTCGTTCCGGCTGGTGGCCGATCAGGATCCGGGGAAGATCGTTCGTGCGTTCCGTGGCTGGCTCGATGCCAACACGCCTCCGGGGTGTCGGTGGGAGTTCATCGATCACGGCGGCGGCTTTCCGGGAACCGTGTCCACGGATTCGCCCTATCTCGCGGCGGCGCGCGGCGCGCTGGAGGCCGCGGCGGGCGGGAAGCAGGCGCACCTGATCAAGTCGGGCGGATCGATTCCCGTTGTCGGGCTGCTGAAGGGGCAGCTCGGGCTTGACACGCTTCTCATCGGTTTCGGGCTGGACGATGATCGCGTCCACTCTCCCAACGAGAAGTTCGAGCTGGATTGCTTCCGGCTGGGGATGCACACCCATGCGTGTCTGCTGAGTGAGTTTGCGGAGATGGGCGGCTGACCTCGCGGATCACGCCGCGGCGCGGAGGTCTTCCGGCGGGAGTTCGGCGGCGACCGGTGCTTCGGCTCCATCGTCCTCGATGATCTCGAAATCGCCGTGCTCTCGTGCGTGACGGCGTCGCTCGTGTTCGTCGCGGAGGCGGTGGGCCTCGACCTTGAGGTGGTGGAGATCGCGCGACCAGAGGATCCGCACGCTGAGGGTGTACAGGATGCCCACGGAGACGGCCCACGCCACGAGCCCGCTGAGCAGCCAAGTCCAGAGCGGCAGGTTCATGGTGTTCTGATCGGCCGATCCGGTGTTCGTCTCAAGGATGGGTGGTCGGTACACTCCGATCGTGTTGAACCGCTTGCCGGGGACCGGAACCTTGCCCAGGGCGGTCTGGTGGCTTCTGACGGCGTGCCTGATGGCCCTGTCGAGCCCGACCCATGCCCAGAATGTCGCCACGCCCGCATCGGGGGAGGTCACCATCGGTGTGGAGACCTTCGGTGTCGGGGGTGTGGCCCGCCCGGGTTCGTGGACGGGCATCTGCCTGCGGGTTGGCTTGGCTGCGGGGCTTCAGCCGCGTGCCGCGGCGGTGCAGTTGCTGATCCGGGATGAAGATGGCGACACGATGTACGCCGAGCGGCGCGTCACGCTCTCACCGGGACGCGAGCAGCCGGTCTGGCTGTATGTGCGTGTGCCGGCGAATCTGTCCAGCACGACCGTCTTCACGGTGGTCGTCCACGAGCTGACCGAAGCGGGGGGGATCGCAAGGCGGCTGGGCGTTTCCCGGATCACGCCTTCCCGGGTGGCGCGGCCTGAGGACCAGTTGATCGGCGTGATCGGTCGGCGAGCCTACGGGGTCGAGCAGTACGAGCTGCGTGCTCCGCCTCGGAGCGCCTCATCGCACATCGGCTCAGCGCACGAGCGGATCGAAGTCGTTGCGGGTCTGCCGACCACGCCTCAGAGTTTTCCGGATCGTTGGATGGGGCTGGCGCAGTATTCGTCGATCCTGTGGACCGATGGACTTCCATCGACACTGGGGGTCGAGGGGCGTGCTCAGGCATTGCGTGAATGGGTGTACCGGGGCGGTCATCTGATCATCGTGCTCCCTCCGGTGGGTGGCGGCTGGTTCGCCGCGGACAACCCGATCGTGGACATACTCCCGGATGCGCGGGTGCGTCGCGTCGAGGGAGCGGATCTTGAGCCGTACAGAGAGTTGCTCACGGATGTGGAGTTCGTTGAGCAGCGTTTGCCGGGCGATGTCACGCTGCACACATTCACGGTCGAAAGCGGGACACCTGCCGCGGAAGCCACGCAAGTGATCAACGGTCCAGACGGATGCGTTGTCGTCCGTCGGCTTGTCGGGACCGGGATGGTGACGATTGTGGGGATCGATCTTGATTCGATCCGGTATGCGGGCGGGCAGATGCTGCGCGCGGATGCGTTCTGGCACCGGATCTTCGGGAACAGGTTCGATGTTCCGAGCGTCAGTCGGGTGCGTGAGCAGGAGCAGTCCGGGTTCCCGCAGGCCAATCAGTACCCTGTGGACTCGGGCATCGCCAGCGCGATCACGCGGTCGGGCGTCGCGGGTGTCGGCATTCTGCTCGCGGTGATCGTTTTCGTGGCGTACTGGCTGATCGCGGGTCCGGGCGGATATGCCTTGCTGCGGATGCGCGGTCTGGCTCGGCACGCGTGGACGATCTTCGTTCTGACGGTCGCGGTCTTCACTCTGGTTGCGTGGATTGGCGCCCGTTCGTTGCGCCAGACCGATTTCTCGATGGAGCATCTGACGCTGCTCGATCATGTCTACGGCCAGCCGGTGCAGCGCACGACGACCTGGGCGAGTGTTTTCCTGCCCGAGTACTCCGATGAGACCGTCCGCGTCGGTGAAGCCGGTCTGGATCCACGATGGATCCAGGCGGCCACGACATGGTCGGACCCGTACGCCTCGGGCGGGACTCTCTCTTTCCCGGATGCGCGCGGCTATCGGGTCGAGTCCGATGCGCCGTTCGAGTTGCGTGTTCCGAGTCGAGCGACGGCGAAGCAGTTCCGCTTCGACTGGCTCGGCGGGCCGCGATGGTCGATGCCGCGTCCGGTGGATGAGGCGCAGGCACCCTCGCTCGATTCCCGGAGACAGATCACGGGGGCACTGATTCACGACCTGCCCGCGGACATGACGGATGTGCTGATCATTCTCGTGGAGGAGCAGACGCTGCCGAATCAGGCGCTCGGTCGCCAGCCGGGCGAACTCTGGGCACGGGTCCGCGTCGTGCAAAGGAGGACATGGCAGCGGGGCGAGGTGCTCGATCTCGCATCTACCTTCTCGGCGCAGGCGGAGGGGCCCCTGGCCCAGAGAGCGGGCACGGATTACTTCAAATCCCTGACCGAGGGATTGGTTGGTACGGGTTCATTCCCGGGCTTGGGTGGGGCGCCTCCCGCGCAGCGTGCGCGGGACATCACGCGCGATATGGCTCGCATCGCGCTGCTGCCTGTGCTGGAGCCGCCCGCGTGGGGGAGGGTGGCTTTGCAGTCGGCCGGTCAGCCTCTGAGGGCGGGCGTGAACCGTCGCGAGACGCACGGCTTGGATCTCGGCAAGTGGTTCACACAGCCCTGCCTGATTATCGTCGGACATGTCAACACCGATGCCTGCCCGACTCCGGTGCTGTCGGTGCGGGCGGATCGCGAGCAGGAGATTCCCGCGAATGGGCGGACGGTGGTCCGTTGGATCTATCCGATGACACCACGCCCGGTACGCTTCGGCACCGCGGCGGCGGGGAACTGAACGATGGCGATGATTGAAACGATCAATCTGTGCAAGGAATACGGCGACCTGGTCGCTCTGAGCAACCTCAATCTCGTCATCGAGGAGGGGGACTGCTTCGGGTTCATCGGTCCGAACGGCGCGGGCAAGACCACCACGATCAAGATCCTTGCGACGCTGCTGAAGCCGACGCGCGGGCAGGCGATGATCGACGGGCTGACCGTCGGGTTCGAGAACCGCAAGATCCGGCCCCGGATCGGCTATGTCCCGGACTTCATGGGCGCCTATGAGGACATGGTCGTGACGGAGTATCTCGAGTTCTTCGCCGCGGCGTATGACATCCACGGAGCGCAGCGCAAGCGTGTCGTGAACGATGTTCTGGAGTTGACCGATCTCACCTACAAGGCGACCGCGGAGGTCAATTCGCTCTCGCGCGGCATGCAGCAGCGGCTGAGCGTTGCGCGCGTCCTGCTGCACGATCCGAAGGTTCTGCTGATGGACGAGCCGGCGTCCGGGCTCGATCCGCGGGCACGCATCGAGATGCGCGAGTTGCTCAAGGAACTCAAGCGCATGGGCAAGACCATCATCATCTCGAGCCACATCCTGCACGAGCTTGCCGAGCTGTGCAATGTGGTCGGCGTGATCGAGCGGGGGCAGTTGCTCTTCTCGGGGTCCGTCAATGACATCGTGCAGCGGGCGAAGCTGGAGCACACGGTCCATGTCGCTGTCAGCGAGCGGGTTGAGGAGGCCGCCAAGATTCTGCATCAGATGCCCGGCGTGAAGCGGGTGGCGCTGGCGGAGGAAGACGACCCCGCCAACGGCGGACGCTCGCGGCGTCCGGTCCTGCATGTCACTTTCGAGGAGGGCGGCGTGCACCATGTCACGGACATCCCCAACCGGCTGATCAACGCCGGTTTCCGGCTGACGCTCTTCTCCGAGGAACGCGTGAATCTGGAGACTGCCTTTATGCGGCTCACCCAGGGGCTCGTCCAGTGATCCGCCTCAACCGCTTCCGCTCGATCCCGGTACACATCCCCATCCCCGGCTCGTCCCTCCCGGCCGGAAGGGAAATCGACCATTCCTGATCTGGAGACTCGGACATGATCTTTTCGTTTCAGCGTGCAGTGTCGGCCGTCTTGGTCCTCGGGTTCATACCTCTAGCTCTGGGAGCGCCGTTCGAGTACCCGCGCACTCCCAAGGTGGAGCAGATCGACGAGTACCACGGCGTGCCCGTGGCCGATCCATACCGCTGGCTCGAGAACGATGTTCGCGAGGATCAGCGTGTGGCCGAGTGGGTCGCCGCGCAGAACAGGGTTACGAGTGCGTTTCTGGAGTCGATCCCTGAGCGGGATCGCATCCAGGCACGGCTGACCGAGTTGCTCGATTACGAGCGGTATTCATCGCCATCGAAGATCGCTGATTTCTATGTCTTCTCGAAGAACGACGGCCTGCAGAACCAGTCCGTGCTGTACATCCAGGATTCGCTCGATTCCGAGCCCCGCGTGCTCATCGACCCGAACACATGGTCCGAGGACGGCACGATCGCCCTCGCGGGTCTGTCGTTCTCGGAGAATGGTGACTATGTCGCCTTCGGTCGGAGCGAGGCCGGGTCCGACTGGCGCAAGTGGAATGTGATGAATGTCCGGACCGGCGAGATGCTCCCCGATGAGATCCGCTGGATGAAGTGGGGGCGCTTGAGCTGGACGCACGACGGCATCGGCTTCTTCTACAACCGCTTCCCTGAGCCGGAGCCGGGTCAGGAGTTCCAGTCTCTCAACCTCAACAGCAGCATCTGGTACCACCGGCTCGGCACGCCGCAGTCCGAGGACATTCTGGTCTACGAGAACCGCGATCAGCCCGAGTGGGGCTTTTTCCCGTTCGTCACCGAGGATGGGCGTTTCCTCGTCATCTATGTCTCGAAGGGCACCGATCGGCGGAACATGCTGCTCGTGAAGGATCTCGCGCAGCCGTACGCCTATCCCCGGACGGTCATCGGCGCATTCGAGAATGAGTGGTCCGTCATCGGCAACGACGGCACGATCTTCTATCTCAAGACCGATCTGGATGCGCCCCGCGGGCGTGTTGTCTCCATGGACATCCGCAAGGGGCCGTCTTCCGTCCGCGAGATCATCGCACAGCAGGAGCAGCCGCTGAACTCCGCCGGGATCACCGGCAACATGATCGTGGCGCAGTATCTCAAGGATGTTCTGCCGCTGGTCCGTCTCCACCGGATGGACGGCAGTGTCGTTCGCGAGGTCAGCTTCCCCGGCATCGGCTCCGGCGGCGGCTTCGGAGGCCGGCGCGCTGATACCGAGACTTTCTACAGCTTCTCCTCGTTCAATCGCCCGCCCAGCATCTACCGCTACGACATGATCACCGGGGAATCCACGCTCTTCCGCACCGCAGAGGTTGATTTCGATCCCGATGACTACATCGTCAAGCAGGTCTTCTACACATCGAAGGACGGAACCCGCGTCCCGATGTTCATCACCCATCGGAAAGACATCGAACTCGACGGCACCAACCCCACACTCCTGTATGCCTACGGCGGGTTCGGTATCTCATTGACGCCCAGCTTCTCCGTGTCGCGGATCGCCTGGCTCGAGATGGGCGGTGTGTATGCAGTCGCCAATCTGCGCGGCGGGGGTGAGTACGGACTCGATTGGCACAACGCAGCGAAGCGCGAGAATCGGCAGAACGCTTTCGATGACTTCATCGCCGCGGCGGAGTACCTGATCGACAATCGCTACACGAAGCCCGCTCGTCTCGCCATCCAGGGCGGATCCAACGGCGGCCTGCTCGTCGGGGCGGTCATGACCCAGCGGCCCGAGCTCTTCGGCGCGGCGTTGCCGGCGGTCGGCGTGATGGACATGCTCCGCTTCCACCTGTTCACCGCTGGGCGCTACTGGGTGGACGACTACGGCTCCAGCGATGACTCGGAGCAGTTCCGGGCGCTGCTGGCCTATTCGCCGTACCACAATCTCCGCAAGGGCGTGAGTTATCCCGCCACGCTCGTGACCACCGCGGACACGGATGATCGTGTCGTCCCGGGGCACTCATTCAAGTTCGCCGCTCGACTCCAGGAGTGCCACGCGGGCGATGCTCCGGTGCTCATCCGCGTCGAGACGCGAGCGGGGCACGGCGCCGGGAAGCCGATTGCCAAGGTGATCGAGGAGGCCGCGGACATCTACGCGTTTCTCGTCCGCACGCTCGATATGACGCCGCGATGGGAGTGAGGACCCCGTGATCCCACGAGAACTTTCGAGTACGCCTCCGCTCAGCGGGGGCGTTTTTCTTGGTGCGGCATGCCCGTCGGCAGACCGAACACGCATTCGGATATTCTGATCCCGAGCATGCCCTGGATCCTCTTGATCAGTCTGACGCTTGCGGCGAGCATCGCCTTCATCGCCATGTTCCCGATCCGCGCCCTCTCCGTCCGGAGTCGCTTTCTCGATTCGCCCGGTGCGAGGGGGCATCACAAGGACCTGCGGTCCGTTCCGAATACCGGCGGCATCGCCATCACCCTCGCGGTCGTGTTGCCGATCCTTGTGAGCGTGGTCCTTGCACAGTGGGCCGACTCCTTCTCGGGAGAATCACTTGGCATCCTCGGCTGGCTCCAGAAGCACGCCGCCGGGATCCAGATGCGCACCTCGATGGGGGGCGCGTTGCTCTTTGCGGTGGCCCTGCTCCACGGGGTCGGCCTGATCGACGATCGACGCTCGCTCTCCCCCGGGTTGAAGATGGGCGCGATTCTGCTGGCCACGGCGACCCTGATCATCGCCTTCGATCTCCGGATTCTCAGCGCGGCGGACGGCTTGGTGGGGGGGGCATGGCTGTCCATTCTGCTGACGCTGCTGTGGTTCGCGGCGGTGACGAATGCGGTCAATTTTCTGGACAACACAGATGGAGTGTGTGCGGCGGTGGCAACGGTCGCATCGCTCAGCATCGCGGCGCTCGCTCTGCTGGCGGGACAGTGGTTTGTGGCGATACTCGCTGCCCTGTTGGCGGGGGCGCTGCTCGGCTTCTTCATCTGGAATCGCCCACCGGCCAGGATCTTCATGGGCGACGGTGGCTCGCTCGTTGTCGGCTTCCTCCTGGCGTTCCTCACGATCCGCCTCACCTATGTCGGTGTCGGCGAGACCGGCGGGCTCGATGCGGAGATGGTCGCCATCTTCGTTCCGGTCTTTCTTCTCGGGGTGCCGCTCTACGATCTCGCGGCGGTATCGCTTCTTCGGGTCTTGCAGCGACGCTCCCCCCTCGTCGGTGATCAGCAGCACATCACCCACCGGCTGATGCACCGAGGACTGAGCGCGTACGGCGTCATTGGGTTCCTGGCTGTGTGCGCTCTGTTCGGCTCAGCCATTGCTTTCGGCCTCTCGCTCGTGACCGGACCGCTCGCGTACGCGGTGTTGACTGCGGGGATCATGGGATTCGTCACGCTGTTTCTCTGGGATCTGCCGGTTCTCAGGCAGTTTCACAAGGCCGGTGTTCGAGCATGAATCGCATCGCCCAGCGGCTTGCGGTCATCGGTTGGCTGGCGATCGTCGGCAGTGCGCTGCTGCGCGTGATGACCGAGCACACGCTTCTGGCGTACTGGGACATCGATCCGCTCGTGGTCGATATCCCCGAGACGCGGCTCACACCGGCCATGTCACTGGCGCTCGACGGCGCGGTCTGGATCGGGTCGCTCGCCCTGATCATCGGTCAATGGTTGATGAATCAGCCGTTGATGTGGCGGAGCGGGATCCTGCTCGCCGTCGCTGCCTGCGGGGTCTTCTGGCATGGCCTGATCGCGACGCCCTACGCCACGGCACCGGGAACATTCTCGGGACATCCGGACGGTCTTGTGATCGCTTCCTACTGGATCGCCGCGATGGTTGGTGCTTGGTCGCTGGCCCATCTCGCCCGTGATGAGCATTGGCGTCGGCTCACCGTCGCGACTCTGATCGGGATCATCTTCGTCCTTGTCGGCCACGGCATCGTGCATGTCTTCATCGAGCACGCCCAGACACTCGCCGAGTACCGGTCCAACCCGGAACTCTTTCTCCGAGCACGCGGCTTCGAGCCCGGCAGCGTTCAGGCGCTCGAATTCGAAAGAAGACTCTCGAATCCCGAGGCGATCGGATGGTTCGGTCTCACGAATGTCTTCGCGACCTTCGCAGCGGTGGGCTTCGGAGCGGGAGTGGGGATCCTGCTGTCGCTTCTGGGCGGGAGAACGGCTCGTACTCTGGCAGCGCTGGTCGTTGGACTGTCCTTGCTCGTTGCGGGCATGATGGGTCTGTGGCTCAGCGGCGCCAAGGGTGGATACGGCGCCGCCGTGGTTTCGGTCGGTGCTGTACTCGTTGTCCAGATGTTCGGTCGGCACACCGCGAAGGCAAGGAAGAAGGTCGCGGATGGCCCGGCGCATGCCGCTGAACGCCCCGCCGATCGACTCCTTGCATCTCGATTGGGCTGGCTCATCGGTGCGGGCGTGATCATCCTGCCGATCCTCGGAGTCGTGTTCCGCGGCCTGATCGGCGAGCGGATCGGTGAACTCTCCATGCTGTTCCGCTGGCACTACTTCATCGCATCCGCGCGGATATTTCTGGAGTCACCGGTGGCGGGCGTTGGACCCGGAGCGTTTCAAGACGCCTACGCCCTCGCAAAGCCGATGGTGAATCCGGAATGGGCCAGCTCGCCCCACAATGTCATCCTTGAGTGGATCGCGACGCTGGGAGTTGCGGGGATCGCACTCGCCATCGTCTGGTGTGTTTTCGTGTGTTCCGCAGCGCATCGCGCGATCGACGAAAGCGTGCGATCGGAGGAGCGCGAAGTCGATTTCCCGAAGCGGATGATCGTGCTCGGCGGCATCGCGGCCATCGGGGCGTCGATCATCGCATGGTCCATCGATGCGCCCGTGACCACCGATGCATCGTTCGCGGGACGCTCGTTCGGGCTGCTCATCTGGCTGGGCATCCTGTTCTGCTTCGCCTTTGCGCGGTTCTCCCGCTGCGCGATGGCCTTGGCGGGGCTGGGCGCGGTGGCGGCCATCGCATCCCACGCCCAGATCGAGGTCACCGCGACCCATCCCGGTGCCGCGGCGTGGTGCGCTCTGCTCCTCGGCGCCTGCGGGGGCTTTATTCCCTCGCCGACTCGGGCCACAAGAAATTCGCATCGGGCGTACCTGCCCGCCATCGTCTTGCTGGTTCTCGGGACCGCGGCCACGGTTGCATCGGGGAGGAAAGCGGGCGAGTGGGAAGCGGTCCTCCAAGAGGGTCGGGACAATGCTCAACGCCGGCTGGCGATGGGCCAGATGCGGGCTGCGGTTGAGGTCGCGGCGGACACCATGCGAGAGGCCGAGCGCGTCTGGCCAGGGCGGCTCGGGGTGAGGACCAGCGAGATCGGCTACCGAGTTTCCTTGGCGGAGCCGGGGGCGGATCTGGTGTTCCTCGTGGAACCTCTTACCTGGGATTTTCCCGGGCGCGCCGGCGCCTGGGTGACCCGGGGGCAACTGCTGCTTCTCGTCGGGGAGGGTGACGATAGCGTGGCGGCCTTTGAGGAGGCCCATCGTCTCGACCCGGGATCGCTCAGAATCGGGATGCTGGGCCTGCGGGCAGCGAAGTTGGGCGGCGATCCGGACCAAGTCACCCGTTGGGCGGAGCGAGTTCTGCGGATCGACGAGTTCCTCCGTCTCGATCCGCTGAAGCGTCTCTCGGACGAGGAGCGCCGGGAGATCGAGGGGCTTCTCGCGGGCGTGGCATCCACAGTGCCTTGACCATCGGTCTGGATGAGGTACGATATTCGGTCCCGGAGCGGGTGTGGGTGCGTGGTTGCGCCATCGCTCTCGAATCTGGGCAGTGTGGTTTGGTCCCGTGCGATGCGGGACAGCGCAGCGGCGATTTCGTCGATACGCGGAGGATTGGTCCCATGGAGTCATCTGACGACAGCGAGGACTCCGGCCCGATACGCGTGTGGCTCCGGTAGATCCGGGCGGCCCAGCGACGGCCGGAGCCCGAACGAAGACAGCCCGACATCACTGCATGGCGGGCAATTCGACTGAACATCACAGCAACACAGAATCTCGGCGTGGTCGCTGACTGCCTCGTGAGCGGGGGCATCAGAGCCGCGGAGCCGTAACAAGAACACGAACCGTCACACAGACTCGCTCCCCTGTTTGGAAACGCACCATGGATCTCACACTCATTCGAAACATCGGAATCTGTGCTCACATCGACGCCGGCAAGACCACCGTCACTGAGCGCATCCTGTACTACACAGGCAAGAACTACAAGATGGGCGAGGTCCACGAGGGCACCGCCACCATGGACTTCCTCCAGGAAGAGCAGGAGCGCGGCATCACCATTCAGTCCGCCGCGACGACCTGTCCGTGGGAGCGCAACGGCATCATGTATCAGATCAACCTGATCGATACCCCCGGTCATGTGGACTTCACGATCGAGGTCGAGCGATCCATGCGCGTTCTCGACGGCGCGGTCGCGGTCTTCGACGGCAAGGAGGGCGTTGAGGCCCAGTCCG
>REDD01000154.1 GCA_007693725.1 Phycisphaeraceae bacterium
GGTCATGGTGGTGTGTGCCGGGATTCCGGGGCCGGTCTGGTGGTGAGGATAGGGGATCGGGTGGCTGGCGGGGATTAGACTAAACCCGTGCGGGCCCCGTGACGGGTCCGGAGCATGCATGATCCGGCATCCAACCTCCGAGGAGAACAGCCATGCACCGACTCGTGATGATTCTTGTGGCCAGCGTTGTGGTCTGCGGCGTCGTTTGGGCGCAGGCGGGCAGAGGGAGTACGGCGCCGAGTGCTGGGACGCCCGTGCGTTCGTATACGGTGTGGCTCACGGAGTTCCGTATGGCCGCGCCCGAGGGACGAGTGTTGCGGGAAGAGGAGATCATTCGGGCGTACGAAAAGATGAACGCGGATGGAACGCTCGACATCGTTCACACATTCAGCGTAGTTGCATCGGAGGGTACCCCGGCATCTTTGAACCATGGCGGTGAGAAGCCGATTCTGATCGGATCGCCCTCCAACACCGAGGGTGGGCTCCGGGGGAACATTCAATATCGAAGCATCGGTTCGAAAATTGACATACGGCCATTGGATTCAAACGAACGCCCGAAATTCGGGATCCTGTACGAGAGTTCCGGCATCGAACCGGATCCGACCATCACGGACACTCCAATCTTTACCCAAATGAGACTGTCCTCCGTCATCGAGATCACCCAGGGCGAAACAGCGCTCCTCGGCAGCAGCAGGGCGTTCGGCGGTCGTCATGTCGTCGTGACGGTCACCGAATAATTCCCCAGAGCCATCGGCGGCGGCACGGCATCTTCCGCCTGCACGGATTGTGCGGGGCCAGATTCCCCGGGGGCCGGGGGAACTTCGGGGGCAATTCCGGGGGTATTCCGGGGGTGGTGACGGTGCGGCCTCGCCGGCGCGTCTGGAAGGGTGCATGACCCCTGATCGGGCGAGCACAACGCCTGCTTCGGAGCCCCAGAGCGGGGCTCAGACCTCGGTTTTCGAGGGCTTGTGGCGTGCGCATCGGCGGTGGGTCGCCGCGATCCTGCTGGCCCACATGCCCCGCGAGGCCGAGCTGGACGACCTGCTCCAGGAGGTCGCCATGCGGCTGGCCCGCCACACCGAGGGGCTGCACGACGAGGCCAGCGTCCGGGCCTGGCTGCGGACGGTGGCGGTCAATGTGGCACGCACGGCGGGGAGACGCCAGAAGGTCCGAAGGGCGGCCTTCCCACGGCTCTCCACCGATCCGACCGAGCGGGCCGTGACGGAAGGGAATGACTCGCGCGTCGATGATCGGGAGGAGGGCGAGCGGGCGCTGGCGATCACACGCGAGCTGCCCGAGGAGTACCGCGAGCCGCTGCTGCTGCGGGCGGTTCGGGGCATGTCGTACCGGCAGATCGCGGATGTCCTGGGGCTGCCGGTGACGACCGTTGAAACACGACTCGTGCGGGCACGGCGCATGGTGCGCGAACGGATGGAACTCGACGCCGACGAAACCGCCTCGAAGCGGAACACGGCGGAGGCAGGTGGAACATGACAGACATGAAGCACAACGGACACGATCACGACACGCCCAATGCGGGCTGGGGCGCTTCGCGCGAGGATGTGCTCATCGGGCGCATCGTCGATGGCGAGGCCTCGCAGCGCGACTTCGAGGATCTCGAACGCCTCGGCGCGCACGATGCCGATGTCTGGCGTCGCCTCGCGCACGCCCAGCGGGCCCACGCTCGCCTCGAACGCGCGGTGGAAGACCGCATCGCGCTGGCCGAACTGATCGACCTGCCGCGTGGCCACCGGCTCGGTGGCGGCGGGGTGATCGCGCGGATCGGGCTGTTCAGCGGCTGGGCCGCCGCGGCGGCGCTGGGCATCGCACTGCTCGTCCAATGGCCCTCCCCCGGAATTCCTGCCCCCGGAAGCGCCACCGGATACGGGATCGCGAGCACAGGAGCCGCCTCGGCGCCCCGCGTGGAACTCGCCTCGTTCGGGCCGCTGCTCACCACGGCATCGCCGGATGAGGCGTACCAGCAGTACCTCCTGGCCGGGCTCGCGGAGGGGCGGGTCATCGCGGAGATGCCCGTGCAGTTCGTGGAGCTGCGCGAGGTGCCCAACTCGGATGTCCGCGAGGTCTATCTGGTGCGCCAGACGCTCGAACGCGTGCCCGCTACGGAGATCTGGGTTCCCGATCTGCGGATCGACGATGCGGGCAACCTGCACAGCGTGCCGGTCCGCCTGCGCGAGGGAGCACAGGAAATGGCGCTGTGAATCGCGGCAGCGCGTGACGGAATGGACCGGCCCGCGCGTCCCTGCGGAGTGCAACGGAAGAATCAACAGGCAAGAGACGGATCAGAACACCATGACAGTGATGACGACGAGGAGTACGAAGATGAACGCAGGAATCAGAAGCATGGTCGGAGTGTGCAGCGCGGTGGGACTGCTCCTGCTGGCCGGTGGAGCGGTGAACGCGGATGATGCCGCCCGGAGCAATGGCGTGCTGCTCGTACGCACCGATGCGAACACCGATCGGGCCGCCACGACGAGAACGCGCTCCTTCGAGAACCAGAGCATCGTGATCGAGCGGACCGGCGAGCCGCGCATCGAGGTGACGAGCCGCAACGGCCAAGTGGTCGTGAAGGTCGATGGCGTCGAGCGCGTGCGCGCCGAGCCGGATGACGAATGGCGCAGCACGAATATCCACAACGATGCAGGCGAACTCATCGCTCGCATCACGCGCGACCCCGCGACGGGGCGCGTCTCCGTGGACGGACCGGGGATGGCGATGGTGCGGAGTGCGCCCGTCCCGCCGCAGGTCTTCTACGGCAGAGGCGGCGACATTACGCCGCGCGTTCTCGACCTCCAACTCGCGGATCCCACTCCCGTCCTGCCCGTGATGATGGGCATCATGATGGGGTCGGTGGATGGAGCGCTCGCGCACCACCTGGGCATCGAGCCCGGCGCAGCAACGCTCATCACCGGCATCGTGCCCGGTTCGCCCGCGGAGAAGGCGGGGCTTCAGGAGCACGACATCGTCCTCACGCTCGACGGCAACACGGCGGGCCCGAACGACATCCACACACTGCTGAGCACGAAGTCCCCCGGCGATGCGGTGACGCTGCAAGTCCGGCGCGCCGGTGAACCGGAGCCGAAGACCGTCACGATCGAACTCGCACGCTCGACCCGGGCGATGGGCAATGTGTACGATCAGCAGCGCTTCGCACCGCCGAGCCGCCGGAGCGCCGGCGATCCCTCCGCCCTTGGATCGCAGGAGCGGCAGATGCTCCGACAGGCAGCCCCGGAACCCCCGGGAACCCCGCGAACCCCGGCATCCCCAGAATCGTCCACACGCGGCCGTGCGCAGGACAGCGATGCGATACGCGAGCTTCAGTCCGAGGTTCGCGCCCTGCGCGAGCGGATCGAGTCCGAGCGC
>REDD01000060.1 GCA_007693725.1 Phycisphaeraceae bacterium
GATCGAGCAGTGTGCTCGTATGCGGTGATGAATGAGTCTGCTGCATCCTGATCGTCGCCCCACCATTCGAGGAAGGCGGCGGGGTAGTCGAAGCGTGTGGGGAGGTCGGTGAAGTTCTCGTAGTGTGTGGTGACTTCCGGATGGAGTTGTTCGGAAGATTGGCCGCACCCTTTCAGCGCGAGGGATACGAACCCGACGAGGAGCGCGGCGGCGAGGGTCGGGGCGAGGCGTGTCGTACGGGGCATGATCGTTCCCTTTCCGGAATGTGTGGTGCTCAGCGTGACTGCACCCACTTCTCAAAGATGTCCTGAGCGATGCGCTGGAATTCGCTGTCGCGCATGTCGGAATCGATGACGATGTCATCGTCGGTGTCGAACTGGCGATCCGGCCCGGCGAGCGTGATGCGCCAGCCGTCGCCGTCGTCGAGTTGCTCGTAACGGAAGCTGGTGCCCCAGGCATCGGTCTGCATCCACGCGGGGATGCCGAGCGCGTCCAGCGACTCGGGGAACTCGCCCTGCTGCGTACGGAGCTGTTCGAGCGCCTGCGGCAGACTGCTGACACCGATCGACATGCGGATGCCGTCCCACAACATGACCCCGAAAGACAGGCATCCCGCGAGCACGAGCGAGCCCAGAACACCGATGGCGGTGCCCGCGATCGCGAAGCCGCGCGGCCGCTTGGTCAGCGCGATCAGCGAGAGGATCAGTCCCAGCGGCGGGAGGCAGAACGCAAAGATGAATCCGACGATGCCCAGAACATTGGTGCCCGATCCGGGGCTCGGGGCGGGCTCATCCCACCCGGACTGCTGATCGTCGTTCTGCTGCCACGGATCGTTGGGGTTGTTCATCTGGACTGCTCCGAAGGGATTCCCGGTCCGGATGCGCGGCGTGCGTGCCCCGGCGGTCTGTGATTGGTTCGGACTTCGGCAGGGAGGATATCGGGAGACGGGATGGGTGTCAGCACGGGGAAAACGCGGGATCTGGGCAGACACGAACTGGGCAGGGGCTTCCTGGGGCTTCCGAAGACCTCCTGAGACGCCACTTCCGGGGGGCGGTGACGACATATGGTCAGTGGTGACCCAAACAGATTCCGTTTATTCGTTGACGGCCCCGCAAACACCGACCATACTTCAAACGAACAAACCCCGTCCCCCGGAATCCCCGGAAACATCCCTCTGAGGGCGGGGCAACGAGGAAATCCCCTGCGGAGGCCCGACCATGTTGACCCTGAACCGAATCCACGACCTGTCCCGCGACGAGAACCCCCTGGCGCTGCTGCACGCGGTGCTGGAGAATGGGCGTCCCCTGCCGCTCACCGCTCGCCTGCGCCTCGAGCACCCCGAGGTGGCGACGGTTGTCGGGCTAGCTCTGGGTCTTCGTCGGTTTCTGGAGCTGACCTACGCGTGGTCGGGCCCCGCCGGGGAGATGTGCGACCGGATTCTGGATCTGGAGCGTGCCGGGGGCGGGTTCGGCAACGCCGTGGCCACGGCGGGGGCGCGGGGGGCCCTGTCACAGGCACGCGAGGCGGCGGAGCGTGCCGGGCTGGACGAAATCTCGGACCGGCTCCGCGCCGTCATCGGCGGGTGCGACCGGGCGCTGCGCGAAGCCCAGCGCGAGGGGGAATCGGGGCTGGTGGGCGATGCGATGGACTCGACGCTCATCGTCTGGCTGCTGTGCGATGATGTGTGGGAGGAGCGGACGGATAACGAGGTTGGGCTGGACATGGCGTCGCTGTGGCGGTCGCTGGAAGATGCCGGGGCGACGCACGATCGGGTGCTGGGGTCGCTGCTGGAGGCGGCGGTGCCGGTGATGTGGTCGCACCCGCGGGCGGCGTGAATCGGGCGGGGTGTATTCTCGGGGCATGGCACACCCCATTCTGGAACGGCTGAAGATCGCGGAGCACGCACGCATCGCCCCACCGGGGCAATCCGGCGCGGGCTGGGTCGAGACGGAGAACCCCGCGACGGGCAAGGCGATCGCCTCGGTGCGGTTGCAGTCGCGGGCGGAGTACGAGGAGGCGGCAGCGCGGGCGCAGGCGGCGTTCCTGCAATGGCGGGTCGTGCCCGCGCCGAAGCGCGGCGAGATCGTGCGCCTCATCGGCGAGGCGCTGCGGACCCACCGGGACGACTTGGGCGCCCTGGTCTCCCTCGAAATGGGGAAGATCCGCGCGGAGGGGGTCGGGGAAGTGCAGGAGTGCATCGACATCGCGGACTTTGCGGTGGGGTTGTCGCGCCAGTTGTACGGCCTGACGATCGCCTCGGAACGCCCGCAGCACCGGCTGATGGAGCAGTGGCACCCGCTGGGCGTCGTGGGCGTGATCACGGCGTTCAACTTTCCCATCGCGGTGTGGGCGTGGAACTCGATGGTGGCGCTGGTGTGCGGCGATCCGGTGGTGTGGAAGCCGTCGCTGCTGACGCCGCTGGTGGCGATCGGCGCAACCGAGGTGGCGCAGCGCGTGCTGCGCGAGCAGGATGTGTGGACGCCGGAGGGGGGCGTGCGCGCGGAGGATCTGCTGGGGCTCATCATCGGGACGGATGACGAGGTCGGCGAGGCGCTGACGGCGGATCGGCGGATGGCGCTGGTGAGCGCGACGGGATCGTGCCGCATGGGGCGGCATGTGGCGCAGCGTGTGGGCGCGCGGCTGGGCAAGTGCCTGCTGGAACTGGGCGGGAACAACGCGATCGTGCTGATGCCGGATGCGGACATGGATCTGGCCCTGCGGGGGATCGTCTTCGGCGCGGTCGGGACGGCGGGGCAGCGATGCACGACGACGCGCCGGCTGCTGTGCGTGGGCGATGCCGCGGAGCGGATGCTGCCGCGGCTGGTCGAGGCGTATGGGAGCGTGAAGATCGGCGATCCGCTGGCGGATGGCGTGCTGATGGGGCCGCTGATCAACGCGGATGCGGTGGCGGGGATGCGCACCGCGCTCGAGCGCGCGGTGGCGGAGGGATGCGCCGTGGTGTGCGGCGGTGTGGAGGGGATCGAAGCGCAGAAGGGGAAAGCGGGGCACTTCGTCGCGCCGACGATCGTGCGCGTGCCCAAGGGCAAGACGCCCGCGATCACGCGCGAGGAGACCTTCGCGCCGATTCTGTATGTCTTCGAGTTCGACTCGTTCGACGAGGCGATGGCGGAGCACAACGCGGTGGATCAGGGGCTCAGCTCGGCGATCTTCACGGGCAGCACGCGCCACGCGGAACGGTTCTACGCGCCGGACGGCTCGGACTGCGGCATCGCGAATGTGAACCTCGGGACCTCGGGCGCGGAGATCGGCGGGGCGTTCGGCGGCGAGAAGGACACCGGCGGCGGACGCGAGAGCGGGAGCGACTCCTGGAAGCAGTACATGCGCCGCCAGACCTGCACGGTGAACTACGGCGA
>REDD01000033.1 GCA_007693725.1 Phycisphaeraceae bacterium
TCGCCGGAGTCGGACTCGATGACATCGATCCGCTCGAGAATCGGCACCACGGTCGGGGTGTGCTCCCAGCGTCCCACCACGGACGGATCGAACATCCACGCGTCGAGCTCGCAGCCGGAGAGCGCGGCAGATGCGAAGAGCCCCACGAGCAGGGCGAGCAACCGTCGCTGCGGCGGGCGCGCTGCACCAACGCGCTCAGCGCTCTCGTCGGGACGGTTGGACAAAGGCGTCACCTGGGCTACTCCTTCAGACGCGGAGGGAGATGTGCAACCCTCGCACAGCCAAGCGGGCGGGCACGGTATCAGCCCCGCGTCGCGTGTCAACGCGGGGTCGCTGCCGATCCCTCGCCCTTACCCAGGCGGCGGAACCGTCGCGACTGTTGCTATCGGCAGAGTCTATGGGGTGTGTTCACCCCATGGGCATGATTTTCGGTCGCTCCGTCCACAACGATGGGAACGCCGCCAGGGTTCGCGCTCTCGGAGGCATCGCGGATGAAAGTCGCACATGGGGTCCCGGCACGGTGTCCGGAGTGGCCTAGAGTCCGTCCCATGACCGCCCATCCGACGACACCCGAGCCCCAAACCGGGGGACGACCGGCTCGACACCTCCGCCCGTTGGGGGGAGATCCCATGAAGGGGCTCCAACGCCCCGTGGTCTCGCTGTCCTCGATGGTCCTCAACAACACCCCGGATGCCCCCCAGCAGCTCTCGATGAAACGGAAGCCCGCCTGGCTCAAGGCCAAGGTCCCGGGCGGGGCGGGCTATCAGCGTGTGAAGGCCATCATGGATGAGCACCGGCTCTTCACGGTGTGCGAGGAGGCGGCATGCCCCAATATGGGGGAGTGCTGGGCGCGCGGGGTGGCGACGATCATGATCCTCGGGGACACCTGCACGCGGGCCTGCGGCTTCTGCAATGTGCGGACCGGCCGCCCCCCCACCCTTGATAAGGATGAACCCCGACGCGTGGCGGAGTCGCTGCGGATCATGTCCCAGGAGGCGGGAATCCGGCACATCGTCATCACGAGCGTGAATCGGGATGAGCTTTCCGATGGCGGGGCGGCGATCTGGGCGGAGACGATCCTCCGCAGCCGCGACAAGTCGCCCAATCTGTCCATCGAGGTGCTCATCCCCGACTTTGAGGGGAACTGGGGCGCGCTCCAGATGGTCATCGATGCCCATCCCGAGATCCTGAATCACAATCTGGAGACGGTGCCCCGGATGTACCCCGCGGTCCGGCCGCAGGCGAAGTTCGATCGTTCGGTGGAATTGCTCAAGCGGTGCAAGGATGCGGGGCTGGTCACGAAGACCGGGATCATGGTGGGGATCGGCGAGAAGGACTCCGAGGTGCTGGAGCTGATGGACAATGTCCAGGCCCGGGCTCAGACGGACATCCTGACGATCGGGCAGTACCTCCAGCCGACTCGGAATCACCTGCCGATCGATCGCTGGGTGACCCCGGAGCAGTTCGAGATGTACCGCGAGGAGGGTCTCAAGCGGGGCTTCGCGGTCGTCGAGAGCGGGCCGCTGGTGCGTTCGTCGTACCACGCGGACCGGCAGGTGGACCAGCTCGTCGGGCGCGAGCGTGAATCCCACGAACAGGTGGAGCGGCTGATCGCGGATGCGAAGCGAGGGTCTGGGCAGGCGTGACCATTCCCGATCGTGATCTTCGTCGTCTGCGTGAGTGGCAGCGGGAATCGGTGCATCGGCTGCATACGGACCCGATTACGCCGGAGCAGGTGTGGCCGCTGCTGCGTGCCATTGAGGAGAAGGATTCCACGACTGGGGCTCACACCTGGCGTGTCGTGCTGTACACGCGGCTGCTGGCGGAGACGATCGGGGCGGACCGGGACATCGTTGATCGGATCGGCATCGCCGCCGCGCTGCACGATCTGGGCAAGATCGACATCCCGGATCGCATCCTGAAGAAGCCGGGGCGGCTGACGAGCGAGGAGTTCAGGGTCATCCAGACGCACACGACCGCGGGGCATCAGCGGCTGGTCGACATGGGGGTGACGGATGAGGTCGTGCTGGATCTCGTGCGTCATCACCACGAGCGGCTTGACGGGAGCGGGTATCCGGATGGGCTTTCGGGCGATTCGTGCCGGCTGGGGGCGCGGCTGTTCTCGATCATCGACACCTTCGACGCGATGACGAGCGTGCGGGCGTACCGGGCGGAGGTCGGTCCGGAGGCGGCGGAGAAGGCGCTGGATGAGCTTGAAGCGCACATAGAGGAGTGGTATTGCCCCGAGGGGGTGCGCGTGTTCGCCGCCCTGTATCGCGAGGGCAAGCTCGACTGGATCATGCAACACTTCAACGACAGCGCCGAGACGCCGTCGTTCTCACCCGAATCGACGGGTTCTACACCAGACCGGTGAGCGCGCGGAGCGCTTTGTCCAGTTCCGGCGGCACGGGCATGACGCTGAGGCGACCCTGGCGAACGAGGGGAAAATCGGCGAAGCGTTCGTCATCCTTGATCTGCTTGAGCGTGATGGGCGTCGTCGCTCGCCGGACGGGCTTGAGATCGACGACGGGATAACGGATCTCCCCGGACTTGGTGGTCTCGCCGCCGGAAACGGGATCGGCGTAGGCGCCCTTGGTGACCTTCGCGAGACCGACGATCTGCTTCTCGTTGCCGGTGTGGTAGATGTAGACCTCGTCGCCCTTGGCGATGGATCGCAGCACCGCGCATGCCTGCGGGTTGCTGACGCCGTCCCATGTGCAGGACTTGTCCCGGACGAGGTCGTCGAAGGCGTAATCGTCGGGTTCGGTTTTGAGCAGGAAAGTGGCCATGTCGAGATGGTATGTCGGGGCAAAGAAAAACGCCCCGGCGTTGCTGCCGAGGCGTTCTTGTTCTCACGAGGATGAATTTCGAGACTTACTGATTGGAAGCGGCGACGGGGGTGTCCTTGGACTTCTCGGCTTCCTTCTTCTTGGCATCGCCGGTGCAGCCGCCGCAGCAGGCCTTGCCGTCGGCGCGCTCGCCGGAGCCCTTGCAGCATCCGCTGTCAGCCTTCTCGGTGTTCGACGCGGCGATGGTCCGGGCGCCGCTGCAGGTCGCCTTGCCGCTGCAGCAACCGGCCTTGGCGGTCTGCGAACAGGCGGCCTGCGTGGTCGCCGAAGCGGTCTGCACGCGGAGGCCTGAACTCGCCATGATCGGTGTGCAGGAGCCGCTGATGTGGTCGACAACGGCGAGCACCTTGGGCTCGGCGCAGGTGGCCTTGCTCTGCGTGCTGACGCTGGAAGCGGGCTGCACGAACGCGGCGGGGATCATCAGGGGCATGGATGCGTTGATGGTGGCGGACCTGCCGGCGAGGATCTTCGAGGCGCCGCAGCAGGACTTGGCAGCGCAGCAGCCGGACTTCGCACTCGC
>REDD01000231.1 GCA_007693725.1 Phycisphaeraceae bacterium
CCACCGGTCGGACCGAAGCGCTCATGTGGATCATCCCCACACCCTCCACCGCCGCACTCCTCGCGCTCGGCGCGCTCGCAACCTCACGCCGCCGCCGCTGACACACAACACTTCGTATCCTCAGACCATCCCCCCTCCGCCGCACGATGCATTACTGATCGGGTGCCACGGTTTGTCCGCGACGAGCGCAGCGAGTCCGGCAAACCGTGTGTCTTTACGAGCCCGGAACGAGCCTCCGGAGGTTTCACCAGTCCGCACTGTTGCAACAATGGGTGCCACTGGTGGCTTGCCCACCAGTGCTCTGTACGAGCGTGGAGCGTTTCCGGGGGAGCGACATGCTGTCTTTCTGCCTTCCCCGTCTTCCCTCGGGCCGCGCAGCAACAACCCTCACACCGGTGCTCCGCCCGCACCCGACTCCCCCGCCCGATTGATCAACCACTTCGACGCATCATTCACCGTGCCGCACTCCGGACACACGACGATCCTCTCGCCGCGTTCGCCCGCCACCTCAACAATTCCGACCAGCGCATACCCGCACCGGCGACACCGCCCCCTTCTTCTCCGCCGCGCTGCAACGATCCACGGCACGAAAAGCCACACCGCACCACCTCCGAACAACACCGCCCCCGCGCTGAACACCCACGGATGCACCGTCAGAAACTGACCCGCATGCACCCACACCGACGGATAGTCCAACTCCGTCGTTACATAAACCGGAACAGGGTGATTCGGAGATTGCAGCACCCTGTCGCAGGCCATATCAAGGGCGAGAAGGTGAAGGTCACGAGTCACCCCTCGGCACGGATGCGCCCCGAACGCCGGTGAATAAAATTGCGAGTCGTTGTGTCCGAATTGCCGGTAGCACTCACAAATCACTGCCATGTCCGTGATGCTGGTCGCAGAATAGGACACCTCACCCGTCAACGGGTCAAAGTACAAAAGTATGCGGCGTCCGAATTCCCAATCGATGACGGGCACATTGGATCCCAGAATTGTTCTGTCACGATTGTTCCACTGGAACCGGATCATGAAGAGGTGCAAATGATCCTCGGAGTAAAAATCCAAATGCCCCACTGAAGTGTGATTCCCACAGGTGAACGCCGGATCATGCGACAGCCGCGCCTTCACCGCAATCGCCATCAACACCACACCAACCACCACACACAACACCCGCGCGCCCACTCCCCACGCCAACCGCCGACGCGCCACCCGCTCACCGGACTCGTCCGCACGATCCACCACCGCCCCAATCTACCACACCCCCCGCACCCCCCACACCTGCAGCCGCGCCCAATACGAGCGTGGAGCGTCAGCGACATGGCCCACACCCTCCAACGACCCCACATCCCCAACACCTGCAACCGCGCGAAATACGAGCCCGGAACGAAGTGACGGGGCCCGCATCGCACGAAAACCCCACGCCCCGCATACCTGCAATCGCGTCCGCTACGAGCGTGGAGCGTTTCCGGGGGAGCGACATGCTGTCTTTCTGCCTTGCCCTAGTGCCTATTGCCTAATGCCAAGTGCCTCTCTTCCCCCAAACCGCGCAGCAAAAACCCGGCGACACCTGCCGCCGGATCAATCGGACACAAATCATCTTGCAACGATCGCGAACTCAGCGACGAGAGCGACGCTTCTTGCGAGTCGTCTTCTTCGAGCCGCCCGCCGTCGGAGCCGAGGTGTACAACCCGCGGCCGACGCGCTTGATCCGCTTCTCGCGAAGCAGCGTCTGATTCACGATCGTGCGGAAGTTCGGCGAGGTCGTCTTGTAACCCGCCTTCTGAACCTCGATCGCCGCCTCGGTCACCGAAAGAGTCTTGTCCTTCAGCAACTCAACCAGCGCATCCGTCAGCGGCATGTCGTTCCGCGGCCGACGACGACCCGGCACGCCCATGATCCCCTGCATCCCCTCCTGCGCGATGCCCAGGTCCGCGAGCTGTGCGTCGAGCTCCATGAGCTGCGCGGCCAGACGATCACGCTTCTTCTGAAGACCCGTGACATCCTTCTGGCGACGACGCAACTCCGCCTGAATCTCCGTGATCGGGATCTCGCCTAATTTCGCTGCCATAGCACATATCCTTCTGGTTGTTGCTCGATACGACGCCGGGAGCGTGGCTCTCCAATCCACGCATGGGCCATGGTGATACATCACACCGCCGCCGCTCGTTGCATATTGCGTATACGATACACTAAGAGACCAGCAAGGATATTGCAAACCTCAGTTGAAAAAAAATAGTGCCCCGCGTTACGAGTCCAGAGGCACCCCGATCGCACGCAAAACCCCCTCAAAGTGGTCAACCCCGTAGAACTCGATCACGATCCGACCCTTCGTGCGATCATGGTTCGATTCCACGCGAACCTTCGTTCCCAGGTGATCCCCAATCTGTTTGGAAAGATCAGACAAAACAGGGTCCGATACGCCCCCCGAAACCCCCCCATTCTTGGTTTTCTCGCCATTTCCGCCCGCGCCAGGGCCGTTCTTCGCCGCGCCCCCGCCCGGCCCCTCCTGCTCCAGCCGGCGCACCGTCCACTGCTCCCGCGCCGCCGTAGCCGCCACACGCTCCCGCTCCGATCCCCCATCCATCCCCAACAGCACCTTCCCATGCCCCATCGAGAGATGGCCCTTCCGGATCAGCTCGCGGATCGACGGCTCCAACTCCGTCAGCCGAATAAAATTCGTCACGCTCGAGCGATCCATCCCCACACGCTCCCCCACCTTCGCGTGCGACAACCCGAACCGCTCGGCCAATCCCCGTAGGGCCATCCCCCGATCAATCGGGTTCAGATCCTCCCGCTGGATGTTCTCCACCAGCGCCCACTCCGCGCACGCCTGGTCGTCCAGGTTGCTCACCACCGCCGGGATCCTCGACAACCCCGCCGTGCGCGCGGCACGCCACCGCCGCTCACCCGCAACCAACTCGTACTTCGCCCCCTCGCGCCCCCGCTCATCCCCCTCCGACAGCGGCCGCACCGCCACCGGCTGCATCACACCACTCACACGAATCGACGCCGCCAACGCACTCAGCCCCTGATGCTGCATCGAGCTCCGCGGCTGAAAACGATTCGGCACCACCGCATCCAGCGCCACCATCACCAAACCCGTCGCCAACCCGCCGCCCCCGGAAGCGCCCCCGGAAGCGCCCCCGGAAGCATCCCCGGGAGACGCACCGCGAGACACTGAACTTTTATCAATTTCCGATATGTTATTTTCACCGGGCGGTGGCACAGGCGTCTCGCGTGTGATCTGTGCGGGGGCCACTTCCGGGGGAGAATCTGGGAGCGGGGTCAATTCCGGGGGCGGGGGGTCGACTCGGACGGGTTCGCCCAGCAAGCTGCTCAGTCCGCGTCCCAGTCGTGGCTTTG
>REDD01000245.1 GCA_007693725.1 Phycisphaeraceae bacterium
GGGGGACGGTTCCACCGAGGTTCAGGCGGTGCCGACCCCGGCACGATCGAGCACGCTCTCGATCATCTGCCCGATGCCCTGGTGGACCTCGTGAATCGGGGCCGCTCCGTACATGTAGGCGGGGGCGGTGATGATGTTGTTCTGCTCGTCGATGCAGGCCTCCGTGACGGGACGGTCGGCGTGTGTCGAGCCCATACGCTGGATGGCTCCGGCGGTTTCGGGATCGTTGCCGATGGTGACGGTGCAGCCGGGGCCTGCATTGCTCTTGCCGAAGACCTTGGCCGCGATCACCGGGGCGATGCAGCAGAGGCCGATGGGCTTGTTCTGCTCACGGAAGCCCTTGAGCGCTTTCTCGACATCCGGGTCGACGCTCATCTCGGGGCCCTTGAGGGCGAAGTCGCAGAGGTTCTTCGCGGCTCCGAATCCGCCCGGGAGGACCACGGCGTCGAAGTTCGAGGGGTTGAGCTGGGAGAGCGGCTTGATTTTGCCGCGGGCGATGCGGGCGGCCTCGACGAGGACATTCCGCTGCTCGCCATGTGCCGGTTCGCCCTTGAGGTGGTTGACGACATGCATTTGGGGCTTGTCAGGTGCGAAGCACTGGATTTCGGCTCCGTGGCTGGACAGATGGATGAGCACGCTGACCGACTCGTGGATCTCGCTTCCGTCCATGACACCGCATCCTGAGAGCACGACTGCGACTTTGGTCATGTTTCGCCTCCGGTCGAGTGGGGTGGGCATGTGAGAACACCGCCGGATCGGATCGGCGGCGTGGTGGACATCATAGGGCCGAAGATGGGGGAGACCCGGTTTGGTGGCCGGGTTCCGGCTAGAGTTCGGGCCATGTTTGTCGATCATGCAGTCATACAGGTCAAGGCGGGCGACGGCGGGAACGGGTGCGTCTCGTTCCGGCGGGAGAAGTACATCCCGAAGGGGGGGCCGGACGGCGGGGACGGCGGGGATGGCGGCTCGGTCATCGCGGTGGCGGACCAGAATGTGAACACGCTGCTGGACTTCCGGCACAAGCACCACCACACGGCCCGCCGGGGCGAGGACGGCAAGGGGAAGAACATGCACGGCGCGTCGGCGGATGATCTGATCATCCACATGCCGCCGGGGACGCTGATCTACAACGATGAGACGGGGGATGTGCTGCACGATCTCGGTCCGGAGGATCGTGTGGTGCTGGCGAAGGGCGGCCAGGGCGGATTGGGGAATGATCGCTTCAAGTCTTCGACGAATCAGACGCCGCGCGAGTCGACGGATGGAACGCCGGGCGAGGTGTACACGCTGCGCCTCGAACTGAAGCTGATGGCGGATGTCGGGCTGGTGGGCAAGCCGAACGCGGGGAAGTCCACGCTCCTCGCCGCGGTGACGCGCGCAACCCCGAAGATCGCCGACTATCCGTTCACGACGCTGTCGCCGCAGTTGGGGATCGCTGAGATCGATCCGGGGCGCCGGCTTGTCATCGCGGACATCCCGGGCTTGATCGAGGGCGCTGCCGATGGTGCGGGGCTCGGGCACGAGTTTCTCCGCCACATCGAGCGGACACGGGTCTTGGTGCATCTCATCGAGGTGGATCCGGCGGACGGATCGACCCCGAGCGAGAACTACCATGCGATCCGGAAGGAACTGGCCTCGTACTCGACGCTGCTTGCCGAGAAGCAGGAGATCATCGCTGTGAGCAAGATCGATCTGCTTTCGAGCGAAGAAGATATCGAGACGGCGATCGAACTGATCCGCACGGAGTTGAAGCTCAGCGCGGATACGCCGGTCTACCCGATATCGAGCGCCTCGCGTCAGGGGCTGACGGAGTTGCTCGAAGCGTGCTGGACGGAACTCGGCGAGGAGCGGGAAGTCTGGGCGCGTTGATGCGGTCAGATTCGGATCCAGGCCAGCCACTCGGCGTTGCCTCGCTTGTTGCGCTTGCCGATCCCGCCCTCGAAGGGTGATTTGGTCACTCCCTTGATCTCGATAGTGCGCATCTCGAAGTCCTGCACGACGAGATCGACCACACGCTGCGCATCCTCCGGTTCGAGGACGCCATCGGTGAGGCGCGATTCGAGATCGAAGCGGCGTGCTTCGTAGTGGGGCTTGATGAGCGTGACGACATCGCCTCCGGGCTTGAGCCAGCGCTTGGCGGCCTCGATGCAACGGTCCTGTGTCGTCCAGCCCATGTCGATCACCACGAGGTCCACCGGCGTTTCGGGGGGTGTGGCATGGAGGGCGTTCGTGCGTTCCATGACGGTGATGCGCGGATCGATGCGGAGTCGGTATGAGAGCGTGCCGTAGCCGGTATCGACGGCATACACATGCGCCGCACCGCGTGAGAGCAGGCAGTCCGTGAAGCCGCCGACATTGCAGCCGAAATCGGCGCAGGTGAGTGCTTCGACGGAGAGGTCGAATGCGTCGAGCGCGTGGGCGAGTTTCAGTCCGCCTCGCCCGACGAAGGGACAGACCTTCTCGCCGGTCATACGGCGGGGAGTCCGACGACACTCACGCCCAGTTGGTCGGCGAGCGCGAGCGTTTCGGGCTTGTCGATGATGATGACATCCCCGGCGCCCACCGCGATGCAGCGACCGCCGGCCGCGTGGAGCCGTTCGATGGTCTGGGGGCCGATGGTCGGGACATCGCTGCGTCGATCGTGTCCGGCGCGCGCCGACTTGAGCAGCGTCCAGCCGACGCTGCGGCAGAGTTCGCCCGTGCGTTCGATCATGCGGTCGGTCCCCTCGACGGCCTCCACCGCGACGACATCACGCTCGCGGACGGTGATGGCCTGACCAATGTCGAGCCGGAGCAACTCCTGGAGGATGGGCCAGCCGAGATCGATGTCGGCGCGCTGCCCGGGGGTCGGGGCGCGCTTGGTCATCTGGCCTTCGGTCGAGAGGTGGTCCGGGATGTGGGCGGTGGAGTCGATGAGGTGTACTCCGTCCTTGGCGAGGGATTCGGCGACCGCCGCCAGCATGACATGGGAGCGCCGGTCCTTTCGGATTGTCCACCATCCGATCAGACTCTTCCAGTCCGGGCGATTCCGCACGATGGCGGTCCATGAGTGCATGAGCGAGGCCTTGTCGACGCGTCCGACCATGACGGCGTACTCGACCCCCATTTTTCGCAGCAGTCGGCCCCATGAGGCGGGTCGCAGCACTCCCGCCTCGTGGAACTCCGTACAGAGCGACGGCAATTCCGACTCGTACTGTCCGACGAGGCCGAGGCAATAGACCGGGTGGCCGGACTTGACCATGCCCTCCGCGACGATGACGGGGAGGCGTCCGCTCGCGGCGATGAGGCCGAGGGGCGTCGGAGGCGGCGGCGGATCCGGCAGGATCGCGATGGGCGTGGAGCGGGGCGTCATCGGGCGGTTGGATTCGGTTGCGAGAGCTCGGGATCGGGGAGTCCGGGCATGAAGCGGCGTCGATCGCCCAGCGTTGCGGGTGGACGCCGGTCGAGTTCGGCGAGCGTCTGCATGATCTGTTCGCTGTCTTCGCGGATGTGGAGCAACTCCATCGCGGCGGGCTTGGCAAAGCGGCTCGTGATGACATGATCCAGCATCCCGAGCAGCGGATCGAAGTAGCGGGTGCTGGGATCATCGGGATCGCGGATGTTCGCGAGGATGATCGGCTTCTCGTGCTCACCGACGAGTTTGCCGACGAAGACGGCGAAGAATTCTTCGAGCGTCCCGATGCCGCCGGGGAGGACGAGGATGGCATCGGCCCGTTCTTCGAGGAGTTGCTTCCGCTCGCTCATTGTCTGGACGACGACATTCTCGTGGTTGTCCGGGTCCATCTGCTCGGCCTCGGCGAGGAGGCAGGTGATGATGCCGACAACGCGTCCGCCCGCCTCGCGGCACGCCTTGGCGCAGACGCCCATCATGCCGAGCTTGCCGCCGCCGTAGACGAGCGTGCGCTTGGAACGGGCGAGGCCGTCGCCGATGGCGCGGGCGATTTCCAGATAGTCGGGGTGCAGTCGATTGCTCGATGAGCAGTAGACGGTCACATGGCTGATGGGGGGCGGCTTCATGAGCGATGATGGTAGTCCGGAGAGGCCTGGGGCTGGCCGGGGGTTCTCCGGGGGCTCCGGGAGTTCCGGGGGCGGGGAGATGCTCACGCCGCATCGTCGCCGGGCGGGATGCCGATGTCCTCATCCCAAAGGTCCGGGCGATCGTGGATGAATTGTTCCATCAGCGCGATGCACCGGGGATCGTTGACGACGCGGAAGTGGATGCGGTGCGACCGGAGGAGGTCCTCAGCCCCCATGAAGGTCTTGTGCTCCCCGATGACGACGCGGGGGATGCGATGGAGGAGCAGGGCGCCGGTGCACATGATGCACGGGCTGAGCGTGGAGGCGAGGGTGAGGGTGTGCCAATCGCGTCGCCGACCAGCGTTACGGATGCAGCAGACTTCCGCGTGGGCGGTGGTATCGCCCGACTGGACCCGCTCGTTGTGTCCGGCGGCGACGACGCCCAGCGCGGGCGAGCCGAGGGCGGAGCCGATCGGGATCCCCCTCTCGTGGAGGGATTTGACGGCCTGCTCGTAGGCGGCATCGAGGAGAGCACGCTCGAATACTTCGCGTTCGGCATCGGTTGGCTCGGGTGATTGCATCCCGGGATTGTCCGGGCGGGGCATGGTTGCCGCAACCCGACGAGAGAGCGAGCTTCGCGTGAGTACACTTGGCGTGATGAAGGAAACGGACCTCTCCACGAACGGGCGGCTGCATCAGGTGCGAGATCTGTTGCAGGTGGTGAGCGGTCTGGAGGATCCTCAGCAGGTGCAAATCGAGTTCGGGCGGCGGATGTCGGTCATCGAGAAGGTGGATTCGTACATCTCGCTCTCCGTCCGCGGGCTGAATCCCGGCGAGTACAAGATCACGCGGATGCTGCTCTCGAACGAGGTGCTGGAGGTCAATCCGATCAATCCGTGGAAACAGTGGGAAGACCTGCCGATCCACTCCGGCGGATTCATCGGGCGGATGATCAAAGATCCGACGCCGCGGCTGTTCAGCGACTTCTATCTGCAGGACGATCCCGTCTTCGGCGATCGGCTGGCGAAGTACGGCAGTGCGCTGGTGATTCCGCTCTTCGATTCGGGTGCTGCGCTCAACTGGTCATTGATCCTGCGAACGGCTCCGAACGCCTTCAGCGAGCACGATGCGGAAGACTATCTGATGCAGGGCAACCTGATCGGTCGCATGACGCGCAATCTGGTGATCCAGCAGCAGATCAACGATCTGAATGCGAAGCTGAACGAGCAGTTGGACGAGATCGCGGCGATCCAGCGATCGCTTCTGCCGGAACGCCTGCCGGAATTGCCGGGGATGTCCGTCGCGGCGTCGTACCTCACCTCGTTGCAGGCAGGCGGCGATTACTACGATTTTTTCCCGCTCGACGACGGCCGGTGGGGCATGATCGTCGCCGATGTCTCCGGGCACGGCGCCGGCGCCGCGACGGTCGTCGCCATGCTCTCTTCGATGATCCATGCGTACCCGGAGCGGCATCGCGGGCCCGGGGCGCTGCTAACGCATCTCAATCAGCAGCTCGCGGCCAAGAACATCGCGAGCAGCTTCGTGACCGCGTTCATGGGCGTCTGGGCGCCGGATGATCGCGTGCTGACCTTCGCGAACGCGGGGCATCATCACCCCACGCGCCGGAGATTTCGCGGCGAGGTCGGGCAGATTCAGGGGGCGCACGATGTGCCGCTCGGCGTGCTGCCGGATGTGCGGTACGAGCAGAGCGATGTCACGCTCGACACCGGAGAGACGGTGGTCATGTACACGGACGGGATCACGGAGGCCTTCAGCCCGCCGCCGGATCGCGAGATGTTCGGCGTAGAGCGTCTGGTGCAGGCGGTGCGGGACTGCACCGGATTCCCGTCGTGCGTGATCGAGTCGATTCATGATCGGCTTTTCGAGCACACGAAGGCCCGCACGCGCGACGACGATCAGACGATCGTGGCGATGCGTGTCGAGGAATCATGACATGAGCGGCGGCGAGTGGTACGAGGATGGCCTGCGCTTCGAGTGCACGATGTGCGGCCAGTGCTGCACCGGCGCGCCGGGCTTCGTCACATTCACAAAGCAGGAGGGGCGGGCGATTGCCGCGCGACTCGGCGTGACCGAGGCGGAGTTCCTGGCTCGGTACACGCACGCGATGCCCGACGGTCGGCGATCCCTGAACGAGCGCGAGACGGAGTTCGGGAACGACTGCATCTTCCTCGATCGCGAGACACTGCCGGGCAAGGCGGTGTGCTCGTTGTACGAGGATCGCCCGTTGCAGTGCCGTACCTTTCCGTGGTGGCCCGACAACCTCCGCTCCGCGAGCGCGTGGCGTCGCGCGGCGCGTCAGTGCGAAGGGATCGGGCAGGGGCGGCTGGTGCCCGTCGAGGAGATCCGGATCTCGCGCGATGCGCAGACCGGACGGGATCGCGCAGTGAATCGGTGATCAGCCGTTCTTCTTGAGCAGCCGTTCGAGGAAGTGGATGTCCACGCCGCCCTCCATGAAGGCGGGGTTCTGCATCAGCTCGCGGTGGAGGCCGATGGTCGTGTGGATCGGCTCGATCAGGAACTCGCGGAGGGCTCGGCTGGTGCGGGCGATGCACTGCTTGCGGTCCGGGGCGTGGACGATGAGCTTCGCGATCATCGAGTCGTAGGTGGGGGGGACGCGGTATCCCGTGATCACATGGGTATCCATCCGGACGCCGGGTCCTCCGGGGGGCTCAAAGCGCTCGATGCGCCCGGCGCTGGGCGTGAACCCCTTTTCCCAGTTCTCCGCGTTGATGCGGCACTCGATGGCGTGGCCGTCGATCTTGATGTCCCGCTGGCGGTATGGCAGGGGCTCCCCCGCCGCGACACGGATGCCGGTCTTGACGATGTCGACCCCAGTGATCATCTCGGTCACGGGATGCTCGACCTGAACGCGGGTGTTGACCTCCAGCAGGTAGAAGTTCTGCTTCTCGTCCATGAGAAACTCGACCGTCGCAGCGCCGGAATACTCGGCGTTCTTGATGAGGCGTGCGGCGGACTTGCAGACTTCATCGCGCTTCTTCGGATCGACGCCCGGCGCGGGAGCTTCCTCGATGAGCTTCTGATGGCGACGCTGCGTCGAGCAGTCGCGTTCGTAAAGATGAATCGCGTTGCCGTGCTTGTCCCCGATGACCTGCACCTCGACATGGCGGGCCTTTTCGAGAAACTTCTCGATGTAGACCGCGCCGTTCCCGAACGCGGCCTGCGCTTCCTGCCGGGCCTGCTTGAGTCCGGCTCGCAGAGCCGCCTCGTTGTGCGCGACGCGCATGCCTCGCCCGCCGCCGCCCGCCGACGCCTTCACGATGACGGGATACCCGATCTTCTTCGCGACTTCGATGGCCTTGGCCTCTTCCTCGATCGCGTCCTCCGAGCCGGGGAAGGTGGGCACTTTCGCCTGCCGAGCGAGCTTCTTGCAGGAGATCTTGTCGCCCAGCGCACCCATCGCCTCGGGCGACGGGCCGATGAACTCGATGCGGCAGTCGCGGCAGACCTCGGCGAAGTGTGCGTTCTCGGCGAGGAAGCCGTAGCCGGGATGGATGGCGTCGGCGTTCGTGACCTCCGCCGCGGAGATGATCCGCGGGATGTTGAGGTACGACTCGCTCGCGGGCGCGGGACCGATGCACACACTCCGGTCGGCGTGCTTCAGATAGGGAGCATCCGCGTCCGCCTCCGAGTACACGGCGACGGACTCGATGCCGAGATCCCGGCACGCCCGGATGATGCGGAGGGCGATTTCCCCTCGGTTGGCGATCAGCACTCTGGAGAACATGGGTATCCGTGTGTGTGGTTCAGCGCGAGCGGACGAGGAAGAGCTTCTGCCCGTATTCGACGGCATCGCCGTTCTTGACGAGAATCTTCTCGATGGTTCCGGAGCACTCGGCCTTGATTTCACTGAAGACCTTCATGGCCTCGACGATGCACACGACCGAGTCGGCATCCACCTCGGAGCCGACCTTGACATAGGCCGGACTCTCCGGATCGGGGGCGGTGTAGAAGGTGCCGACCATCGGCGAGACGATCGCGTGCAGCGAGGCGTCGTCGTCCGCTTCGGAATCGCCGCCCCCCGCCGGGGCAGCGCCCGGAGAGTATGCCGGCGCGTGTCCACCCGGCATCTGCATCGGATGCCCGCCGGGCGCGGGTGCGTATTGGTATTGCCCAGCGAGCGTGCGCTTGACAACGACGGTTTCGGCTTCGTCGCGCAGATCGAGTTCCGACAGATCGTTCTCGACCATCAGCTTCACGAGTTCTTTGAGTTTGCGGATGTCAATCAAAGCGTCGCCCACTCCAAATCTTTCGGGAGTCCGCAGAGGTTGCGCCGACCACTCGGCGTCACCAGTATGTCATCTTCCAGACGAATCCCCCCGACCCCCGGAAGATAAATCCCCGGCTCGACCGTGACCACATCGCCGGGCATCAGCGTCTCATCGGACTGCTTGCTCAGACGCGGCAGCTCGTGCACATCCAGTCCGATGCCGTGCCCGAGACTGTGCACGAAACGATCGGGAAACCGTGAGTTCTCGATGATCGCCCGCGCGGCGGCGTCGACATCGACGCAGCGGGCCCCGGGTTTGACGGCAGCCACGCCCGCGTTAAACGCATCGAGCGTGATCTGGTACGCATCCTTGAGCGCCCGGGGCCACTTGCCGAAGCAGAAGACGCGGGTCATGTCGGAGCAGTACCCCTCGAAGCGGGCACCCCAGTCGATCAGCAGGGGTTGGTTCGGCGCGAGCTTGGTCTTGCCGGGGCGCGCGTGGGGCTTGGAGCCGTTGGCCCGCGCGGCGGCGATCGTCTCGAAAGAGGGGCCGTCCGCACCGCGCCGACGCATCTCGAACTCGAGCATCGCGGCGACCTCGAACTCGGTCAGCCCCGGTTCCAGTTGCGGGATCAGCGCCTCCATCGCCTGCTGCTGGATCGACGCGGCCTTGCGGATCAGCCGCACCTCGGACGCGTCCTTGATTCGCCGGAGCGAAGCGACGATGCCCGTCGTGTCCTTCAGCCGCTTCGCGCCGAGGCGCTTCGCAAGCCCCGCTCGCATCGTGGCGGTCATCGAGTCGGCCTGGAGGGCGTAGGTCTGCTGGCCGAGGTCGCTTAGCGCTCCCGAGAGGGCGTCGAGCATGGCGCCGGAACGCATGACGATCGTGAGTGCGCCCCGGAGTGGATCGAGCTCCTCCTCGAAGCGCGTGTCGCTTATGAGCGTCAGCGATTTCGGCAGGATGATGAGCGTGCTCGCCTCACCGCTGAACGGGATGAAGTAACGGATGTCCTTCTCGTTGGTGACGACCAGGGCATCGCACTGGACCTCTTTGAGCTTTTTCCGCAGCGCGTGGATGCGGGCGCGGTGGACCTCGCTCAGCGGACTCGATGAGCGCCGTTTCGAGGCGGCGGGTGCTTTGGTCGTGGCGGGTGCCATGCGGGCGGCGAGTATAGCGATGAGTGGGTCTCTCAGTGATTCATCGCCCTGCCCAGGGTTGCTCCTCGGGGCTGCGCATCGAACTGGGCTTGCCGAGAATCTCGGTCAGGATGATCGCTTGGCGGAGGTCGAGCGTGCCGAGCAAGGCAGCGGCTCGTCCCGAACGGGCAGTGGGGAGTTCATCACCGCTTTGGCCGATTTCGGATGCGGTCACGCTCTGAGACCGTGCCGCGAGTTCCGCCTGATAGGTGGTGAGCGCCGGGTCCGGCAGCGCTGTGATTTGGGGACGACCCGGGGGAGCCGCGGGCTGGCGAGCGGGACGCGCCGAACGCTGCGGCTGGCCCGTCTGCTGGGTGGGTCGTGCCTGCTGCGGGCGTCGCACCGGGGGACGCGTCGTGGGCATGCCCGGTCGGGGCGGGACGGGCGTGATGCCGCCGGGTGAAGCTTGTGCCGGCGGACGCGGCAGCCCCGCCGGACGCGGGGGAGCCGGTGCCTGCGGTTGTGACACGAGTGTGCCGGCACGCTGCTCTTGCCGCTCGCGGAGTTGGCGGAGTTGCTCCGCACGCCGAGCAGCAAGCTCGCGCCGTCTCTGCTCGCGCGGATCTTCTTCCTCCGGCATCTCACGCCGCGTGGTGATCGGGACCGTCTGACGCAGGGATTCTTCCTGCCTGCGCCGCTCGGCCTCCTGCTCCTTCTTGGCCTGATAGTTCTCGTTGAGCTTCTGGAAGATCCAACTCAGCGCGGGGAGACCGATGATGAGCAGCGGAAAGAGGTATTGAAAGAGATTCTGCATCGCAGGTCATTCTACCGCTTCGCCGGGGATGAGTGCGGGACCGTGCCGCAGGATGGCGGCGTCGAAGGCCACGCCGAAAATCTCCCGGAGTTGCTCCGGCTCCAGCAGCTCGGTCGCGGGCCCCGCGCCCGCGAGGGTTCCATCGGGCGAGAGAGCGGCGGCACGATCCGCGATGCGGATCGCCTGTGTGAGATCGTGCAGCACGATGACCACCGCCGCGCCCCGCTCCGCCAGTGCCCGCAGGAGGGCGAAGCAGCGCGATGCGTGGGCGGGGTCCATCGCGGCCACCGGCTCATCCGCCAGCAGCACAGCGCCATCCTCCTTGCCCGCGAGCTGCGCGAGCACCCGCGCAAGCGCGATCCGCTGCTGCTGACCGACGCTCAGGGCGTGATAGGGGCGTTCGGCATGGTCAGCCATGCCGATTCGTTCGAGAGCATCGTCGATGGCTCGCGACGAGGGCTGCGATGCGTATTGCCCGAGCGCGATGACCTCGCGCACGGAGAAGTTGCTCGAAACTGTGGACCGCTGCGCGAGGTAGGCCATGCGGAGAGCGCGCCGTCGTGGCGGAACGGAGTGCAGCGGCTGCCCTTGCAGCAGCACGCTTCCGGACCAGACGGGGTGCGTGCCGAGCAGGGCGCGGAGCAGCGTGGATTTCCCCGCGCCGTTCGGACCGATCACCACGGTGATGCCCGGATCGAACGCCAACGAAATGTCACGCAGCACGGGCTTGTTCCGCGCGTAGCCGGTGGTGATGGCATCGCAGGCGAGAACGCTCATGCACCGCCTCCTCGACCGGCATTCATCGAGAAGCCGCGTCGACGCAGCAGGAAGATGAAGAGCGGACCGCCGACGAGCGCCGTCAGGACTCCCACCGGCATCCGCCCCGCCGGCAGACGGATCAGGGCGACCCCCGCATCCGCGATGATCAGCAGCGCAGCGCCCGCCAGTGCGCTGCCGAGTATCAGCGTCGCGTGGCGAGCGCCCGCGAGGATGCGCACCAGATGCGGACAGATCAGACCGACGAAGCCGATGGGTCCGGCGATCGACACGGTCAGTCCGGTCAGCACCCCCGCAAGACCGAAGCACACCAGACGCAGCAGCCCGAGCCGCACCCCAACACTCGCCGCCTCGTCATCGTTCAGGGAGGCGCTGTCGAGCGCCCGCCCGAGCAGCACCGCGATCCCCGTCCCCGCGATCGTCACGAAGCCGACGAGCGCGACGCGAGACCACGGCGTGTTCTCGCTGATCGTGCCCATCACCCAGCGGGTGTACACCGCCATCCCCCGATCCGGCAGCAGAAACTGGATGAATGTCGTCGCCGCGCCGCAGATCACACTGACGATCACCCCGACCAGCACGAGATGCACGGGGTCGATCAGGCCGCGCCGCTGGCTCAGCACGAAGACGAGCCCGAGGGCCGCGAAAGCGCCCACCACCGCGGCCCAGACGGGCGGCTGCATCGCAACGATCGCGCCGGTCGCGAGGTATCCCGCGTAAGTCGCCAGCACGATCCCCAGCCCCGCCCCCGAGGTCAGCCCGAGGATGAACGGCGACGCGAGGGGGTTGCGGAGAATCGCCTGGAGAAGCGCACCGCTGACCGCCAGTGCTGCCCCGACGGCGGCCGCGCTGCACACCATCAGCCAGCGGAGTTCGATGATGAATGGATCGGTCGCTCGCCCCAGCCCGCCCGGACCGGCGTGCAGCCGGAAGACCACCGCACCGACCAGCACGAGCGCGAGCCCGACGAGCGTGGCGATGGTTCGACGCCGAGCGGTCAACGCACTTCCCCGGTGGCGTCGCGCAGCTCCTGAGCGACACGGATCAGCGCGGTGCTCGGTGTATGGCAGAGCGGATCCCGCACAACGAAAACGCGATCCTCCCGAACGGCTCGCAGCCCGATGCGAGCGATCGGGCCGAGCAGTTTCTCCATCGGTTCCGAGGAGCCGGGCGCGAAGATCACCAGCGAGTCGGGATCCGCCGCCTTCAAGTCCTCCGTGGACCATGTGATGTACGGCATGCCCCGTTCCGGCAGCGCGTGTCCGCCCAGACGATCGATCAGTTGGTGGTGAAAGGATCCCGGCCCGAGGACGCCGATGGGGTCCGTGGCAGCCAGCGCGATGGTGCGCCCGAGCGTGCTCCGGATGTGCTCCGAGGGTGTCCAGGCGCTTTCAAGATCGGCGATGAGCCCGCGCCCTGTTTCCGAACCGCCAGGGGGGTGCAGCAGCCGGTCGAGGAAACCGATGCAATCGACGACATCGTCGAGCGTCAGCAGGGGGATGGCTTCGAGCTCCCATCCGCGATCCGCGGCGAGCGAGCGCAGCCGCTCTGGGATGCCTCGCTGATTCCCCTCCAGCAGGACAACGGTCGGATCGGCCCCGATCAGGGCCTCGTAGTCGATGCCGGACTCATTCCCCACCACCGGGACGGGCTCGGAGGCGAGGATCAGGTCGTAGCCGTGCCGCCCGACGATGCGGTCCTGTCCGCCCAGATCCCGGAGGATGATGGTCATCGCTGGGCTCAGCACCGCGAGCCGCGGCTCGTCGCCCTTCGGGGCGCTTTCCGGGGGGGGCTCCGGGGTTTCCGGGGGCTCCGGGGCACATCCTGCAGCCAGAGCGACGATCAGGCCGACCAAAAGGGTGAGTGCGGGAATGCGGGACATGGCTCGATGCTACCCGCATGTGCCGCCCGCCCGGGTCGGAGACCGGGCGGAGAAACCGGAATTTTCAGCCCCGCAGACACGGAGGTCGCATGGGACTGCTCGTCAGATTGGGTCGGATGTTCGGGAAGCCGGGGCGGCCATCGGATCCGCCCACCGCGACGATCACGGAGCGTTGGGACCGCAAGCGTGGAGCCCAGCCGACTCCGGAGGACGAGGACATGCTCGACGAGCCGAGTGTGCATGTGAACTCGGTGCGTGTGGCCTCGTCGCCCGCCAAGGAGCAGGCAACGGACGATGCATCGCCGGTGCCGCGCAGCCGTCAGGAGCTGATCGAGGAGCTCAGTCGAAACTACCGCGAGGTCGTCTCGCTGATCCGCAAGGTCGATACCCATCTCGATGAGCAGCGCGAGCGGTCCGATGCCCTGCTCGCCATCGCTCACCGGATCGATGAGGCCCTGCCTTCGATGATCGAGACGCCGCGCGTGCTGCGTGAATCCATCGACACCCTGCGTGCGGAGACGACGCAGGCGATCCGCGAGGCGAGTTCCGGGCAGTCGGCCCGTCTCGATCGTGTGCACGAATCACTCGATGTCGTGGCGACGGAGGTCGTCAAGTCCGGCGATGCGCAGGGCCGTCTGGTTCACACGATGGCCGAGTTCCGCGAGACGCTCAGCGACATCGGGCGCGCCTCGGATCGCACGAGCGAGGTGCTGCACTCCATCGACGAGCGCCGCGCGGAGCGCGAGGATCAGTTGACGCGGATGCTCGCGACCAGCCGTGCGTGGATGGTGGCGGGTCTGGCGGTCTCCGTCGGGCTGGCCATCATCGCGGTCAGCATCGCCGTGGTGAGTCTGGTCAGTCGCGCCGGGTGAACTCCGCCCTGATCCGATTGCGCAGGAGATCGAGCGCCTCGTCTTCGTACAGGAAAAAGGCCCAGTCGCGGGCCGCGACGATCTCCCGCTCGCCATACCGACGCACCATCGCCGCCGCTTCCTCCCGGAGTGCGCCGATCGCCCGCTCGTGCCTCCGTCTGTAATCGCGGAGAAACGCCTGCATATCGGCGAAGATCGGCGCGGGGGATGCTCCCTCGGCCTTCGCCGACCGGATCGCCTCCAGATACGCCCGCTTTTTCGCGCCGGCGTCCTGATCGCCCACGATCGCCGGATCGTGCCGCGCCTTGTGCGCACGCTGATGGGCGCTGTTCACATCCGCGAGGTCGATGCTCTCGCAGCCGATCCCGAGGGTGAGGTCCGCCGTCGCCATCGTCGTCGGCACGAGCGATTGCCCGCGCCACTCGGCCATCCAGTGCTCCGTGATCGCGTCGTAGCGGACGCCCCCGCGCCCGTGGATGAAGAGATCGCACGCCCCCGAACGCAGCAGCGCGGTCATGCTCAACGCCCGCGCCATCAGACGAGAACCATCCACCGTATCCAGGTCCGCCAGCGTGGCCCGCCTGCGGAGGCCGCCGATCTTCTCCGGCATCACCCACAGCGGGAGTTCGAGCTGCGCATCAATGTCCGGCGCATGCAACGCGGCGATGTGCGCCTCGGGCGCCTCCGCCGCGCAGCGGTTGTAGATCTCGATGCACCGACGCGGCGACTCCCTGATGGCCGCGATCAACGCCGCGAAGGCATCCGTCGATCGGAGTTGGCTTGCGTACACAATGTGATCCGGCTTCGCCCACGACCCGGCCAGATCCGCCAAGGCGCTGCCCGTCTGGTGCGCTGCGTTCGTCTGCCCGGAATGCTTCTCCAGCGCCTCGATCCAGCGATGCAGCCCCTGCGCGGCGGATGCGGGCTGCACCCCGGAAAGATCAGGGTGTGTCGGTCGGAATGATGGCTGATGCGAGAACGGCGCCTCGGTGTTCGGTGCATCGGCGAGCTGGTAGCGGGCGCGCCTCAGCCGTCCGTTCGCATCGCGAGAGGGCGCATCGATGCCGCCGGGCTCGCCCGTGTCCTGATCCACGAGGATCCACGCCGACACGCCGTTCGCTTCCGCAGCGGCGAACTCCGCAGCGATGAACTTCGCCAGAATCCCCGGATGCCACGGCTCCGACTGGTGCCCCGACATGACGATCGGACGATCCGTCGGCAGGCCGAGCTGCTCGCGCATCCGCAGCGACTGATCCGTTCGCTTCTCCCACGCCGAGCGTATCAACCCCGGCCACGCACTCGGGTGCGGCTCAAGAGTGATGCGTGGCGACGGCGGCGACGCAACGGTCATTTTGGACAGCCGCAGGTCAAATCTGCCAGCGCGGTTGCGGGAAGGCGATCGGCGTTGCGCTCGAGCGCGCAGTGCAGGACGGTGCGGTAGTGGGCGAGACGGATGTTGTCATCGTTCAGAGGTCCGCCGAAGGTCCGGTTCGGGTCGTGGTAGATCAGCGACACGGGGATCTCGCTGATCCGCAGCCCCGCCGCGAACGCCTCCGGCCAGAACTGCATCGGAAACGCATACCCGCACTCGGTCAGATGCAGACCCGCGAGCGCGGCAACCCGGTACGCCTTGAACCCGCAGAACGCATCCGTGATCGACAGCCCGAGCCGGTCGTTGATCTCCTCGGTGATCAGCATGTTGATCCGACGCCGATTCTCCGGCGGCACCACCGCATTGGATTTCGGCACCAGATACCGCGACCCCGAGATGATGTCCGCATCATCCCGCTCCGCGCACTCCAGAAACGCCGGGATCGATTCCGGCTCGTGCTGCTCGTCGCAGTCCATCGTGATGATCCAGTCGTAGCCCTCGATGGTCGCCCAGCGGAACGCCTCCAGCATCGAGCGCCCGTACCCGCCGTTCTTGAATCGGCGCACGATGTCTACGGGATAACTCGCCGCGAGCGCGGGCGTCGCATCGGTCGAGCCGTCATCGATGACGAGGACATTCGGCGCGTACTCCATCACCCGGTCGAGCACGCGTTGCACATATTGTTCTTCGTTGTAGACGGGGATGGCGACCAATGTCCGCATGAAACCTCCAATACCAGTCCACCAGTTCGGTCTCCGACGAGCCCCGGATTCGCAGGCCCCGTACGGGGCGGTCCCTCTCCGG
>REDD01000293.1 GCA_007693725.1 Phycisphaeraceae bacterium
GCGAGCGTATTGAGGGTGAGGATCGCCGCCAGGGGCCGATCAAGCTTGCTCTTCAATCCCGCGAGGATCTTCCCCGTGCGACTTCCGGACTCCCGCAGCCGCTCGACATGGGACTGCGGCATCGAGAGCAGCGATGCTTCAAGCAGAGAGCAGAAAAACGACACCACCAACGCGATCGCGAAGTAGATCAGCAATGGTAGAAATTCCAACATGCGACCTCGCTTGCTCGGCATCCACCAGCCGACCGGCAAATGCCGGGCGGAGCCGTCCCATGCGATCGCGCGTGGTGACGGACCCTCCGGGGTTCTATCCTAATGGAATCGAGATCGAGTCGGTGCCAGCTCAGCCGACTCCACAAGGAGAGCGATATGTCGATCCTCAGCACCATCCCGGCCGTCGGCCTGATCATCGCCCTGCATCTGGCCGGGCACGGCCTTGTTCCAGTCAGCGAGACAGCAGCCGGCGCATCGGTTTCGGCGGCGCCCGCACAGCGCCAGCAAGTCCCCGTGCGGAGGGCGACACCGCCCGCTGCGCAGCCGGAGGTGCAGACGGAAGAGATGGCCGAGGTTCCTCCCCCATTCCAGCGCGACTGGTTCTACCACTCCGACAGGGCCGTCATGTGGAACCGCATCGTGACCCAGATCGGTGATCCCGCTCCCGAGTTGGAGGTCGATGCATGGCGGGGGGACGCAATGTCGCTCAAGGCGCTCAAAGGTGACATCGTGGTCATCAATTTCTGGGCCACATGGTGCGGCCCCTGCAAGTCGGCCATGCCGACCATGAACAAGATCGCAACGGAGTACGCCGACAAGGGCGTCCGTCTCATCGGCATCTGCGATGATCGCAGGGCGGCGGAGAACTTCGATCAGGTCTGCGAGCAGTACAAGGTCTCCTTCCCGATGGCCCTCGATGTCAAGGATCGGGCCAACGGCCAGAAGTACGAGCGTCTCTGGTTCCCCTTCATCGTGATCGTGGATCGAGAAGGGGCCATCCGGGCCAAGGGTCTCCGCCCCGCATCACTTGCCGAGGCACTCGACGCACTGCTCGAAGAACAGCCCCCGAAATCCTGATTCTGAGTCTGATCATCCAGTTCTGGCACGCGGTGTGCGTAGTGCTTCTCGATAGACCCCAATCCGGGAAACATCGAGGAGAACGCCATGACGCCCATCACAGCCGACACCGCAGCATTTGCGCATATCGCCAAGACGAACCTTGCGCTCCATCGCACCAGCTCCGCGGAATCCCCGGCCGGGTTGACATTTTCCGACATCCATCGCCAACGAGGCGTCCGCACCGAGTTCGGGAGCGGTGTGCAGCGGGGCGCAGGCGGTCCGGCGCTCTCTCCTACGGCACAGCGCAAGATGCGCCTTCTGGATTCGGCCGATCATGCGCTCAACCAGTCCGCACGCCTCGGCGACCTCGCCGCGAGACTCACCCGCGAGCGGGGTGCGGCACGACTCTCAACGGATGGCATCGTGAATCTCGCGCAGGCGGGCAACAAGCTCGCCGAAAAAATCATTGCGGAAGTCGAATCGGCGGAACCTGTGAGTTCTCCCACCGAGCTCAACAGCGATGTGCCGGATGCGGTGAAGATGGTTTATGAAGCGATCAAGCAACTCGGCCGACCGGTACGACTCCCGGGCCTTGCCGAGATGCAGGCCAACTTCGGCATGAAAGAGGGAGCGACCTTCGAGCACGGCGACCTGAACGGTGACGGCAAGGTCGATCTGGATGACTTTGTGCTCTACGCGTCAGGCATCTTTGATATCTGGGCAAAGACACCCATCGAGAACGCTCTCCCTTCCTTTGACATCCTGAGCGCGAACTTCGGGAAAACGAATCTTTCAGCAAGTCAGGGTGACCTGAACGGCGACGGCACCGTGGGCTTGGACGACTTCATACTTTTCGCTGCCAACTACAGCTCTGGTCCGGGCGATCAGAAACCGATTCCGGTCAACGGTCTTTCCGAGCCATCTCCGGTGAAAAATTCGGGGGCCAATCCGATAAACGAGACCGAGCTTGAAGAGATCGCGAAAGAAATGATCGATCAAGTCTCCGAAACCAGAGCTCGTACGATCGAGAATCAGGACAAAGTGCGGAGTGCACGCGACGCTGTATACGCGCATCATGTGGCCACTCAAAGCAATTTGCTGCTGGAAAATCTCAGCCCGCGATCAGTCGATCGATAGCTCCTCCGCAACCTTCTGCTTCAACAACCACTCGATCGCGTAGCCCAGTGTTTCGTTCACCACAATGGTGTGGCCGAGCTCTGGGTGCTCTTCGTACCGAACCGGCAGGCCATCATCGGTCGCTCTCGCAACTGTCTGCGCAAGTCCCCGGGCCGGCACAATCAGGTCGCGCCCCGCTCCGATGATCAACACGGGTGCGCACGCCATCGTCGATACGAAGGGGCGCGTCCCCGCGATCCCGACCACGCCTGCGATGCGATCGAACCGCAACTGCGCCAGCCCGCTCGCCGTGATGCCGCCGAGTGAATGCCCCACAACAAGTACTCGATCCGCATCGATGTCATGCCACGATCCGATCGCATCCACAACCCGATCGAAGGCCGCCGGGTCGCCGAGAATACTGTAGGTGGACGGCGACACCACGATGAATCCATACTGGTCCGCCAGATCCTTGATCAGGCCGTTCCCGCAGCCCTCGAAGAACATGTGCTCATCCCCGCCGGCGCCGTGCAGAGCCATGACCAGAGGCGTCGGGGCATCGCGGTTCAGGTTCCGCGGCACATAGAGCCGGAAAAGAACTTCACCGGTCGGTGCATCGAGCACGCCCCAGACATCTCCGGGCTTCCCTTTCAGAGGGTCCGTGCCCTTCTCCGCGGCGGCCAGCCAGGCATCAATCCAGCCGACCACCTCGGCCGGTCCGTACACGAACCTCGTCGCGGCGTATCTGTTCGACCTCGGATCAATCAGATCAATCCACGATCGCACCAGCCGAATACTCTCATCCTGAACCTTCCCGTGCGGCAGGCCATCGATTCTCGTACGGTACTGCCCGACGATTCCTTCAAGACGGTCTACGATGAAACTGATGCGCCCGACTCTGCGCAAGATGCTGTCATCGATGCTCAAGGAGATGCCGTAATCGCCGGTCTCCAGATCATCGGGAAGCCGCCACTCCAAATCCATCCGGACGGTTCCTTCAAGAATCTCAAGCGGCGCATCCAATTCCGCGATCGTCGCCCCTCCGGCATCGAGAAGTACCACCCTCGCAGCAAGAAGACCGCGCTCGGCAACGCCCTCCGGCATCGTGTGCATGCTGGAGATCACGATTCGAACGGTGTTGTCCTCGTCTGCATGCAGAACCGCCGGTGAAACATCCGCCCGGAGTGA
>REDD01000031.1 GCA_007693725.1 Phycisphaeraceae bacterium
CCGGAGGCGGTGACGCGGTCGACTTCTTCGAGCGGGGTGACGCCCTGCGCGGCGAGGAGCCAGCCGGATTGGCGGAGTGAGGTGAAGAGTCCGGTTTCGATGGAGGTGCGGAGGGCGTTGATGGTGGGGTTGTTGAGGACGATGTCGCGGAGTTCGTCGGTGAATTCGAGCATTTCGAAGAGGGCGCGTCGGCCGTGGAACCCGGTGCGGAGGCACTTGGGGCATCCGACGGCGGCGTAGACATGGGACTTGCCTTCGATGATTCGTCCGATGCGTGATGCCTGTCCGGGTGAGACTTTGACGGGGCGTTTGCAGTTCTCGCAGAGGATGCGGACGAGTCGCTGCGCGAGGACGATGTCGAGCGCGTTGGCGACGAGGTAGCGTTCGAGTCCGAGGTCGAGCAAACGGAAGACAGCGCCGATGGTGTCGCGGGAATGGACGGTGGAGAAGACGACATGGCCGGTCATCGCGGCCTGCATCGCGACGCGGGCGGTTTCCTCATCGCGGATCTCGCCGACGAGGATGACATCGGGGTCCTGTCGGAGGACCGAGCGGAGCATCGCGCCGAATGAGGTCTGCTCGGTGACGGGGATCTGCGTGACATGGTCGATGTGGTATTCGACGGGGTCCTCGATGGTGACGACATTGCGTTTTTCGCGGTCGACCTGTCGGAGGGCGTTGTAGAGGGTGGTGGTTTTTCCGGAGCCGGTGGGGCCGGCGACGAGGAGGAGTCCGGCATCCTGTCGGCAGACGCGAGCGAGTCGCTGGTGCATGTAGCCGGGCATGCCCAGGGCGTCGAGGTCCTGAGGTGCGACGCGTGGGTCGAGGACTCGGATGACGAGTTTCTGGCCGTGGACGGAGGGCGTGAGTGAGACGCGGTAGTCGATGCGTCGGTCGGGGAAGACGGCGGTGAAGGATCCGTCTTGGACGGCGTTGCGTGCGACGACCTTGAGGTGGCAGGCGGTGCGGACGAGTCCGATGGCGAGGTTTCCGACCTCGGCGGGGATCTCGGCGATGTGGACGAGTTCGCCGTCGACGCGGAGGCGTATGTCGAGGTGGTCGGGCTTGGGCTCGCAGTGGATGTCTGTGGCGCGGGAGCGGGCGGCGGCGACGAGGAGCATGCGGATGGCGACGGGTCCGGAGGAGCGGAGGGCGAGGGTGCCTGCGGGCTTGCCGTCGGCGTCGAGGAGGGCGATGTCGTCCTTGAGTCCGGCGGCGTCGGGGGGGAGGGCCTCGACGGTCTGGCGGATGGTCGCGGCCCAGTCGGGGAGCGCCTCGGCGTGGTCTTTGCGTTTGTCGTGTTTGCTGGAGCCCCAGCGTCGCTTGGGGGGTACGGGCTTGGCATCGTCGGCTTCGGAGAGGAAGCGGAAGGAGTGCCGGCCGACGGTGATGAGGTCCTGATCACTGAGGATGGTTGCGGAGACTTTCTCGGCGTTGACGCGGGTGCCGTTGCGTGAGCCGAGATCGCGGAGGATGTAGGTGCCGTCGGAGGCGGGCTCGATGACGCAGTGGAAGCGTGAGGCGAGATCATCCTCGATGGGGATGTCGTTTTTGGGATGACGACCGATGGACAGCGGCTCCTCGCCGAGTGCGATCGGTGAACGGTCGATGTCGACGCTGGCGAGCGCGGCCTTGGCCATGCGCGTTGAACCCTCCGATCCTCTTCGGGCGTGGATGGTCCGGCCCGATGGGGGACGGGGGCAAAGTAGCAGATTGGACGGACGGGATGGGGTTTTGTTCCCCAAAACCGGGTCCATCGGAGGGATTCGTGAGGAAAGAAGCGGGGGCGCGGTCAGACGGTCTGGGCGCGGGTGCTCAGGTCGTCATGGATGGCCATGACGATGCGGAACATCTCGCGGGCGGTCTCGACGAGTTGGTCGCGCTCGGTGGGGGTGAAGGGGAGGGCGTCGAGGGTGGTTTTGAAGGCAGCCCACTTCTCGCGTTGTGCCGGGCCGTAGGGGTCGATGTGGCGTGAGCCGTCGCGTTCGGGGAGGTCGAGGTTCTGGCGGATTTTGCGTGAGATGAAGTGGTTGCCGTTGTTGGCGCCCTCGCGGACATAGTGGAAAGCGAGGAGGAGGAGGGGGTTTGTGTCCGCGGCGTGGTTGATTTTGGCGATGGCTTCGGAAAGAGCGGGGGTGGGCTGGATGTCGGAGGTGGATTCGTTGAAGTATTCGAGGTCCGCGCGGATGTGGGGTGCGTGGAGCTGTTCATCCGTGACAAGGGCTTTGAGCTGGGGGACAGCGTCGCGGTGGGTCAGGATGGCCTTGTCGAGCGCGGCGTGGATGGGGAGCGAGCGCCGGAGCATCTCGATGTAGTCGTCGCGCGTGAGCTCGGCCTTGACCATGCGGCGCGCAAAGTCGGAGGACTCCGCGGCATCGTGGAGGTCGGCGCAGCCCTCTTTGAAGCGGGCGGACATGGGACGGTCATCGGCTGTGGTCATCGCGCGGGGCTCCGTTGGTTTCGGGGTTGGCCCGCATGATAGGCGCGAAGGTTGGTGGGTCGATCAGCGGCGAGGAGGGATGAAGCCGAGGCGGATGAGGAAGGCGGTTGCCTGCTCCATCTCCCAGAGGGAGAACTCGGCGAGCCCTTCGGGCTGGTCGTCAGCGCCCATGAGATCGCACGGCCAGGGAAGATTGCGTGTTTTGCGGTCGCGAGCGGCTTCCTTGCTTGCGCGGAATCCGGCATCGGCTGCGTCGATGAGTCTGTCGAATGCGAGGGAGTCGTTGGAGGGGTTCATGCAATTTCCTTCCCGTACGGCTTCTTGGCCGTGCTGTGCGTGAGGCGGGATCCGGAGGGTCGCCGCCACAGTGTTAATCGGCAAAGTCGCGTCGATATTCCGCGAGACTCTGCTCGGGATTGTTCGTCGGATCAACTCTGGGGGATTCGTGGGGGGAAGTGCGTTTGAGGCGTGGGGAGGCGGGGGCTTTGAGGTCGTGGGAGCGTCTGGCGACGATGAGGGAGCGTTGGTCGCGGTGGGTGATTCTGTAGCCGAGGAGATGGAATATTTCGGTGGCGACGAAGCGGGCGATGCGTCGGTCGACGGTGAGCGTGTCCGTGAAGGCGGGGTGTCGGCGCACACCCGGAAGAAGGGGGGCGATGCGGTCGGCGTTGACTCTGCGGAGGAACGATGAGAGCGCGAGCCAGAAGCGCGAGATGGGTCGCGCGATGAAGAAGCCGTCGCTGCCCTGTCGCTGGTAGAGGGGGAGGAGGATGAGGGGACGCCCGCGGATGAGCGTGGCGCGGAATGCGGGCGCGTGGACGGGTGTGTCGCGGTCGTCGGCGAGGTGCTGGTTGCTGCGGATGGGGTCGAGGTTTCGGAAGCCGGGGCGCATGACGAAGCGGTGGT
>REDD01000221.1 GCA_007693725.1 Phycisphaeraceae bacterium
TGCAAGCCCCCGGAAGTCCGTGGCACACAGCACCAGTCACCCGGTCTGCTGACGCAGCCCGGTTGAACTGGTGGCACATTGGGTTGGGCTGGTGGCAGAGGGGGTGGGTCTAGGATCGGGGCGTGGGACGATCGTTCGTGTATCTCGATCACAGCGCGACTTCGTGGCCGAAGCCGGAGGGTGTGGCGCGCGCGATCGAGTCGTTTCTGGCGCATGATGCCGGGAACGCCGCACGATCGGGGTATGCGCTGGCGCGTCGGGCCTCGGGGGTGATCGAGCGGACGCGGTCGGAGTTGGCGCGGCTGGTGGGGATGGAGACGCCCGAGCGGGTGCTGCTGCAATCGTCGTGCACGGATGCGCTGAATCTGGCGGTGCATGGCGTGGTGGAGAGTGCGCATCGGCGCGCTGAGCGGGTCCACGCGGTCGTGCATGGCGGGGAGCACAACGCGGTGCTGCGCCCGATCGAGGATGAGCGGGAACGGGGGCGGCTGGATGTGACGGTGGTGATGCCGGATGCGACGGGGCGCGTGGAGGCGCGGGCGATGCTGGCGGCGGTGCGGGCGGAGACGGCGCTGGTCGCGCTCCAGCACGCGAGCAACGCGACGGGCGCGCTGCAGCCGGTGGCGGAGGTGGGCGAAGGGTTGCGGGCGATGGGGAGCGAGGCGTTGCTGTTGGTGGATGCCGCGCAGACGGCGGGGGTGCTGCCGGTGTCGATGGCGGGGCTCGGCGCGGATCTGCTGGCGTTCGGATCGCACAAGGGGCTGCTGGGGGTGACGGGGCTGGGCGCGCTGGTGGCGTCGGAGCGGGTGATCCCGGATGTGCGCTGTGGTGATGAGGGGGCGCGGATGGCGCCGGTGCGTCAGGGGGGGACGGGGGATTCACGGCTGCGCGCGATGCCGCGGGAGTTGGCAAGGCGGTTTGAGGCGGGGAGCCCGAACGGGCTGGCGTGCGCTGCGTTGCTGGGGGCGATGGAGAGCGAGACGCCGGCGTGTCCGGAGCGGCTCGCGCGCGAGCGGGGGTTGTATTCCGCGATGCTGGAAGGATTGCGGGCGATTTCGGGAGTTCTGTTGTACGGGCCGGAGGTGTCGGAGCGGTTGCCGGTGGCGGCGTTCACGGTGGAGGGGTATGACAGCGCGGAGGTGGGGACGATTCTGGATGGTTCGTTCGGCGTGGCGGTGCGCGCGGGGCTGCACTGTGCGCCGGGTGTGCACGAGGCGATGGGTGTCGGCGATGGCGGGACGGTGCGGGCGTCGATCGGGTGGAACACGACCGAGCAGGATGTCGAGCGTTTTCTGGAGGGTGTGCGGGCGATCGCGGCGGCTATTCCAGGCACGCGATGACGATGCGCAGCGGCTCGGCGACGGACCACGCCTGCGCGGTGCAGCCCTGCTGTCGGTGCGGCGGATCGGCATCGTAGACCTCGGCGATCTGGCCGAGACAGCCGGAGCGCATGTGCTCGAAGAGCGTGGTGAGACAGTCGAGCGCTTCGTGGCGTGCTTCGCGGGAGAAGTCGTTCGCGCGGAGGACGGCTTCGCAGTAGGGGCCGATGAGCCAGGGCCAGACGGTGCCGTTGTGGTAGGCGTTGTCGCGCTGCATCATGTCGCCCTCGAAGCGGGATTGGTAGTTCTTGGAGCCCGGCGCGAGCGTGCGCAGGCCGACGGGCGTGAGCAGGTGCTTGCGGACGACCTCGACGACGGATTGTCGTCCGGCCTGGTTGAGCGGCGCGTGTTCGAGCGATGCGGCGAAGATCTGGTTGGGGCGGAGTTCGCCGGTGGGGATGAAGCGTCCGGACTTGTCGGGGCGGAGGCAGTCGTGGAGTGCGCCGGTCTTGGGATCGGCGAAGGCGGCGCGGAAGTGCCCGGCGACGCGTGCGGCGAGCGTGCGGTATTCCTCGGCGCGGTCGGGCTCATCGGTGTGGATGCACTCGGCGATGGAGAGCAGCCCGTGGTGCCAGAGGGCGTTGATCTCGACGGCCTTGCCGTGGCGGGGCGTGAAGACCCTGCCGTCGCGCTTGGCATCCATCCATGTGAGTTGGGTGGTGTCGTCGCCCGCGGTGATGAGGGCATCGTCGGGGTCCATGCGGATGTTGAAGCGGGTGCCGGTGGTGTAGTGGCGGATGATGTCGTGGCAGGCGGCGCGGATGGTGTGCTTCGAGCCGGGTGCGCCGAAGCCGGTGCGGTCGTCGGTGGCCTTGAGGTATTCGCGCACGGCGTGGAGGAACCACAGCGATGCATCGACGGTGTTGTAGTGGGGGGGACCGGAGTAGTCGTCGAAGCGGTTGGGGATCATGCCCTTGGAGACATGGCGGGCGTAGGTTTCGAGCGTGGAGCGGGCATCGTCGTAGCGGCCGGTGGCGAGCATGAGGCCGGGGAGCGAGATCATGGTGTCGCGTCCCCAGTCGGCGAACCACGGGTAGCCCGCGATGACGGACATGAGCGCGGACTTCTCGACGCGGCGCATGACGAGGAAGTCGTCCGCCGCGGCGACGAGCGGCGCGAGCTGCGCGCCGTCGGGGTGTCGCCTCGTGAAGTTCGCGGTGATGCGGCCGAGGTGGCTTCGGCGCGGATCGTGCTTGTGGAGGTCGAGATCGGGCGTGTCGGGGGCCAGGGCGAAGGCGATGGAGAACTCGGATTCGCCGGGGACGAGGTCGGCTGCGAAGACGCCGGGGGAGAAGAGCGATTCGGTGTCGGGCTGGTCGCGCGATGCCTCGATGTCGTAGACGAGGTCGGCGACGAGTTCGGGCGCGTGCTCGAAGATGAGGGCGCGGGCGCGGAGGTGCAGCGCGTATTGCTCGGCCTCGATGGTGAGCGACTCGTCATCTTGGGCGGCGATCTTCCAGCGCTTGAGCGTGGCGTCTTCGAGCGTGGCGTGGAAGTCGCGGAGCGAGACGAGCGGGCGGATCTCGACGCGGCAGACGCGGTCGGTGCGGATGCGGTAGCGGACGGCGGCGGTGTTGCTGCGCCAGCCGATGCAGAGTTGCTTTTCGATGTGGAGCGATGGGAGGTCTTCGTAGATCCAGGTGACGGTTGTGGCGTCTTTCTCGAAGCGGTCGGGGAAGTGGTGTTTGGCGGCTGTGCAGTCGGGTGTGGTGCGTGTTTCGTGGAGTGCGAGGCGGATGGGGACTTCGTGGGTGGTGCCGGGGTCGAGGGTGAAGGTTTCGTCGAGGCGGTTGACGGTGGCGATGCGGTCGACGGGCGGCGTGAGTGGGGCGTTGAGGAGTGTGTGGTACTTGCGTCGGCAGACGCCGAGGGGTGTGCCCATGGCGAACCCGCCGTGGCCGGTGGTGAGGATCCATTCGGCATCGCGCATGGCGCGCGGGTCGGGACCGATGGCGACGGGGAGGG
>REDD01000030.1 GCA_007693725.1 Phycisphaeraceae bacterium
GCGCCGGGTCCGAGGCAGAGGGCGTTTTTGCCTTCGCGCTTGGACTGGATGAGCAGGCGGTCGGCGTGCTCCATGAGCGTGTGGAGGTCGTGGCCGTCCCACGGGAAGGTCGCCAGACCGCCGGAGATGCTGAGGTTGGCGTGGGCATCTTCGCCGAGTTTCGGGAAGCGGTGTTCGCAGATGGCGCGTTGGAAGCGCGTCGCGATCTCGAAGATCGAGCGCGGCGGTTGGCTGCCGGGGGCGCGCGGTCCGCTGGGCTCGTAGAAGATCACCGCGAATTCATCGCCGCCGACGCGGCAGACGCGATCGCCCGGGCGGACCATCGCACGCAGCAGCCGGACGGTCTCGACAAGGATCTCGTCGCCGGCGGCGTGGCCGTATCGGTCGTTGTAGATCTTGAAATCGTCGATGTCGAAGAGCAGGAGGGTGAGGTCGATCCGGCGTTCGCGTGCATCGAGGAGCAGCGATTCCATCGACCGCTCGAAGTAGCGACGATTCCATGCTCCGGTGAGGTGATCGACGAATGCGGAATCGCGGAGCTGTCGCTGCTGACGATCGACGACGAGCGCGAGCGCAAGACGGTCGGCCTCGAGTTCGAGATCGTCCTGTGCTTCCGACGGACCGATCAGCCAGCCGAGCAGCGTGTCTCGGTGCGTGACGGGTTGCAGGGATTCATCCATCGCGATCGAGGGGGCGTGGGCCTTGTCATCCTCGCGAGCGATGAAGCGCACGCTCTCGCCGAGTGTGCTGCGCATCTGGTGCAGACAGACCTCGGCCAGATCGCGTCCTGCGAGCAGGGCGCGGAGCAGCGTGCCGTCGGTGCGTCCGGCGATGCGGAGCGTTTCGTCGTCCAGCGCCTCGAGATCGCTCGGGGCGTGATCCAACGGGATCGCTGCGCCATCGTCCGCCGAATCCTCCTGCGGATCGGATTCAACGGCGTTCACGAGTTGCAGCAGGGCATCGGGCGTCGGGTCGCTGCCGATGGTGTCCAGCCCCTCGATCCGGCTCGGCAGGACATCGTTCGCGTTGCTGATGACCACCCTCGTCGTCGGATCGACGAGATGCACCGCCTGCACGAATTGTTCCAGATCGCGGGCATCCACGGCGTCCGGAGCGAGCAGCACGACCGTGGGACACACGCGGTCCTCGGTGCCCGTCAGCCCGGCCTCACCGATGGCCTCGAAGCCGTCGCGAGCACGCACGACTTCCAGACGCCCGTCGCGTCCGAGTGCCCGTGCTCGATCGGAATCGCCGACCGCGATGATGCGCAGCATCGGATCGCCGCCGATCTCCGACGCGGTGGGACGCCCGTGATGTGATCCGTTGAACTCCGCCATACATACGCTCCTACGAGCGGTTCCCCCGCCCGGTTTGCTCGTCGTCGTCATCGGCGAGCAGGAGACGCAGTTCCTCTTCCGTCAGTATCGATGCTTCCGAAGACGCCGCCTCTTCCGATGCATCCGAATCAATTTCCCCCGCTTCCGGGGAACCCTCAATTTGCCCATCCCCTGCCAGCCGCAAAAGAGGCCCGCGATCGGTGAATGCACGCACCGCGTCCCGCCGGACCACCGTTTCACCTTGCCCATCTTCACATTCCGCCTGCTGGTACTCCGAAATGGGCGGCGTCGCGCCGGGGGCGTACCGCCAGCGGGCCAGACCGGGCAGGAAACGCTTCGCCGCGGAGACCAAACGGTGGATATCAGCGCTTTCTCGCTGATGAGGAGGGTTCGCGATCAGCAGGATGCGGAGCTGGTGCGGCGCGGGGTCGGTGCGTCGGGTCTGCTCGTGGCGGACGAGGTGCGCCATGGCAAGGTAGGGGCTTTGGGCGAGTTGGGCGTCGATGTGCCGGTCTTCGAGGGTGCGGAGGAGGTGGGCGAGGCGATCAGCGGAATCGGCCGGAGGAGAGGATGACGCCGAAACCACCATGCACCACGCGGATCTTGGGGTGTTCGCAGAGGGGGCATGGCCTTCTGTCTGGGGGGAATGCGCCGGAGGCGCGGGATGCCGCCCCGCGGCGGGGGGTTGATTCGCGGAATCGGCGCGGGGCTCCTGCATCAGGCAAGTCTACCACCGGGTTGGAACAAGGCCCGTGGAAGGCGGGTATCTCGCGGGTTTTCGAGCGATTCGGTGTGCCGCACACGAAGTGGATGGCGCGGGTGCAGGGCAAAAGAGTGGCGTATCAAGATTATGAATTCTTTAAGAGCCCGGAGACGGCCCCCGCCGCACGCTGAGCGCCGTCCGCGCGGGGCATGTTCTCGTAGCGGGCACGCATCGCTTCGATTCTGGTCGGATCGGAGAGGTGCGAGCCGATCGTCTCGGCGTGCGCTTCGAGATTCTTCTGCGGCAGGATGTGGTCCTTCAGAATGATCGCTGCGCCCGCTTGTTCGAGGGGCCTGGCGTTGAGCCGCTGGTGTTCATCCTTATGGAACGGGTAGGGCATGAAGATGCAGGGGACACCGTTGGCCCAAGCCTCGGCGACCGCACCGGCGCCGCAGCGGCCGATGCAGAGCGATGCCACGCTCCACGCATCGCCCATGTTCTCGATGAAGGGGACAACCGTCGCGCTGAGGTTGGCAGCGCGGTAGACGCTCTCGAGCGCCTGTGCATCGTCATCGCCCGCCTGATGCAGCAGGTGGTAGCCGCGGAGCATCTCCGGGCGGTTCGAGGCGAGTTCGGCGAGGAAGAGGTTGAGCGAGCGAGCGCCTTGACTGCCGCCGGTGATCAGGAGGATGGGGGTGTTCTCGGGGAGTCCGAGTCGCGAGCGTGCGACGGCGGGATCGGCGCCGATGGCGTTGGCGCGGACAATGGGAGGAATGCGTTGCCATGATGCGGGGACACCGGGACCGTCCGCGCTGGTGATGGCGAGCGCAGCGCGACGCCCGACGAAGCGGCTGGCCTTGCCCGCGACGGCGTCGAGGTTGACCAGCACGAGGGGGATGCGTTCGACGCGGGCCGCCTGCGCGACCGGGGCGGCGACGAATCCGCCCGTCGTGATGATGAGGGCGGCGCGTTCGCCGGACTCGGCCCGGAGTGCCGCACGGCTGTCGCGGAGCGAGCGGCCCCAGCCCATGGCGAGCCGGAGGAACGAGCGCGGCGCGAGCGAGAAGGGAATGGCCGGGATGGGGATGACATCCTCGCGGGCGTTGGCGTGGAGGATGCGCGTGTCGATGGGGCGCGTGGAGCAGAGATAGCGGGCGTGGAAGTCGGGCGTCGCGGGATCGGCGCGGAGGGCTTCCTCGATGGCGAGGAGCGGGAAGATGTGCCCTCCGGTGCCGCCGGCGGCGAAGACGATGGTGGGTCGATCGGGCATCGACGGAAGGGTAGTGGGGAATCG
>REDD01000028.1 GCA_007693725.1 Phycisphaeraceae bacterium
TCGGTTCTGCGGTTGCGGTTCTGGATGAGGGGATGGAGTGTCTGGGCGTAGCGTTCGAGCGTGTCGGCGACGCTGGCCTTCTCATCCTCGTTGAGGTCGAGCATGCTGACGCATTCGATGAGGTCGAAGCGTTCCTCGTTGAAGACGGTGAACTTGGTGAGTGTTTCGCGCCGGAGGCGATCGCGCTCCATGACGGACCAGAGGGCATCCTGCTCGGGGGTGAGCACGATGCGCAGGTCGTCCATGAAGGAATCGACGAGTGTGGTGATCATCTGCTGCTGTTCGAGGCGTGACTGGCGCTGCTGGGTCTGCATCTGCTCCCAGTCGCCGGACATCTGCGAGGTGTAGCGGGCATCGGTGCGCTGCTCGGCGAAGTCGAGCCACTTCTGGCGGTAGGTGGTGATGAGGGCGTCGTAGCGATCGCGGATGAAGTGGAGTTGGTCCTCGGTGAGGTCGAGGCGCTGGGCGTAGAGATCGAGGTCGCGCCGGGAGATGGGGGCGCGTGGCGAGGAGAAGAAGTCGCCGAAGCTGCCGTAGTCCTGTCCGCCGAACTGCCACTCGGAGTCTGCTTCTGCGGTCTGGAAGCAGCAGAGCGTGGCGATGAGGGCGAGCACGAGCGCGAGGGGTGTGGTCCGAATGATCATGATTTGGCCTCCGTGGAGTTCCTCGGAAAACAGATGCCGCGGTTGCGTCTGCGTGTGCAGGGTACCGACCCGTCACGGGGCCTACGAGACAAAACCGGCGTGGGGGGTGTTGGTGGCGGTTGGCGGGTGCTTACAGAAAACCACCAGTTTCAGGGGGTGCGTCGCCGACGGGCGGAGAGGGCGTCCTATTTGGGTGTCGCGGGGGCGTGGCGCTCCGCGATTTCGCGCCATCTGGCGGCCTCGGCGGGGTTGTCGGCGGCGTCGAAGTGCTCGGCGAGGTTGTTGGCCGCGCGGGCGATGAGCGCACGATCGGCGTTCGGTGCGCTGAGCGTCTGGTTGTAGCGTTTGACGAGGATGGCCTCGGCCTCGGAGGTGCGCCCGAGGGCGCGGAGCGAGGCGCCGGTGCGCCGGGAGATCTCGATGGGGTTGGCGTGGTTCGGGGAGTAGGCGAGCGGATAGAGCGGCTCGATGGCGAGGAAGAGTTCGGCGGCGAGGTCGTGCCGGCCGGTCCGCGCGTACAGGGTGGCGAGGTTGGCCTTGGTCTGGAGCGTGCGCCAGTGCTGCGGGCCGAGGCGTTGCTCGGCGAGGGAGATGGCCTCGGTGTAGAGGGGTACAGCGCGGTCGGAGTCGTCGAGGCGGAAGTGGAGGAGGGCGAATTCGGCGAGGGTGTTGATGGTGTTGGGGTGGTCGCGCCCGAGTTCGGCGGTGCGGATGGCGAGCGCCTGCTGCATGTGCCCCAGTGCGCTGGGGAATTCGCGGAGCGACGATTCGGCGAGCGCGAGGTTGTGGAGCGTGCCGGCGCGGGCGATGCGCTGATCACGGGTTGCGGATGTTCGGTTGTTCAGGATGCTCCTGTAGAGGTCGCGTGCGCGTTCGATCTCGCCGGACCACTTCAGCGCGTTGGCGATCTCCTGACGGGCGTCGAGCAGGCGAGGATCGGTGGGGGAGAGGAGGCGTGCGAGCGTCTCGTACGCCTCGTTCGTGAGGGCTGGGGCTTCATCGGGGATGCGCAGGCGATAGTGCGACTCGGCAAGGTTGAGCTGCGCGAAGGCGCGGTCCTGCGCGTGCTGCGGCTCCAGCGTGGTGTACAGGTCGACGGCTCGATGCAGGTGCCTCTCTGCTTCACTGGGCGCACCGCTGCGGAGGTATGTCATGCCGATGGTGCGCCGGAGCGCCGCCTCGACGCGCGCGGGCAGGTTGGCCTGGGCGTCGAGCGCTGTCGCGGCGTTGTCGAGCATGTCGATCACGCGGGCATCGCGACCGGCGTACTCCGGTGCGGCCTGCGCGAGCAGTTCATCGTTCAGGAAGGTGTTGACGGCATCGGCGATGGCCCGCTCCTCATCGGCGATGCGCCGCTGGTGCGCCTCCGAGAGCGCGAAGGAGATGGAGACCCCCGTCGCCGCGACGAGCGCGAGCACGACGATCGCTCCCGCGGCGACGCCCGTGCGGTTGCGCCGGACGAACTTGCTGATGCGGTAGCCCGCCGAGGGCGGACCCGCGAGCACCGGCTGATCCGAGAGATAGCGCTGCAGGTCGAGGGCGAGGGCGCTGGGGGTCTCGTAGCGGCGTTCGCGGTCCTTTTCGAGGCAGCGCATGACGACCCAGTCGAGGTCGGTGCGCAGCGCTCGCAGGAGGTGGCGCGTGTCGGTCTTGAAGAGGCGCGCCAGTTCCGCGGGGTCGCTCTTGTGCGAGGAGATCCGCGTCGAGAGCCGGATGGAGGGGCGCGGCGGATCGACCTCCCGGATGATCCGGTGGATCTCGTTGAGCGCGGCATCGCGGAGCGTCTTCGGGTTGAACGGGAGATCGCCGGTAAGCAGTTGGTACAGCACGACGCCCAGCGAGTAGACATCCGCGCGGGTGTCGATGTCCTGCGGCGACATCTGGGCCTGCTCGGGCGACATGTACTCCGGCGTGCCGATGAGCTGCCCGAGGCGCGTGTACGCCGCGCCGCTCTCCATCTCGGCGTTGACCGCCTTCGCCACGCCGAAGTCGATCACCTTGGGCGTCGCGACGCCGTTCTCGTACGCGACGAGGATGTTCGACGGCTTGAGGTCGCGGTGGATGACGCCCTTGTTGTGCGCGTGCTGCACGGCATCGCACACACGCAGGAACAGGCGGATCCGGTCGGCGATGCTCAGGCGCTGCTCATCGCAGTGCTGCGTGATCGGCACGCCCTGCACGAACTCCATGACGAAGTAGGGGAGGGCGCGGTCGGTCGCGCCGGCGTCGTACACCTTGGCGATGTTGGGATGGTTCATCATCGCCAGCGACTGGCGCTCCGCCTGGAAGCGGGCCACGACCGCGCGCGAGTCCATGCCCGGCTTGATGAGCTTGAGCGCGACGCGCCGACGGATCGGCTCGGTCTGCTCGGCGAGGTAGACGATGCCCATCCCGCCCTCGCCCAGCGGCTGGAGGAGGCGGTAGGGGCCGATCCGCTCCGGCGGGGCGAAGTCGTCGTCGGGGTCGGGCGGCGTCGTGGTGATCTGGGAGGGATCGTGGCGTCGCCCGGCATCGGCGGGCGTGTCGATGGTCGGCGAGAGGTCGTCGGGTGTGGGTTCGCCGGGTCCGGGCGTGTCCATGACGGATCACGCTACCCGTGGCGACGCCGGGATGGAAGGATGGGGGG
>REDD01000237.1 GCA_007693725.1 Phycisphaeraceae bacterium
GAAGGTCCGAATAACGACCGGCTGCCCATACCACTCCGCTGCTACGCCTCCCCACCAAGAGGGGTTCAGCCCGTCGAAGGGAGTCCTGCGGCAACGGCTCAATGCCGGCGGATATATATCGCAGAAGGGTAGTACCCCTTCTCGGGCGTCTGCGCCCCATAGGTCGGCTCGGTCGTTGCAAAGACCCCCTCCACCAACGGGCGAGCCCGGTACCCGGGGAAGAAACGCCTCATCGTCTCCTGATCGAACACATTCAGCATGTACTGAGAAACCGACACCCTGTAACGCTCGTTGTGCAGCAGGAACGCATGCAGCAGCGTGCTCTCCCGACCGAAGAACAGCAGGTCACGCATAATCGCCGGGTGGTAGTCGTACGGGATAAAGATATCGTGAAAGTGTACATACACACCCGGACCTAACGCAGGTAGAACCTCCAGAATCAGACGATTCACCTCGCTCCCAACATGCGTCGTGTGCGTCGAGTCCACGAACAGCAAACCACCCTCAGGAATGCTCGCCAACACCTCCAGATCCACCTTCTGCGCACCCTCTCGCACCAGCCGGATCCTCCCTGCCTTCCCCTCCTCCTCCAAAAACCCCGTCGGGAATGGCTCTACACATACGACCTCCGGCTGGTACCCCCCCTCCCGCTCCGCTGCCCCCAGAATCACCGCCGTCGACACTCCGCAACCCACCTGCACGATCTTCCCAGGCCGGTTCTTCCGAACGAATGCGTGCAGTAATTGGCACTCAATCGGGCCGTACCCCGCCTCGCCGTTTCGTTGGCATGCCTCCCGATACACATCGGTGCTGCCCAACTCCTCCATGTACCCCGACATCCATTCCTCAAGCACCCGACGCTGTGAGTCCAGATCCATCCCCGGGATCCCGTCCACCGGAAACCCGCGACACCAGTACGAATCTGTCCGCAGAGTCCGAAATTTCGGCATATCCGCGTAAAAATGGTCAGGTGTGATATTCCACCCGAATCGCTGAGCCACCTCGGCGAATTGACGCAGTCGGAGCGTGGCCTGATTCTTCAATCGACGCTTCAGCAACATCTGTCCTCCTTCGCCGCCCTGCCATCACCCTACCTCCACACGCAGGAGGATGTGCACGATGACGATCACCCTATCACTCGAGTCTGCCACACTCCCCCGCCCACTCCCGATACCACGCCACCGCCCTCCCCACCCCTTCCTCCAGCGACACCGCCGGACGCCACCCCAGCAGCTCATCCGCACGCGAAATATCCAGAAACCGCCTCGGTGCCCCGTCCGGCTTCGTCGTGTCCCACCGAATCTCCCCCCGGAAACCCGCAGCAGCCCCGATCGTCTCCGCCAACTCCCGAATAGGCGTCTCCCGACCCGTCCCCAAGTTGATCGCCTTGGGCTCCTCCATCACCTCCGCCGCCCGCACGATCCCCTCCGCGGCGTCGTCCACATACAGAAAATCCCGCGTCGCGCTCCCCGTCCCCCAGCACACCACCTCCCGATCACCACGGTCCGCCGCCTCGATAAACCGCCGGATCAGCGCTGCCGCCACATGGCTCCGCTCCTCCTCAAAGTGGTCCCCGGGCCCATACAGATTGATCGGCACCAGGTACCCGCTCCGCATCCCGTACTGACGCCGATACGCCCCCAGCATCTCCATTGCCATCAGCTTCGCCACCCCGTACGACGCCCCCGCCTCGCTGGGCAGTCCATGCCACAGCGACTCCTCCCTCAACGGCACCGGCGCCCCCACCGGATACGCCGCCGCCGTCCCCACCATCACGAACCTCGCCCCCCGCTCGATCAGCCCCGCCCCCCGGAACGCCTCGATGAGGTGCAGCCCCATCGCCGCGTTGTCGTGGAAGAACTCACCCGGGCGGGCCATCGTCGCCCCAATCCCCCCCACCGTCCCGGCAACATGGATCACGACATCCGCCGGGTCGCCCCCGAACGACTCGCGGTAGAGCTTCTCGCACGCCGCTCGTTCCCGCAGGTCATAGACGGCACTCCGCGCCACGAACACACTGCTCGCCGGCACGCCGCGCTCTTCGAGCACACGACACACAGCGCCGCCGAGAAAACCGCCACCACCCGTCACGATCACCCGCTTGCCGTCCCAGAAACCCATGTCATCCCTCAGTCCTGATCGTGCCCCTCGAACTCCGGAAGCACATGCCCCGCCTTCCGAAGCGTGCTCTCCCGACGAGCCAACTCCATGTCATGCTCCACCATCATCCGTGCCAACGACTCCAGACTCGTCCGCGGTTTCCATCCCAATACCCGACGCGCCTTGCTCGCGTCGCCCTCCAGAATGTCAACCTCCGTCGGACGCAGATACCGGGGGTCGAACGCGATGTATCGCTCAAACGCATCATCATCCTCCAGCCCGGCAAACCTCAGCGCAAGCTCCGCAAACTGCCGAACCGTCTCCGAACGCCCCGTCGCGACCACATAATCATCCGGCTCATCCCGCTGAAGCATCAACCACATCGCCTCGACATAATCGCCCGCGAAACCCCAGTCCCGCTTCGCATCCAGATTCCCCAGAAACACCCGCTCCTGAAGCCCGAGCCGGATCCGCCCCACCGCCCGCGTGATCTTCCGCGTCACGAATGTCTCGCCACGGCGCGGGCTCTCGTGGTTGAACATGATCCCGCAGGAAACATGCATCCCGTATGCCTCACGGTAATTCACCGCCATCTGATGCGCCATCACCTTCGCCGCCGCGTACGGGCTCCGCGGCCGAAACGCCGTCGTCTCCCGCTGCGGTGTCTCATCCGCCCGCCCGAACTGCTCGCTCGACGACGCCTGGTACACCCGCACCTCGTGCCCCGTGTCCTCCTGATACATCCGGACCGCTTCGAGAATCTTCAGCGTCCCCATCGCGATCGTCTCGGCCGTGTGAATCGGCAGATCAAACGAGACACGCACATGCGACTGCGCCCCGAGGTTGTACACCTCCAGCGGCTTCACCCGACGAATGATCCGCGTCAGACCGTCGCCATCCGTCAAGTCCCCGAAGTGCAGCCGCAGACGCGCTCCCGGAACATGCGGATCCTTATAGATGTGGTCGATCCGACCCGTGTTGAACAGCGAGGCGCGCCGAATCACCCCGTGGACCTCGTAGCCCTTCTCGAGCAGAAACTCCGCGAGATAGCTCCCGTCCTGCCCGGTGATACCCGTGATCAATGCTCGTTTCGGTTCGTCCATGGTCCTCGCGCCATCATCCGCTCGCCCGATCAGACACGCAACAACACGCCCC
>REDD01000098.1 GCA_007693725.1 Phycisphaeraceae bacterium
CCCCATCGCACGCAGCTCCGAGAGTTTGAGCGAAATTAATGTGTCGTAGGTAGACAAAAACAGGCAGAATCTCAGTCCGTTTACTCCGTCGAGAATTCCCAACCGCAGAAAGTACGCGTAGAGGAATCGCCACAGCCCTGCTAGCGGCAAGCGCGGCTGTATGTGATACTTGAGCCAGCGCCGCATTGCGATCCCAAACTCAAGCTTCTCCGCACGCTGCCCCGAGGACCTCGCACGATGTTTCCACAGCTCGCGCGCCTCGAGCGTCGAGTACCGATTGTGCTTCGCGACGAAGTGCTCCAGACCACGCCGATCCTTGTGCAGCATGAGGTGTTTCAGGCGGGATGTCTGACCGTCCACGATCATGTGCTCGTGCACTTCGCGGTCTTCGTAGTGCGCAGCGCCACGCTTGAAGAAGCGCAAGTTGTACGAGGGAAAAAACCCGCAGTGGCGTATCGGTCGCCCCAGGAAGTATGTCAGCCGGTTGACATAAAAGCCCGCCTCGGGAACTTCCGCCGGATCCCGCAGACTCATCTCCGTCAACTCGCGACGGAGATCATCCGTGATCGATTCATCGGCGTCGAGTATGAAAATCCAGTTTGCCTCCAGCGGGAGATTGTCCAGTGCCCAATTCTTCTGTGCTGCGTAGCCGAGCCACGGCTGCACCACGACCTCCGCGCCCATCTCCTGCGCGATGTCCCGCGTAGCATCCGTCGACTCCGAGTCCACCACGAAAACCTTCCGCGTCCAACCGACCACGCTCCGCAGCGCGTATCGGATGTTCTGCTCCTCGTTGAACGCCGGAATGATCACATCGATGCTTGCGGTGCCATCCGGAATCCCGCTTTGCACCTGCGCACCGCTCATCTTCAACTTCTCCCGTCCACGCCCGCTTCGATCAGGTCGCATAATCGACCGCACAGAATCTTCTTGCTGTACTTCTCATCGATCAGCCGTTTCGCTTTGCGCCCCATATCCTCCAGTTCCGAGGCATCTGTCCGGAGTACCTCTCGCACTGCTCGCTCGAGCGCTTCAGCATCATCGGTCGGGATCCGCCAGCCGATTCGCTCTTCCTCAAGTATGTCCGCGGCGTGGCACGGGCTCGGCCCAAGCAGCAAGATCGGGCGGCCTACCGCCATCGCTCCGTAAATCTTGCATGGGTGGACTATTCCCACAACATCAGACTCCATCGTCACCAAGTGGACATCGGCCGCCGACAAACTGTAACGCAGGTGCTCCATCGGTTGATATCCGAGCGAAATGATGTGCTCCGGCTTGTCCCGCTCGATCCGCTCGTCCACCTCTCGCTTCCGCACACCGCCCCCGATGAACATGAACCGCACATGCCCCTCGTCCGACACTGCTTGAGCCCCGTCTAGCATCGAATTCACGGGTGTCGAATACCCATGGTTCCCGCTATACATGAGCACGAAGCAGCCGTTCAGTTCGTGCTTCTCACGGAACCAGTTCTCCGTATGCCGCAGCAGATCTTCCGCTTCCTCGTGCGGCCAAGGCGGGATGGTCGTCGTCTTTTCCGAGACATCCAGCTTCCGGTTCACGCGCTCCGCCATGAAACGGTCCAGCGGTACTACATGATCTGCTCGCTTGAGGATTAGTCGCTGCATCACATTCGAGAGACGGACCGTCAGTGAGCCGTCCTTGGTCTTGCCCAGCACGATCAACTGATCCGGGTTGAGATCCATGACCCAGTACATGAACGGGATCCTGCGCAGCGCCTTTCCAACCGCCGCCGCAAATCCGCACAGAGGCGGAGAGGTTGATACCAGGATGTAGTCAACCCTCCGCTCCGACAGCACCGCGAATAGGCAGTGCAGCATGAACATTCCCATCGCGACCGCCCGCAAGAAGATCGACTTCTTGCCGAAGCTCGACCAAGGCACTCGCTTGATATTCACCCCATCAATCACCTCCCGACGCGCGTACCGCTGACTCGGATCCTCGAACCCCCGGTCCGAGGTCACCACGCGCACCTCCCACCCCCGGCGAGACATCTCGCGGGCCGCATCCGCCATGTGCTGTCCAACGCTCGCCGGATCCGGCGGATAGAAGTGGCTCAGCACCAGCAGTTTCCGTGGGTGCCCTGACATTGTCGATGCTGCATTCTCGCGGTTCATGCCTTCGTCAACCCCTGAGCGAAAACCAAATACCGTCGCTACCACTCGGTCCCTTGGCGCCAATCCAACACCGAACGCCGACGGGGCAACGCCGCCGGCGGCACGCGCCAATCAATCAGCACCACCCTCAAGCTCATGCGAAAGCTGAAAGGATGACGGAATTCGATCAACGCGAAGCAACGCCGGTCTGGATCTGGTCATGGATCCACTCGTAGGTCTTGCGCATCCCCTCACGGAGTTTGATCGAGGGTTCCCAGCCGAACTCCTTCTTGATCCGCGTGTTGTCCGAGTTCCGCCCGTTCACACCCTTCGGTGCGTCGAGCTTGTAGCGCCGATCGAGCTGCACACCCGCGATCTCCTCGACGATCGAGACGAGACCGTTGATCGTTGTCAACTCGTTCGAGCCGAGATTCAAGGGTTCCACACAATCACCATCCGTGAACAGATTGATCCCCTTGATGCAGTCGTCGATGTACATGAAAGAGCGCGTCTGCTTGCCGTCACCCCAGATCTCGATCTTGAGATCATCGGACAGCTTCGCCTGCACCACCTTGCGAATGATCGCCGCAGGCGCCTTCTCGCGCCCGCCATCCCATGTACCGAACGGACCGTACACATTGTGGAACCGCGCCACACGCGTCTGAAGACCGAAATCCTCGCGGAAGTGGCGACACATGCGCTCCGAGAACAATTTCTCCCAACCATAACCGTCCTCGGGCAAGGCCGGATACGCGTCCTCTTCCTTCAGTGCAACGACATCCTCGCTCTTCTGCTTGTCCGCGTTGTAGACGCACGCCGAAGACGAGTAGAAGAACCGCTCCACCGACCCCGCCTCACGCGCTGCCATCAGCATGTGCGTGTTCGTCAACACGCTCAACATGCACAATGCCTTGTTGTTCTCGATGAACCCCATCCCGCCCATGTCCGCGGCGAGCTGATAAATCCGCGTCGCACCCTTCGCTGCCTTGCGGCAATTGCCCAGGTCCTGCAGGTCAAGGACAAGATTCTCGGCATCGGAATGAACCTGATACCAGTCGTCGATCGGCTTGATGTCCACCGACCGGACGCTGTAGCCCTGCTCAAGGAGATTGCGGGCAAGAAAGCCGCCAATGAACCC
>REDD01000027.1 GCA_007693725.1 Phycisphaeraceae bacterium
GAGACTAGCCATCGTGTGGACAGAAAATCGTCTGCGGGGAATCCGTCCCAGGGGCAAAGGAAAGTCCACCGGAGGGTGCCGCCTCCGTTATCTTTGCCGCCTTGTCATGAAGCAACGCGGGTGACCGCCCGTCCCCGCAGACTCTGGAGAGCCGAGCCGATGAATCACCGCTTTTTGTTGTGTGTCGTGTTTTGCCTGGGGGCAGTTTTTGCCGCTCCCGCCGCACTCGCCGATGAGGTCACACCGAACTGGTTCCGTTCCCCCGCGATCTCACCTGATGGCAGCACGATCGTCTTCGTGCATGGCGGCGACCTCTACACTGTTCCTTCCGAGGGCGGGCGGGCCATACCCCTGACGCTCCACGACGGCTACGAGACGAGCCCGGTCTGGTCCCGCGACGGCAAGACCATCGCCTTCGCCTCGGACCGCTTCGGAAACTTCGATGTCTTCGTCATGCCCGCCACCGGCGGCACGGCGACGCGACTCACTTTCCACTCGGCCAACGACATGCCGACCGACTTCACGCCCGACGGCTCCGCGGTGATCTTCGAGAGTTCACGCATCAACGATCACCGCAGCGCCATCTTCCCCTCCGGCATCCTTTCCGAGCTGTACAGCGTTCCCATCACCGGCGGCACCCCGACACGCATCCTCACCACGCCCGCCATCAACGCCCGCTACGACCGTGCCGGACGCCGGATCGTGTACGAGGATCGCAAGGGCTACGAGGATGACCTGCGCAAGCACCACACATCCTCCGTCGCGCGCGACATCTGGGTGTACGACATCGAATCCGGGCGTCACACGCAACTCACCGGGCACCCCGCCGAGGACCGCAACCCGCACTTCTCCCCCGACGGACGCCAGGTCTACTTCCTCTCCGAACGCAACGGCGACTTCAATGTCTTCCGCATGCCCGCCGAGCCCGGCGGCGAACAGCGGGCCGAGCAGCTCACCCGCTTTGAGCATCACCCCGTCCGCCATCTCTCCTTCGCCGACAATGGAGATGCGGTCTTCAGTTGGCACGGCGACATCTATCGCATGCCGCGCAACGGCCGGGCCACTCGTGTTCCCATCGAGATCGCAGTCGACGGACGAACCGGACTCAGCATCGAGACCCGGCGCTCGGGCGCATCAGAGTTCGCTGTTTCTCCGAACGGCAAGGAAGTCGCCTTCGTGCTGCGAGGGGAGGTCTTCGTCACCTCGACCGAGTTCTCGACCACGCGCCGCATCACGAACACACCCGAGCAGGAGCGCTCCCTCTCGTTCGCACCCGATGGACGCTCCCTGATCTACGCGAGCGAACGCGACGGATCATGGAACATCTACCGGGCCACGCTCGCGGATGAGGATGAGCTGTACTTCTTCAGCGCCACCAAGATCGACGAGGAGCCACTCATCGCGACCGACGCCGAGGAGTTCCAGCCGCGCTACTCGCCCTGCGGCAACAAGGTCGCCTATCTCCACAACCGTTCCACGCTTCGTGTGCTCGACATCGACTCCGGAGAGATCGTCACCGCGCTCCCCGGCACCGCCTTCTACTCGTATGCCGACGGCGACTATCACTTCGACTGGTCGCCCGACAGCAACTGGCTGACGATGCACTTCTACAACCGCCGGCGAGCATTCGTCTCGCAGATCGGCATCGTTCCGGCAGACGGCTCGGCGGATTGGCCGGAAGACATCTCCAACTCCGGATACGACGACTCCCGACCCATCTGGGTCATGAAGGGTGGAGCGATCGCGTGGGCCTCCGATCGCTACGGCATGCGCACCCACGGCAGTTGGGGCGCCGAGTACGATGTCGTCGCCGCGTTCCTGACGCAGGATGCGTTCGACCGCTTCCGGCTCTCTCGCGAGGAATACGAACTCCGTAAGGAACTCGAGGAGAAGCGCAAGAAAGACGACAAGGACGAGAAAAAGAACGATGAACCCGCGGACGACGAGACGGATGCGGATGATGAGGGCGACGAGGCCACGGACGAATCGGATGAGGATTCCGACAAGAAAAAGCCCGAGCCGATCGAGATCGATCTCAAAGACATCGAGAAGCGCACACTCCGCCTGACGATCCATGCCTCCCGTCTCGGTGACTTTGCGCTCTCCCCGGATGCCGACAAGCTCTACTACCTCGCCCGTTTCGAGCGGGGATTCGACCTCTGGGTCCGCGACTTCCGCAAGGAATCCACAAGCATCCTCCGCAAGCTCAATGCAAACTCCGCCTCGATGCAGCTCTCGGAGGACGGCAAGACCATCTTCCTCCTCGCCGATGGCTCGCTCTCCAGCATCGACGCTAGCAGCGGCGACCAGAAGTCCATCTCATTCAGCGCCGAACTCAAGATCGATGGCCACGCCGAGCGTGAGCATCTCTTCGATCATGTCTGGCGTCAGACCAAGCAGAAGTTCTACCGTCGAGACCTGCACGGCGTCGATTGGCGTTTCTACCGCGAGCAGTACGAGCCCAAGCTCGCCGGAGTCAAGACCAACCGCACCTTCGCGGACCTCCTCTCCGAGATCCTGGGCGAACTGAACGCCTCCCACACCGGCGGCCGCTATTTCCGAATCCCCGGCGATGGTGATGCACGCACCGCCTCTCTCGGTGTCTACTACGACAACGACTACCGCGGCGAGGGCGTCCGCATCGCCGAGATCATGCGCAACGGCCCACTCGATCGCGCCGAACTCGACATCGAAGACGGCATGATCATCACGCACATCGACCGCGTCCAACTCACACCGACGCAGAATCTCTACGAGCTGCTCAACCGCAGGGCCGGTGATCGGGTCCGTCTCACCGTTCGACGCGATGGCGGCGAGCCGTTCGATGTCGTTGTTCGTCCCATATCGCTCGGTGAAGAAAACAACCTCCGTTATGAGCGATGGGTCCGCAACCGGCGCGACATCGTCGATCAGGCCTCGGGTGGACGCCTCGGCTACATGCACATCCGCGGCATGAATGACCCGAGCTTCCGTGCCTTCTACGCCGAGGTCCTCGGACGAAACTTCGACAAGGAAGCCCTCATCGTCGACACCCGTTTCAACGGCGGCGGCTGGCTCCACGATGACCTCGTCACCTTCCTCACCGGCACGCGCTATGTCGATCTCCACCCGCGTGATGATGAATCGCCCGATGTCTACTACAAGGGCGACAGCATGTGGCGCTGGACCAAGCCCTCCATCGTCGTCATGAGCGAGGGCAACTACTCCGAC
>REDD01000026.1 GCA_007693725.1 Phycisphaeraceae bacterium
CCCGCACCCGCCGATGATGCATCACGATGACCCCCGACGACGACGCCACAACCCGCGCTCACACCCCGGAGCCATCACCGTTCGAGGCGCTCCCACGCGCCGACCGTGAACTCCTCCACATCCTCCTCGCACGCTCCATCATTTCCGAAGCCGAAGCCACCGCCGCGGCACGCGCGCACGCCAAATCCCCCGACCGCCCCCTCGCCGACATCCTCGTCGAACACAACGCCATCACACCCAACCAGCGCGACCGCGCCCTCGCGCAACGCACACCCGAATCAAACCGCACCCGCATCCCCGGCTACCGCATCCACGAAACGCTCGCCGACACCGCCTCCGGGCAGTCGATGCTCCTCCGCGCCACACAGATCGCCCTCAACCGCCAGGTCGCCATCAAAGTCCTGCCGCGCAAGTTCGCATCCAACCCCAACGCGGTCGAGCAACTCCACGCCGAAGCCCGCAAAGCCGCCGCACTCGACCATCCCAACATCGTCCGCATCTACGACATCGACCACGCCGACGACTGCCACTATCTCGTCATGGAGTACATCGAGGGCGTCTCACTCAAACAACACCTCGACCGTCACACCAAACTCACCGAACAACAGACCCTCGACATCGCCATCCCCATCGCCGAAGCACTCGCCCACGCGCACGCCCGCAACATCCTCCACCTCGATGTCAAACCCGGAAACATCCTCCTCGCCCAATCACCACAAGCCACTCCCGCCACAGGCATCCCGAAGCTCGCCGACCTCGGCATCGCACGCGCGATCACGCCCGACGCTCCATCCGATGCAGGCAGTGGGGGAGTTCACACCGAACAACCGGATGCCTCCGCTCACAAATCTTCCGGTGGTTCCGGGGGTTCCGGGGGCGGGGGGCCGATCGGCACGCCGCACTACATCGCGCCCGAGCAGATCCGCGCCGAATCCGCACTCACGCCCGCCGCCGACATCTACGCCTTCGGCGCCACCCTCTACCACATGCTCCGCGGCACGCCGCCCTTCGCCGACCACGCCGCCGCCGACCTCTACCACGCCCACCTCACGCTCCCGCCGCCGCCGCTCCCCGACTCGGTCGAAACCGGCCTCGCCGAGGTCGTCATGAAGTGCCTCGCCAAGGACCCCGCCGACCGCTACGCGAGCATGGACGACCTCCTCACCGAACTCCGCGCCTGGCACGCCGTCTCCACCATGCGCAGCGCCGAACAATCCCGCCAGTCCTGAATACGAGCGTGGAGCGTCAGCGACATGCTGTCTTGCTGCCTTTCCCTAGTGCCTCGTGCCTCGTGCCTACTTCATCAGCATGCCTCCTCGCCCAATCATCCCGTACTCCAGACACCTCCCACCGCGCCCACTACGAGCCCGGAACGAAGTGACGGGGCATGTATCAATCAAGGACTCCACACCTCCACCACCTGCACCCAACTCCCCACCTCCAGAAGAGGGGTTGCAGGGGACACTTCCCCTGCACAACAAATCAGCATTGACGATGCAGTCATTCCGTGACTTCTGCAAAGTCCTCAAGGACCGTGTCGGAGAGGTGTTTCAAGTGTGGACTGCTCGCGAGTTCCTCAAGCGATTCATACGAGATGAATGTGCAGCATTCGTATAGCGGTGCCCTGTCTAGGAGTGAGAATACCGGGCGTCTTATCTCGGTGAATACTTTGCCCTTGCGGCTGTCAGGTGCCACGATGTGCAACCGGATGTCCATGTTCGGTTGCAGTGCGAGGAGGTCCGCCATGCGAAGCAGCCCGGAATAGATCGCCGTTGTGTGTTCGACTTCAAAGGCCCGAGCGATTGCTCGACCACGCAGCCAGAGAACATCGATGTTCTCGATTGTCTTGATTGTTGTCTCGTCGTAGTTCATGGGAAGCACATCAAACAACACCCCTTGTCTTGGAGACCAGTGGCTCAGCACCGCGCCGCGATCCGCCTTCGGAATCCAGATGCTAAAGCCCATGTTTTCCCCGATCTGGGCAAGCTTCGCTTGGACAAGCGCGGATTCTCGAGTTGTCGAAGTGAGCTGCTCCAACTCTGTATCCTCAGACTCCTGTGGAACAGTCACATCCACAACCCTCGCATCACCCCGAACCGCCTTCCCGGGGAGATGCCTACGCCATTCTTCCTCCGCAATTGGGAACTCAACCGGAGAACTGGCTTGATCACTCAAGACACTGATCAGGCAGCTCCCATCTTCCTCCAACATGCGATGCAGACTTCGACGCAATGGCCCAATCCATCCCGGTGACCCCGGCGGACAGTCTTTCGTGAATGAGAGTCGATCCCAGATTGGTGGATGCTGAATTGGAACCGTGTGATCTCTCGCAAGCCAGATCCTCGGTTGAACCCTGAACCGCACGACAAATGGATCCTCCTCTGGGACAAAGATGGGAGTCCTGTCAATGAAGGGGCCCTCCAAAATCTCGAACGCTCCGATCCAGCGAGAGGTCTTGGTCATGTAACAAAGGAAGACATCTCCTGCTTTGACCTTCGCGGCCATCGATTTCTGCGATTCGCGAAACCCCGAAATCGTCTGATCCGACTTAGAGAACGCCTCGTATGTCGCCGGGCTAAATAGGTTGGTCCAGTACTGCATCCCGACAAGATATCTCAGTTGAGATGCCTGTGTTCATCACCGTTACATCCCTCAGCCCGCCTGCTCAGTATTCAGCACATCCGGGCACAGACGCCATCCCCCCCGATCGCTACGCGAGCATGAACGATCTCGTGACCGAACTTCGCGCTTGGCGCACCGTCTCCACCATGCGCGGTGTCGAACAATCCCGACAGTCCTGAAAACTTGTGCCACCAGTCCCCCGCGCAGCGGGAGACTGATGTTCCCCTGCCGATCATTTCTTCACGCCCCCCTCGGCGGCTCCGCTTGTGCCTCTCGACACGCCGGATGCCAAAAAACGGGCATAACCCGCACAATCTGCCCGATCGGTCGGTCATCCCAATCAATCACACCCTCTTCAGGGGATTTTGTCGATTGTTCGTAAACGGTGAAACTCAAAAGGTTTTCGGCGGTCGATAAGGTACCATGCGTGTGACCCCATCCGTTCGGACCACAACACGATCGAGCTCTGCTCTCAGAAACCCCCTCTTTGGGGGATTTTTCGTGGCATTGGTCGTCATCGGAAGCGCTGCAGCGACGGGCTGCGCCCGTTACGCCGACGAGCG
>REDD01000167.1 GCA_007693725.1 Phycisphaeraceae bacterium
CGGCGCTGATGGGCTCGCTGAATCTCCCGAACGAGGAGCTTGTGCCGCTGATCGTGGGCAATCGCTGATGTGACGATTGACAGGCGGGACGCCTGTCCCACCGCAAGAGCAACAAGAGCAATGTGTCACTGGGGCACGGACTGCAAGCAGTCCGTGGCACGCCCGGACTGGCTTCCGGGGTGTTTTTGTGCGCCTGGGTGGTGTGGTTCTCGGACGGTTGCTTGCGTGAGCGAAAGTCGGTCCGGATGGCGGCGTGGGTGGGGCTGGTGGGTTTGTGCGCTCCGGAGGGGTCGGCGAGGCGGGGAAAGGGGGCGTGGAGTGAAGCGGGGGGTGGTGCGAGTCGATTCGGAGTGTGTCCCGGTCGTCCGAACCGAGTTGCCCGCGTGCGGCAGCGCGGCGGCCGGGCCGATCGGCGATGCACGGTGTGTGCATTGCTTCCAGAGATGGCGCTCGGCCCACGCTGTAAGAGGTTCGGCCCGGGTCGGAGAGAATTGGGCCGGCAGGGCGAACACCGGTGTCAGAAAGTCACTTTCGAGGAGTCAATGTCATGCGTACGCGAATGAAGGGCTTTACGCTCGTCGAGATTCTGATTGTGGTGGTGATCCTCGGGATCCTCGCCGCGATCGTCGTGCCACAGTTCACCAACGCCAGTAATGAGGCAGTGAAGGGTGCGCTTTCGAGCCAGTTGCAGACGATCAACAGCCAGGTCGAGCTGTATCGTGTGCGGAATCAGGGTGCCTATCCTGATTTCGGCGGCACAACCAACGACGGCTGGGGCGCGCTCGTGGGCGGTGAGTATCTGAAGGAAGCACCGCGGAACGGTTATACCCGCAACGCATCGATTGATGATGGCGCTGTGAGCGATATCAACCAGGGGCGTGACGCCACTCTGGGCTGGGTCTGGATCGAGTCGCTCTCGACGGTGTACGCCGTCGGCTTCAACCCGCTTGACAACCTGCTCTTCCATGAGGATGGCTTCGAGAACTATGATCCGGTCGGCGAGGCCCCCGAGCAGCCGGAGTAATTCGAATCGTTTGAATGAATCATGGCTGGCGTGATAGCGCAGCCATTTGGACGGCAATCACGAATCGGGGCTCCTGACGGGGCCCCGGTTTGTTTGATGAGGGGGAGGTCGACGATGGCGCAGCACTCGCGGTGCGGATTCACGATCGTCGAACTGATGATTGTGGTGGTCTTTCTGGGGATCGTGGCAACGCTTTTGATTCCGATGATGACGCACCCGACCGCGGAGGCCCGGCGCGCTGTGCTGCTGCGGCAGTTGCAGGCGATCACTGCACAGATCGACATGTACCGGACCACGCACGGGGATGCGCTTCCGACGAGCCATCCGACGGACCCGATGGGCGAGGGGATGGCGAAGAACGGGTGGGGCGTTCTGGTGTCGGAGTCGTATCTGAAGGAAGAGCCGCTGAATGTGTACACGGGGTCGACGCGGCTCGGCGAGGGCGGCCCGGATGTCGCATCGGCGGAGCCGAGTTCGGGTGAGCACGGGTGGTACTACCTGGAGAGCAATGATGGGCTGGGCGTGTTCATCGCGGGGTATGACCCGGCAGCGCAGCGCTTCTCGAACGAGCCCGAGTGATGGGTTGTAGGGGTTGTAGGGTGAGGAGCGTCTGGGTGGGAGAGTGCGACGGGATCGATGGGGCGGGTGGAGGGGTTGAATCGATTTCCGGGGCCTGTTCTCCGATGTCTGTGGCATGCGAAGAGGTGTTGCCCAGACAGCGGACGGAGTGCGCGTACCTCGCGGGCGGGGCTGGCGCGGGGGTTGGTCGCGTCCTGAACTGATGCTCATCAGCGCGGCGGGGGGTGTGGTCTGCACGGTGGGCGTGTTCGTCGGTCCGGGTGTGATCCGTGCGGCGAGCGAGGGCTTCGGTCAGAGTGCGGCGGCGGAGCGGCGGAGCGTCCCCGCGGATCCGGTGCTGCTGGATGTCTTCACCCGCCTGGAGCGGCTGTGCAATGAGGCGAGGGGGGTGCTCGGTGTCTGGGAGCGGACGCCGACGGGGGGCAGCGAGCTGATGCTGTGGACGCACGATGGGGGACTTGAGCGGACGGTGGAGTGCAACGAGGTGATGCTGCTGTCGTACAGCCCGGCGTTGCGCGTGCTGACGGCGTATGTGTTGCGTGCGGGGGTTGGGGATGGTGAGGTTTTTCCGGGTCCTGTCGATGAGCAAACGGCTGCGTGGTGGCGCGGTCGCGGTGATGTGGAGAGAAGGATTGTGGCGACTGGGCTGGAGAGCGTCCGGTTTGAGCGGGCGGTGGGGGATGGTCGTGGGGGAGAAGTGCGCGTGCACCTGATGTGGGAGCGTCGTTCGTCCGAAGATGCGCCGATGGAGGCGTCATTCGGCGTGCGAGCGCCGTGGGTGGGCGAGGGCCGATAAGCAAGGAGCGAGCGATGAGCGGTGAACGAGCGGGCGAGCGTGGAGAAGGGCTTCGGTCAACGGATCGCGGTGCGACCTATCGCAACGGGATTCTGACGGTGATCGCGTGTCTGCTTTCGTTGCTCCTGGTGCAGGGCTTCGGCGGCGGCGGGGCGCCCGAGGCGGCCGCGCAGTCGCGGAACGAGGTGGCGGCACCGCCGAACGCCGCGGTGCAGCGGTTGCAGATGATCCGCCAGTTGGAGGCGATCGACGGGCGTATGGGTCGTCTGGAGGCGGCTGTGGACAGCTTGAAGACGACGACGCTGAAGGTCTCGGTGACCGACATGCCAGAGGTTCGGGTCCAATCGAAGGAGTGAACGACGATGGGACTCAAGCGGCGTGGCCTGACACTGATTGAGATGATCATCACGATCGCCGTGCTGTCGATCGCGGTGACGCTGATCGTGCCGTCGATGAATTCGACGGGTGTCGTGCGGGTGCAGTCGGCGTTGCGCACGATCGCCTCGGACATTGCGACCGCACAGACGGAGGCGATGGCGTATCAGGTGCGGCGCGGGATCTGGTTCGGGGTGGTGCCGACGCAGGTTTCCGGCGAGACGACCTTCACGAGCGGCAACGGGTATGTCGTGGTCGAGCCGACGGGCTCCGAGCTGACCATGGCGACGCTGCAGGACTACATGCTTTATCTGCCCGAGGATCGGACCCGGCCTTATGCACGCCGTTTCGATGGCGATTCCGCGTTCGGCGGTGCGGTGATCGCGGGGGCGACCTTTGACAGCGGGTCGGCGTTGTACTTCGACGAGCTGGGTGGGCCGCTGGCCGCGCTGAATGGAACGACGCCGGGGGCCGGCGGAGTGATTCGTGTTGAGGCGTTGAAGTTCGGTCGGATCTACGAGGTGCGTGTGGAGGCGATGACCGGGCGCGTGGAGATTGTTCGCATCGAGGATGAGAGCGAAGAGTGATTGCAGTTCCGCCAGGTCTTTGCGGGAAGGGATCGAGGAGGCGTCATGGGAGGGTTGCTGGAACGGCTCGGCGAGTCGGTATACCCGATCGGCATCGATCTTGATGCCGATGGCGCTCGTCTGCTGCAACTCGCACGGGGACGGAGCGGGCTGCGTGTCGTGGCGTTGGCTGAGATCAGCGCGGTATCGCTCACAAAGGATGGCGCCGAGAAGACGGATACGCAGTCTGGGGAAGGCAGTCTGGATGCGTTGCTCCGCGCGATCACTCGTCGGGTGGGCAACGCCGGCTTTCGGGGGCGGGAGTGTGTGGTCTCGGTGGATGACCGCTGGCTCCGGACGCGTTCGGTCCGGCAGACGCAGATGCCCGATTCGGAGTGCGACAAGGCGGTGCGGCTGGATGGTGCGCAGCGTCTTGGATTTTCGCCGGAGGAGTCGGTCGAGATCGGGTGGCTGCGAGCAGGCGAGGTGGCGCAGGGGGATGATGTCCGGGACGAACTGATCTATCTCGGCGCTCAGTCCGAGCGGCTGAACAGTGTCGGCATGGGGCTGGCGATGGGTGGGCTTCGTCCGATCGCGATGGAGCCGTCGTTCATCGCGATCGCGCGCTGCATGGGTCGGACGCTCCGGCGTAAGCAGGATGAGCAGGTCGTGCGCGCGGTGATCGAGATCGGACGGACGATGACGCGGGTGCTGATCACGCGCGGCTGGCGTGTCGGGTTGTACCGGACGATCGAGGTGGGTGGGGAGATGATGACCCGTCAGGCGGCGGAGCGCCTCGGGCTGGAGCCGGAGACGATCGAGGATCTTCGACGCCAGCGGATGTACCGGACGGTCGGTGGGAATGTCGAGATCGACGAAAAGGTGGACCGAGCGATCTTTGATGCGGTGCGCCCGCTGATGGGCGATCTGGCGCACGAGATCACGCTTTGCCTGCGTCATTACACGGTCACATTCCGCGGATCGCGTCCGATGAAGTGCGTGATCATCGGGAGTGAATCGCTCGAACCGAGACTCGAAGAGGTCGTGGGGGGGGCGGTGCACCTTCCGACGGTGCTGGGGCATCCCTTCAAGGGCGTCACGCTGCCCGAGAACGCTCGTCAGATCGACCGGTGCGGCGTCTTGGCGGGGTGGAGCGTTGCGGGGGGGTTGAGCTTGCAGCCGACGGACAAGCGTGTCTCCGGGCGTGCGAAGGGGTTGCGTCGCGGCGTGAGCGAGTGTGAGACGGAGCTGGAAGTCGGTCAGGATGCTCCTCAAGAGGTCAGGAGGGAGGCGGCATGAGCGGTTCGTACGATCTGCTGCCGCGGTCCTGCCGCGAACTGGTGCTGAAGCGTGCGCGGATCCGTCGCTGGATCATGGCGTACGGCGTCATGATCGGTGTGATGACTGCCGGGTATGTGCTGCTCAATCTGGGGCGCGATGGGCAGGTTCAGTATCGGAACGATCTTCAGGCGCAGGTTCGCATGAACTGGGAGCGGAATGAAGAAGCACAGCGGCTGTTCAAGGAGATTCAGGATCTCAGCAACGCGATCGCGCGGTACAACCGGCTGGCCTGGCCGATTCGGGTGAGTGACACGATCGCGATCATCGAGCCGCTGGTGCCCGAGTCCACCACGCTGACGGCGTTGACGCTGGCGCCTCGGACCCATCGGGTGCGGGGGACTGCCGGGCGTGATGGGAAGCGACAGCCGGATCAGGTACTGAACTTTCTCGCGCTGGAGATTGAGGGCATCGCCATCGACGATCTGGCGGTTGCACGGATCGTCTCGGGGCTGGATGACCATCCGATCTTCGCCTCGGTGACGCTTGACTTCGCGCGGTCGATCGTTGTCGACGGCACGCCGGGGCGTGAGTTCCGGATCAATTGTGAGATCGACCTGAACAAGCGGTACGCGTTCGCTGTGAGCGACGCCGGCTACGAAGCGGCGGAGGTGTCGCCATGATGACGAGCGATCGATGGCTGCCGGGTGTCGGTCTGGGGATACTGGTCTGTGTCGGGGTGGGCGGGCTGTTGTGGCCGTCGTGGTCGTCCGGGCGGGTGCTTCGGGGCGAGATCGGGCAGCTCGAACAGGAACTGAGCAAGCCGAAGAGTGACCCGGAGATGATCGAGCGGCTGAGCCAGGAGCTTGCCGGTCTCAATGCGCTGCGTGATCAGCGGATGACGCCGATCCCCGAAGAGCGGGATGTCGCGGGGTTGATGCGAGAACTCAGCGCGATGCTGGATGAGCTCGGATTGCTGGAGCGGGAGATCACGACCGGATCTCCGCAGGTTCACGACGAGGCCTCGGTGATGCCGATGACCGTGGTGCTTTCGGGGGCATATCCGAGCGTGGCCGAGGCGGTGATACGGATCGAGTCGTTGCCTCGTCTGGTGCGTGTGCAGCGGCTTCGGCTGGCGCTGGAGCGTACCCGGTCGGGTGCGGTGAATCGCAGCGGCATCGTTCGGGCGGATATCCGTATCGAGGTTTTCTTCGAGCCGCGTTCCGTCTCGACGGCCCAGGCGGGAGGGAGCCGGCGATGAAGCAGAAGTGCGCTGAGCTGTGGGCGATGTTGATGATGGACCGGAAGCGTGCGGGGATTCTGGGGCTTCTTTGCCTTGTTCTGCTGGTTTCGGTCGGACGGATGATGTTCAAGGGCGGTCCGAGCCGAGCGGTCGCGCGGGATGGTCAGTCGAGCGTTTTATCCATTCCGGGTATGGATGGGGCGTTCGCCGCGGTGACTGCGGAGGATCTTCGCAAGGGTGGGCCGACGGTGCGTGTGGAGCGCCCGGCTCCGATATCTCGCAACTTGTTCACCTACAGCCGGTCGTACTTTCCCGAGCCCCCCCAGAAGGAATCAACGACCCAAGTCCAGCCCAAGTCCCCAGTTAGAACGGACGACAACACTGAGGATGATGCCCGCTTGGCGTACGAGCGGTTGCTGGAACAGGTACGGACGGAGTTGAGGAGTCTTCGTCTCAGGAGCACGATGCTTGGAGCGCGTCCCGTCGCGGTGATCGAGCGGAGGAGTTCGGGCAGCAAGATGACGCCCGAAGTCGTCCGTCCCGGCGAGTTGATCGCCGGATTCGAGGTCGTGCAGGTGCGGGCCCACTCGGTGCTCCTGACCAAAGACGGAATCATGGTTGAACTTCAGCGCGAGATGCCCGAGCGCTAAGAGCCCGGAGAGGGCAATGTGAGGAGTAGTAGCGATGAGCGATCGACGCACACCGATCGGTCTCGTTCAGGCAACACGCAACATGCCCATCACCGGCGCTCGTGCGCTCGTGCTGGCGGCCGCGCTGGGGTTGACCCCCGCGATGGCGATTGCGCAGTCGCGGAACGAGTGGACGAACACCCTGGACCGCATCGAGAACGCCGTGGGCGGTCGATCGGGAGCGACGAACCAGACTTCGACGCCGCAGGAGCCCGCGAACGGGCAGCCCAATGCGGATTCCACCATGAAGGTGTCGGAGTACATGACATTCGACATCTTCGTGCGTAATGAAGACCTCGGCACGGTGCTCGAGATGCTCTCGGCCAACAGCCAGAAGAATATCGTGGCGAGCCGCGATGTGGTGGCGAGCGTGACGGCGAATCTGTACAGCGTGACCTTCTACGAGGCGCTGGATGCGATTCTGAATGTCAACGGGTATGGGTACATCGAGAAGGGGAACTTCATCTATGTGTACCCCGCGGCGGAGATTCAGCGGATCAAGGATGCTCAGCGTAAGATCATTTCCAGGGTCGTGACACTGAACTATCTGAACGCGAACGATGCCGCGCTGTTCGTGCAGCCGTTGCTGTCCTCTGTCGGGGACATCCGCACGAACGGCGATGTCGGTGAGTTCAATCTTCCGGAAGATCGCCCGACGGGCAACGAGGAGTTCGCCCTGTCATCAACCCTTGTGATTTACGACTACCCTGAGCATGTAGACGAGATCGTTGCTCTCGTGGCGCAGCTCGACACCCGTCCGGCCCAGGTGCTCGTTGAGGCACGGATTCTTCAGACCCAGCTCACGGAGGCCAACGCCTTTGGTGTTGACTTCGCGTTGGTGGTCGATGTTGACCTCTCCGACTTCTCCGGCATCGGCGGGCCGCTCTCGACCGTCAAGAATCTCGCACAGACGGGCGACACGAGCGTGACACCCGACAACGGTCGCGCCGGTACGATCATCGGTACACCGGGCAATATTGCCGGTCCGGGCACCTTCAAGGCCGGTCTGATCTACGATGACTTCGCGGTCTTCCTGCGTGCACTCGACGAGGTGACGGATGTTCAGGTGCTCTCGAATCCGAAGATTCTGGCCCTGAACCGTCAGCCGGCACGCGTGCTCGTCGGGCGTAAGCTCGGTTACCTCAACACGACGACGACCGAGACGGCGACGACGCAGACGGTGCAGTTCCTGGACACCGGTACTCAGCTCGCGTTCCGCCCGTTCATCTCGAACGACGGGATGATTCGCATGGAGCTTCGTCCGCGCGTCTCGGAGGGCTTCATCCGCGGCGCCACGGATGTCAGCGGCGCGGCGGTGACGATCCCGGACGAAGTGACGCAAGAGATCACGACGAATGTGCTCGTGCCTGACGGAGCGACGGTCGTACTCGGCGGTCTCTTCCGCGAGAGCACGACGCTGGGTCGTAAGCAGGTTCCCGTTCTGGGCGACATCCCCATTATTGGTGCTGCGTTCCGCGGCCACGACGACGAGACCGACCGTAGCGAGATCATCTTCATGATCAAGCCGACCGTCATGAACGATCGCGTTCTTCTGGAGCAGGGCTCCGCCGCGCTCGGATACATTGAGCGGGTCCGTGCGGGAACACGCCAGGGCTTGCTGCCGTGGTCGCAGACTCGCCAGACCTCGCAGTTGAACATCCAGGCGGAGCGTATGGCCGCGGACGGGCGCTGGAACGAGGCGATGTGGGCGCTGCGTCGCTCGCTGGAGCTCCGCCCCACGCAGCCCGAGGCGATCGAACTGCGTGAGCGTCTGTTCAATCAGAGGAATGTCTGGCCGTCTCGGAGCATGCTGGAGCGTGTGATCAACGGCGAGGTGGATGCGGTTTCTTCGCGGAAGTGGCCGGAGCGGGTGACCGACCCCGAGAATCCCGGATTCCACTTCGAGGAGCGTCCTGCTCCGCGGATGCCCGAACGCTCCCGTGGCTATGTGCCCGAGGGATGGTCGTCTACGGAGTCCGGCAGACCGGGCGCCTCGCGCACACGCCTGACGGATGGACGAACCAAGAGCGACACGACAACAAACGACACGACAACAACGGATGATGAGCGGGGCGAGTTCCTCACCGATGAGCAGCTCGCCGAGTTCGAGAAGGACATGCAGGGATTCATCCTTCCCGATGCCTACGAAACGGAAACGCCAGGCACGATGACATCGCTTCCCGAGGCGCCCGCCGACGGTGCACCAATGCGAGCGGTTCCATTCGAGGAACTCTCGGAAGCAGGCGCACAGCAGGGTCCGGTTCAGTACGGCCCGATCGATCCGATGGAGTTCGAGTGGGCGTTGCGTCAGATGAACGCGATGCTCTCGGTGGTCGGGATCGAGCTGCCCGCACCGCGTCGCGTCGGTACCGGAAGTCGATCGACGATCGTCGAGGTCGATTCCGGAAGCAATCAGTAATTCAACACAACCCATCCGCTGTCGAAAGGCATCGGATGGGATTCAGCATCCTGTTCGATGTGAACAGCAAGACTTAGAGCGGATGGAGTCAGCAATGCGGCAGAATCTTCGATCCTTTGGGGCCTACTCGATCAGCGCAGCGATGCTCCTGCTCGGCACATCGGGGATCACCGGCTGTGCCGGGAAGCAGGGCTCGTACACGGGGGCGTTCAAGGAGCAGGCGGAGCTGCGCGTCCTCGGCTTCAAGGCGGGGACGGAATTCGACCTAGCCCGCCAGCAGTACCTCTCGGGCGATCTCGATAAGGCGATCCGCACCATCGACAAGTCGCTGTCGATGAAGGAAGATGTCGCTCGATCGCACATCCTGCGGGCTCGCATTCTGATCGAGATGGATCGTCTTGAGAATGCAACCACGGCTCTGAATCGCGCCTTGGAGCTTGATCCCCAGAGTGTGGATGCTCACTACTTCAGCGGAATCCTGTACGAGCGATTCTCGCAGTTCGATCGTGCCTACACCTTCTACAGATCGGCGGCCGAGCTCGACCCGACCAATTCGCAGTACATCATCGCTGCATCAGAAATGCTCGTGCAGGTTGGTCGGCTTCAGGAGGCCGAGGACCTCATGCGGGCACACCTCACTCGCTTTGAGCACAACGCGGGTCTCCGCCAGACGCTCGGTCACATCGCGATGATGAACGGCGACTTGAACGAGGCGGTGCAGATGTTCAGCGATGCCGCGCTCCTCGCACCCGGGGATCCCGCGGTGCTGGAGGATCTCGTTCGTGCGCAGATCTCGGCGGGCGAGTTCGCAGAGGCGGAGTACAGTCTTCGTCGCCTCGTCATGATGCAGAAGAAGGGAGAGCGTCGGGATCTGAGGCACATGCTGGCTCGCTGCCTCATCGAGCTGGATCGCCCCGTCGAAGCCCGCGATCTCCTTCTGGATCTGACCGGTGATGCGCGGGGTGCGAACGATGCTCGGCTCTGGATCGATCTCGCGAATGTCTCGATGATGCTCGAAGATTCCGCGCGGTTGCGCCAGTGTGCCGCCCGCCTGATCTCCATCACGCCGCACCAGCCGGAGGGATATGTTCTCCGCGCGATGTGGCTGCATATGCAGGGGCAGACCGAGAGTGCGCTCGAAGCGCTCGCGCAGGGAGCGCGTCGCTGCCCCAAGGCGGGCAGCATTCCCGTGCTTCAGGCGGTCTACTACGAATCGCTCGGTCAGCATCAGAAAGCGCGGGAGGCAACCGCTCGGGCGATTGCGCTGATGCCCGACGATCCGGGCGCCCAGCGGCTCGCACAGGTCATGGGAGTTAGACCCGTCGGCATCGCCGATGCATTCGGCCAGGATTGATTGGAGTCAGGGTTGGGAAGAGCGGGTATTGCCATTCTGCTGTGCTCGGCGATCGCCGGCATGATCAGTGGCTTCGTGGCGGTCTTTCTGCTGCCGATGCTGCCGATCTCATCCGGGATCGTGCTTGCACTGGCCGCGAGCTTTGCTCTCGCGGCGATCGTGGCGGGGTGCATAGCTCCGGTGCTGCTCAGCACGGGTCGGGATGTGATCCGTCTGGAGAATCAGATCGAAGAGGCAATCGACTCCGGATCTCAGGTAACGCTGCATTGCGGTCCGTGGCTGCGTCCGCTTGCGGATGCGCTCACGCAGGTGCAGTCCAGGTGGACGGAGAAGGTATTGAAGCTCAACACCAGACTGCGTGAACTCGAGATCCGCCACAGACTGATCGAGGCCGAGCGTGATCACGCCGAAACCATCCTGAACAGCCTGCATGATGCCGTTCTCGTCACGGACTCCTTCAATGAGATCTCGCTGACGAATCATCGTGCCGCCGAATTGCTGGGATTCGACACATCCACGGCCGCTCGTCGTCCGATCGACGAGGTCGTCCACGACCCCCGGATTCGTGAGCTCATCAAGGAGATCCGTTCATCCGGTGTCGTGACTCGGCAGAAGCATGTCGAGCACGCGATGGAGTCCAACGGCGAGGCGGGCGGTCGGACTTCAACCTTCGATGTCACCCTCGCGGCCCTTTCGGACGGACAGAGCGGTGTGGGCGGCGTCGTGACGATTCTGCGTGACATCACGAAGGAACGGGAGATCAGCCAGCTCAAGAGTGACTTCGTCTCGCAGGCCTCGCACGAGTTACGGACCCCGTTGTCGTCCATCAATGCCTATGTCGAGATGCTGATCGACTCGGAGGCACAGGACGAGGCGAGCCGCCAGGAGTTCTACCAGATCATCAAGTCGGAATCCGATCGGGTCAGCAGGATGATCGACAACATGCTGAACATCAGCCGCATCGAGGCGGGCATCGTTTCGGTCGACCGGACGGATTGCGACTTCGTCAAGATCTGCAACGAGGTGATCGAGACGATGCAGCCGCAGGCCGCGGCGAAGGACATCATGCTCTCGATGAAGTCCGGACCGCTCGTCTACACCGCGGATGCCGATCGCGACATGATGCATCAGGTCGTCATGAATCTCGTCAGCAACGCGATCAAGTACACGCCGGAGGGCGGCCGGGTGACCATCTCGGTCGAGAACGATGACACGACGCGGTCCGTCATGGTCACCGTCGCGGACACCGGTCTTGGGATTCCGCCGGATGCGCTGCCGCGGCTGTTCGAGAAGTTCTATCGCATCGAAAACTACAAGCGGGTCGCCAAGGGAACCGGATTGGGTCTGAACCTCGTCAAGCACATCGTCGAGACCGTTCACCACGGCACGATCACCGTGACCAGCGAACTCGGGATGGGGAGCAAGTTCAGCTTCACGATTCCGTACGAAGATCCGACCTCGAGGTAGGGAGAGCACATGGCACGCAAGAAGATTCTGGTCGTGGACGATGAGGCGCACATCACGCATGTTGTCTCGCTCAAGCTCGGCAATGCCGGATACGACATCATCACCGCGAATGATGGCGAGGAGGCTCTCGAACTGGCATTGCAGGATCCGCCGGACCTTGTGATCACGGACCTGCAGATGCCGTACATGAGCGGGGTCGAACTGTGTGCACGCCTCCGTGAGGATCCGAAGACCACACAGATCCCGGTCATCATGCTGACCGCTCGAGGTTACGCCTTGGCGCAGGAGGACTTGGACCGCACGAACATCAAATCCGTCATGAGCAAGCCGTTCAGCCCCCGTCAGGTGCTTGAAATGGCGAATGACCTGATCGGCCATGACGAACAGACCATCGTTGAGGAAGCTGCGTGACCACACTGCCCGCGCACAACCAGACCCTGCCGGCTCAGCTCGCGCTGCGAGACCGCTGCCACGCGCTGGGGATGCCGGTCTGGCGGTTCGCGGCGAACGGCAAGGTCCTCGCCGGACCGATCGAGTCCGGGCCGTTCGGAGACTGGGTGCGGTCGCCGATGATCACGCGGATGGTGGCCGACGCCGCGGCACAGTGGGGGGACTGCGAGGAACTCGAGCAACGGGAGATCTTCCCGGGGTGCTGGCTCGTGCCGGTCGAGGAGCGTCGCAGACGCAGGCGGCTCTCATTGACGATCGGGCTCGCGCTCACGCCGGAGGTGTTTCAGGCGGAACAGTTCCTGGCCGCGTGCAGCAGCGCATCGCTTGATGCTGAGATGGTTCGTCGCGCCATCTCACCTCACGCGAAGTATGAGGAGCACTGCATTGCCGGGCTGTCCTCCGTACTCCGCTGGATGAACGAAGATCTCTCGATGATCTCCTCGCACGCGCTGAACATCGAGACCTTGAGTCGCCAGTTGGCTGAGTCCTACGAGGAGATGAGTCTGCTCTACAGGTTGCGGGAGTTCATGAGCGAGCTCGCACAACCGCAGCGCTTCGTCCGCCAGGCCTGCTTCGAGCTGCATGCCGTTCTTCCCTTCCGCTGGATCGGTGCACGGTTCGTCGACGACAAGCGCCACGCCCGTGTCCTTGCCGGTCGATCTTTCACGAGCGGTGAACTGACCTGCTCGACCGAGATGTTCGAGCGTGCGGCTTTGAAAATCATTTCCTCCCTTCATCCGGGTCGCAGTCTGGTCATGAGCGGTGAGGATGCCGCTGCCTTCGGCGTGGAGCATGCGCAGGTCTTGGCGCACCCGATCTCGCTTTCCGGCACGGTCATCGGCGCCATCTTTGCCGGGGAGAAGGATTCCGAGGACTACGAAGTCACCAACATCGAGTTGAAGATGGTCGAGGCGGCGACGGGGTATGTGGCGATCCTTGCCGAGAACGCCGGGCTCTACGAGGATGAGCGGTCGATGTTCCTCGGCTTGCTTCGTGCCCTGACGGCGAGCATCGACGCCAAGGATCCGTACACCTGCGGTCATTCCGAGCGTGTGGCCGAACTCTCCGCTGACCTTGCCCGTGCCGCGGGCATGAGCGAGGCCCAGGTGGAGCGTGTTCGCATCGCAGGACTGGTGCATGACATCGGGAAGATCGGAGTGCCCGAGGCGGTTCTTCGCAAGCCCGGCCGCCTCACGGACGAGGAGTTCGGGATGATGAAGCAGCATCCCGAGATCGGATATCGCATTCTGCGTGACATTCCGCAGCTCGAGGATGTCCTCCCCGGAGTGCTGCACCACCATGAGCGCTTCGACGGCAAGGGCTATCCCCACGCCCTGTCCGGCGATCGCACCCCGCTCATGGCCCGCATCATTGCGTTGGCCGATTCATTCGACGCGATGTCCTCGAACAGAACCTACCGCTCTGCGCTGAACAGGCAGAGCGTGCTCGCCGAGATCGAGAAGTGCGCCGGTACGCAGTTCGATCCTCAACTGGCGCATCTCTTCCTCGGGCTCGATCTCAGCGAGTACGACGAGATGGTCGCCCGCCACCAGTCGCAGACCGAGAGCGGCTGCGGGATTACGGGGGTGGCCGCATGAAGATCTCCTACACCGACTACGAGCATATCAGCGTGCTGACGCTCTCTGGAGATTTCAGCACGGATGATGTAGAAGCGTTCGAGCGTGTCTGCACCGATCGGATGCGCGAGCGCACGCGGCACATTCTCATCGACTGCGAGCATCTTGAGTTCGTGGATTCACGCGGACTGGAGTCCTGGATCGATCTCCAGCAGAAACTCGGCGAGAAGGGTGGACAGCTCCGTCTGCTCAAGCCGGATGAGACCATCCAGACAATCCTCCGGCTCACGCGCCTGACGCCGGCGTTCGAAAAGCACGACAGTCTCGAGCAGGCAGTGAGGAGTCTGCGATGAACCCTCCTGATGCCGAAGCAGTCCGTTCCGGTGTGAGAGACATGCACTCGCGGCTCCAGCTTGGAGACCTGCTGGTCGCGAAGAACCTGCTCACGCAGGATCAGCTCTCGCAGGCCCTCGAGGAGCAGCGCGGCAAAGGGCACACCCGCCTTCTCGGGGAGGTGCTGGTCGAACTCGGGTTTGTCTCCGAGCATGTCATCATGGAGGCCCTCGCGGAATCCTACTGCGTGCCGTATGCCCGCATCACGCCGCGCATCGCCGATCCGAGGGCGATCGACTCGCTTCCCCGCGAGTTCATCGATGGGCACAATGTCCTGCCGCTGTTTCGTGTGAAGAACACTCTGACCGTTGCGGTCAGCGAACCGGCAAATCTCTTTCTTCTGGAAGAGATCGAGCGTCTGAGCGGGTTGACCGTCCAGATTGTGGCGGCGACGGCTCAGGACATCCGCGCGACGATGCAGGCCTACCTGCCGAACGCCAATGTCTTTGTCATCGACGATATCTACGAGGATGTCGATCTTCGTGAGTTCACCGTTGTTGAGCAGCAATCGCTCGATCTCAACGACATCGAGGAGATGTCCGGTCAGTCGCCGGTCGTCAAGCTGGTGAACTACATCATTTATCAGGCGATTCACGAACGCGCCTCGGACATCCACATCGAGCCGGATGAGGTGCGTTGTCGCGTTCGGTACCGAATCGACGGCCGGCTTCTGGTCAAGCTCTCCCCGCCGCACCAGATGCACCCGGCGGTGGTATCGCGGATCAAGATCATGTCCGGAATGGACATCTCCGAGCGCCGCGTCCCCCAGGACGGCGATATCCATGTCGCCATCGACGGAAGGCCGGTTGACCTGCGCATCTCGACCATGCCGGGGAAGCATGGCGAGAAAGTCGTCATCAGAATCATCGATACACGCAACGCGCTCATACCGCTCGAAAAGATGGGCATGAGCCCCGAGACGCTGGATACATGGAAGAAGGCGATCGCAAGCCCGAACGGCATGATTCTCGTGACGGGCCCCACCGGATCGGGCAAGTCGACGA
>REDD01000052.1 GCA_007693725.1 Phycisphaeraceae bacterium
GCCGCCCACGCCCGCATCGCCGCGAGGTTCGGCGGCTCGTGGCCGAGTGCCTCGGTGATAAGCCGGGCGTGGTGCTCAAGGTTGCCGGCGATATGCGGGCGGTAGGCGTCCAGGTCCCACAGGCGCACCTCTGGATCGGACCCGGCGCTGCCCGTTGCCAATCGCATCCCGTCCGGGCTGACAGCGATAGACATCATCAGCTCGGGGTGCTTCGGCAGGGCAGCGATCTGTCTCCGTTGATGCACATCCCAGAGCATCACCCCGCCGAATCGGTCGCCCGAGACCAACACGCGCCCCTCGGGTTCGAAGGCGAGCGCGAGGACGCCAGCGGGGTGGGCGCGCAGCGTCTCGTGGCGCCCGGTAGCGAGGTGCTTCAAGACGATGGCATTGTCGTCACCGCCGGAGGCGAGGATCGCACCGTCGGGGCTGAAGCAGACTGTCCTGATGATCTTGCCGCCGCCGGGCGTGAACTCGCTCAAGAGTTCACCCGTCGCGATGTTCCACAGCCGCACCGCGCCGTCCGCCCCCGCCGACGCCAAACGCCGCCCGTCTGGATGAAACGCAACGGAAGGGATGCGCTCGGCGTGGGCATTCAGGGCGCGCACGCTCCCCGAAATCAGATCGCGCAAGTGCACCACGCCGTCGTCTCCGGCATATGCGAGCGTGTTCGAGTCTGGGCTGAACGCGACCGTGCTCACACGCCCCTTGTGGTCGGCAAATCTCCGCAGAAGCGAGCCGTCTGCCGCATCCCAGAGCGCTGCTGTCCCGTCAAAGCTTGCGCTGGCGAGTGATCGGCCATCGGGGCTGAAAGCAATCGCCGACACCATCTCCGTGTGGCCCGCCAGTTCGACGCGGTCGCCGCCGCCTGCAAGTGGGATGAGAACGATGCCGTGCCCGCCCTCGACTCCGCCCGCATAAGCGAAAGTGCGGTTGTCGGGGCTGATCGCGACCGCGTGGCATCCCCGATTGTCGCCGCGGCTGATCAGTTGGTAGGGCTGGCTTTCGGTCTGCCAGACTGTAAGCTGACCATCGATCAAGCCGGAAAAGAGCATCGCCGGTCCGTTCGCCCTGTGCAGCAGCCGGACGACGCGCGAGGACCGGGCGACTTCGCGCACGGGTTCGGCGTTGCTCAGGTCTATGAGCCGCACTGTGTGATCCTTGTCGAGGGTGATCAGTCGACGCTCGTCGTCGCCGATCCAGGACATCTGCAGGATCCCGCTCGTCGAGACGGCCACACCCACCGCATCGCTGCCTTGGGCGTGGTCCCACCGTTCGATCTCCGCCAAATTGGTCGCCCACAGGACAGAGCCCCCGTCCGGTGCGAACAGCAGCGCCGACACATTCCTTTGGCGGACAGTCTGGGCGACCAGCTTCAGTTCCGGAAGCGTCCACACGCTGACGGTCGAGCGCACATTGCCCAACTCGGCGTCTTCAACCATGCTCGTGGCGAGCAAGGCCCCATCCCGACTGAACACTACCGACTCTGCGAAACCAGGCCCGGTTGGGACGCGGCGGGCGATCGGTGCGCCCTCCAGAGAGATGGAATGCACATCCCCGTGCCATCCCATGGTCGTCGCGGCGCTCCCGTCATCGTTCAACCGAGCCCTTCGCACGCCCTCGACCACAGAGCCGAAGGATGCCAGTTTCTCGCCGCTGACGCCGTCGAATAAGAAATAGCCTTCGCCATGGTTCGTGAAGGTGCCCAGCGTGCTGCCATCGCCACTGAAACGGACCGAGACGATCGGGCTGTCGTGTACATGCTCGGCCAAGAGGTCCAGGCCCGGAAAGCTCCACACCCTCAGTGCACCGTCATCACCACCTGTGGCGATGGCCGACCCATCGGGCGAGATCGCGATGTCGTAGATCTCGCCTTGATGAGCGTCGACCGTTGCGACGCGTGGATACATGGAGTAGAGCTCCCAGAGCCCCCAGTACGAGTCGAGCGGCTCGATGGCGCCACCAAAGAGCGGTCGTTGAGGAGGGTCTGTCGCGATGGGGGGATTCAGGTGCGCGCGCCAGAGCAGATCCGCGCCCAGCGCATATCTCCCCGCGCCCACCTCGGAGCGCCCGTGGAGAAGCTCCCGCAGGCGGAGTTGGCCAAGGGCCGTGGCTTCCGCGTCGCGCTTCTGTGTATACAAAAGCGTCATGGTGCCGGCGAAGGCTGCCAGCAGCAGGACCCCCGCGCCGGCGATTGACGCGGCAGTACGGTGGCGGCGTACGGACTTCCGAAGGATGTACCACCCGCTGTTCGAACGCGCCTCGATCGCTTCGCCGGCGAGGTAACGCAGCACATCGTTCTGGAGCGCCAAAACCGATGCGTACCGGCGCTCCTTATCTTTCTCGAGTGCGCGGAGCACGATGGCGTCGATGTCCGCATCCACCCGGAGCGATGTTCCTGAGGGGGCGCTTGGAACGGTGTGCTCGATGTGATGCACGACATCGGACAGACTGCCTGTGCACGGGTAGGGCGGCTTGCCCGTCATCAGTAGGTACAGGATGACGCCCAGCGAATAGACATCGGTCCGGGTGTCGATGGTGCCCGGGTCGCCCGAGACCTGCTCGGGTGAGGCGTATGCGGGTGTGCCGGCGAACTCGCCGGGGAGAGTGACAAAGGGTGTGCCGAACGCTTTCGATGTGCCCTCATCGGCGGGTCGTTCGCTGCCCATATCGTGCGGCAGATCGGACTCCGCCTGCAGTGCCTTGGCGATGCCGAAGTCCAGGATGTGGGGATTGTCCAGATCGTCGATCAGGATGTTCGCGGGCTTCAGGTCGCGGTGGATCACCCCGTGGCGGTGGGCGAAGGCGACTGCGTCGCAGATGGCCGAGAACAACCGCAACCGGGCGAGAATCTGCTCCCGGTCCGCCGCGCCCCCGTCGCCCGCCCAGCGATCGAGGGTCTTCCCGTCGATGTACTCCATGGCGAAGCCGTAACGCCCGTCCTCGAAGTACTGGCCGTCGTAGACCGTGACGATCCCAGGGTGGCGCAGCGAGGCGATGATCTCCGCCTCGTGTTCGAGGCGCTGGCGCTGGCGCCTGGTGGCGGTGGCACCACGAAGCAGCACCTTGATCGCGACCCGGCGCTTCGTTCGGAGTTGGATCGCGTGGTACACGATGCCGTGCCCGCCGCGGTGAATCTCCTCTCCGACGCTGTATCC
>REDD01000076.1 GCA_007693725.1 Phycisphaeraceae bacterium
TGTAGCGGAAGCCGCAGGGCCGGCTCTGGCCGCGAACGAGCAGAGAGTGGGTACCCGCGGGGAGGCACGCCGAGATCTCGGCGGGGCCTTCGGAGTCGCAGGTCTCGTAGAGCACGCCGGTGATGGTGTCGTCCGGGCTGACGGAAGCGCAGGTGAGGAGACCGAGGTTGGGGACGATGGAGATGAAGACGCTGGCGTTGGCCTCGACGGAGAAGGTGACGAACTGGGTGCTTGTGAGCGTGAACTCGTACCAGTCGTCATCGCCGAGTCCAATGACGCCGCCCTGCCCGTCGTCCACGATCTGCACACCGGCGGAGCCGCACCAAGAGAGGACGGGTCCGGTGATGAAGGGTGTCAGATCGGTGAAGGCGGGGGTGACTGCGAAGCAGCCGCCGTTGGTGGTGTCGTCGGTGAAGTCGGCGCAGACATCGTCGTTGAGTCCCATGGGGTTGTTCATGGGGTCGCAGACATCGCAGAAGACGGCGTCGTCCATGCAGGTGCTGTCGTCGCCGAAGTAGACGCCGCCGGCCGCGATGCAGGCGGGGAGATCGGTGTCGTCGGCGCAGGTGCCGTCGGGAAGGACGCAGGCGCCGGTGTTGCAGACGGGATCGCAGGTGATCTCGATGCGGTAGGGGGTGGAGCAGGCAACGCCCTGGAAGGCATCGTCGATGAGCCACGGAAGGATGTCGATGTAGTGAGTGCCGGCTGGGAGGCAGGCGGTCATGGTCTGGCCGCTCTCGCAGGGGAGACCCAGAATGGAAGCCACCGCGATGTCCTGGCCGCAGACGATCGGATCGTTCGGATCATCCGAGCCCTGGTTGATGAAGGAGAGGAACGGAGCGTTGGAGAAGATGGTGACGGTGACCTGCGTCTGCTGATCGAGCGTGAACGCATAGGCATCGATGTCGAGGACAAAGCCGGATGAAGTCGAGGGGAGGAAGTCGTCACGCGTGCCGAAGGTGCCGGTGATGACGGCGGTGCCGCCGACATCGCAGGGATTGGTGCTGAAGTTGGCCTCGAAGATCTCAAAGCCGATGGCGGGGGCGAGGCCGAGGAGGCAGCCGCCGTTGGCATCGGGATTCTGAGCAAGATCGCAGGTCTGCTCGGCCTCGACATAGTCGGCGCCGGAGAGATCAACATTGCAGCAGGGGTTGGGCGAGCACTCGGTGTCGTTGCCGCGATAGACGCCGCCGCTGGCGACGCAGTCCGTGAGCGTCGTGATCGTGCAGGTTGCACCGGTGCAGCACGCGCCGGTGGCGATGTCGGTGACTTCGATGGTGGCGTTGTACCAGGTGCCGCAGGGCGTGCCGGTAAACGGCATGACCATCTCGTAGTAGTACTCACCGGCGGGGAGCTGGAGCGGCGCGGGGTCGCCGTTGCCGTCCACCGCGAGCGGCGAGGAGTCACAGGCGGGCCAGATCAGATCTGATCCGGCGCCGGTGAATGTGCCGTAGTTCAACAGCACGCACCACCCGGCGAAGTCGCTGCAGTCGGGCATCGGGAGCCCGAGTGTGTTGCACTGGTTGGCGTTCGTTCCGGGCCACCAGACGGAGACGGTGCCGGGGAAGCTGTCGTACTCGACGGTGAACTGGAGCGCGTAGGAGTCATTGAGAATCAGACGGAAGGCGTCGTAGTTGACCGAACCGCCATTGGTTCCGCAAATCGTGTACAGACCGGTGCTGTTGATGTTCAGTGTCGGGATTGCGGACGGCTGTGTGGGGAAGCAGAGGTCGTTGATCTCGGGATTGCCGCAGGGATCCTCGTTCTCAGTCAGGGATGCCACCGCACCCGGGACGACGACGCAATCGCCGTACGGGCAGGCGCAGTTGGCCTGACGAGTCGCCTCGCGATCGCCGGATCCGATCTGGTTGCCGTCGTTGACATCACCGAACCACTGGAGGGCATGATTGTTGTTGCGTTCGGTGGCGAGATAGACGGGCCGACCGTCGAGTGTGTATCCGGCAGCGCCGTCGTTGAGAATGCGATTCCGGACGGCCTCGCGGAGTGCGTTGTGATCAAACTGTTGTTCCGGAAGATTGGCGAGAGGTATGCCCGTTGGTGCGATGGGCATTTCAACGGTGTTTGCTGTGGTGATCTGGGCGGGACGCTCGAACGCCGCGTTGCTTGTTACGCCGGATTCGACGAGGGACGCGGACGCGAGTGCGACGGCCGTCCCGGTGACGACCGTCAGGGTAATACACGAGCAATTCAATGTTCTCACTACTCTCGCTCCTTTCAGGGGACACGATTCGATGGGCGCAGCGGACTGCCGAAAGCACCCGTTACAGGAACCAACACGGATCAGGGGCAGCGGAAACATTCCTCACGCTGCACCCTGAGGCACAACAAGGGCAGACCACGAGCCCGCGAGCAATCAGGGATTCGGGTTCGCCCTACGCTTTAACTATCGTCCGAATCTCCGGCCGTGCAAGGGGGATTTATGAAGCACAATCCAGTCAAACCCCTAGTATAAGGGGTTTTTTCTTCTCTCGGTAGGTGAAACCGCGGCTCAGGGGCTCTCTCGCAGGATCTTGAGGCCGGACGGACTTGGGCCCTTGAGGCCAGTTTTTTTGAATCGCGCCCGGCGGATGGCTGAACAAGACCCAAAAAGAAAACCGGCGGGGAGGGAGGCCTCCCCGCCGGGCGGGTGTTGTGCTCAGGACCGTGCGGTCCTGTTCAGAGGGCGCCGATTACGGCTGGAAGAGGGCGGTCTTGTCGCAGCCGAAGTCGCCCGCGAGGATGATGAAGTCGTCGAGGTTGACGGTACCGCTGCAGTTGAGATCGCCCTGAGGCCGGTTGCCAACGCCACCGAAGTTACCGGCGAGGACGATGAAGTCGTCGAGGTTGGTGCGGTTGTCGCCGTTGATGTCACCAGAGCAGAGGTTGCTGGTGGGATGGCTGGTGCAATCGGTGTTGTCGCCCTGATAGGTGCCGCCGGCTGCCAAGCAGTCGGCCTGCGTTGCCTCGAAGCAGGGAAGCTGAGAGCCACCCGAGCATGCGAAGCTGCAGGAGCCGGTGGGGTCGCCGGTGTCGCAGGGATCGCCGGAGCAGTCGGTGCCGTCGCCGACATAGGAGCCGCCGAAGCTGATGCAGTCCGCCTCGGTGAAGTCCTCCTGGCAGAGGTCGCCGAAGCAGCACGCG
>REDD01000177.1 GCA_007693725.1 Phycisphaeraceae bacterium
AGACCTGCATCATCCAGCACCCGAAGGTGTGGGAGGCGAGCGGGCATGTCGGCGGGTTCAACGATCCGATGGTGGACTGCCGCGAAATGCGCGGGCGCTATCGGTATGACCATGTGATGGTGTTCGTGCCCGAGAGCGGCGATTCGGGGGACAAGCCGGTGTTCGCGTACATGGCGGACACGCCGAGCGAGGCGAAGCAGCGGAAGAAGGCGGAGAAGACCTTCGGATCCGTGAAAACGGTGGCGCTGTCGGAGTTGCCGAGGCCGTGGGACCGCGTGATCGCGCCGGATGCGGAGAAGCCGGGGACGCTCACCGATCCGCGCCAGTTCAACCTGATGTTCTACTCGTACACCGGTGCGACGGCGACGGAGGACGACAAGGTGTATCTCCGCCCCGAGACGGCGCAGGGGATCTTCGTGCAGTTCAAGAATGTCATCGACACCTCGCGGGTGAAGCTGCCGCTGGGCATTGGGAATGTCGGCAAGAGTTTTCGCAATGAAGTGACGCCGCGGAACTTCACCTTCCGCTCGCGCGAGTTCGAGCAGATGGAGCTGGAGTTCTTCTGCCACCCGGACGAGAGTCAGGAGTGGTACAAGTTCTGGCGGGATTTCCGGATGGAGTGGTGGGAGTCGATGGGGCTCGCGGGTGAGAATCTGATCCTGCGCGAGCACGATGCGGATGAGCTGTCGCACTACTCCGTCGGGACCTCGGATGTGGAGTACCGCTTCCCGTTCACCGCGCCGGGGTACGGCGAGCTGGAGGGCATCGCGCACCGCGGCTGCTACGACCTCACGCAGCATCAGCAGCACTCGGGCGCGAAGATGGACTACCACGACACCGAGCGGGGCGAGATCCTGCCGAACGGGGCGCGGAAGGGCGAGCGGTACATCCCGCACTGCATCGAGCCCGCGGCGGGGCTGGACCGGGGCGTGCTGGCGATCCTGTGCGAGGCGTACACGCGCGATGAGTCGCGCCCCTCGCCCGAGTTCCTGAAGATCCATCCGCGCCTCGCGCCGATCAAGGCGGGCGTCTTCCCGCTGGTGAACAAGGACGGCATGCCGGAGATCGCCGAGAAACTGCACGCCGATCTCTCGGCGAAGCTGTGGCGTCACGGGCTGGTCGAGATCGACGCGAAGCAGTCCATCGGCAAGCGGTACGCCCGCATGGACGAGGCGGGCTGCCCGTACTGCTTCACGATCGACGGCCAGACGCGCGAGGACCAGACCGTCACCGCCCGCCACCGCGACACCGGCGAGCAGGAGCGGATCGCGCTCGACAGCGTGGTCGGCTGGCTGACCGAGCGGCTGGGGCTGTAACCCCCCACCCCGGAACCCCCCAGATATGGGTACTGAAAGGGAATTCCCTGTCCTGTGGAGGGGCTGTGGACCGACGGTATTGGCATGGACCAGCGTGCTGAACCACCATCGGGGGTGCGGCTGTTGGTGCTGCTCAATCCCGGTCGGATGAGCAGGCACTGGCTGCTGGGCATCGCGCGGGGCGCGGAGCGGATGGGGATCCTGGCGGGGACGCTGGAATTGGGGCCGATCTGGCAGGCGGTGCAACAGGCAGGGTCGCAGCACAGCAGGGTGCGGGAGCAGGCGGGGGAGCATCTGAAGGCATTCTGTCTGCACGAGCGGGTCACGCATGTGCTGTCGTACACGCACAACGGCGTCTTCGACTTCGGCATGTCGCCCGACCCCGCGACCGGTCAGCCCGCGGGGCTCTTCGCATCGCTGGGCATCGAGCACATCCTGCTGTGGAGCGACCACCCGAACTGGGCGAGCGACGGCATCGCGACCACCGAGCCGGTCCGCACGCTGCTGAACCACCCGCGCCACCACCACTTCGTGAAGAGCGCGGTCGCGGCGGAGGAGATCCGCACGGTGCTGGGCTGGGCGAATGTCCGCGCGATGGACATGGGCGAGGACATGCTGATGATCTGCCCGGACGATCACGCGCTTGCGCTGGAACCGATGCACGATGCGACGATCATCATGGGCGATGCCGCGCCGATCCCCGAGCGGTTGCACCCGTTCCTCGCGGAGGATGATCCCGATGTTTCGGCGATGATGCGGGCGATGCTGGCGGGGACGCTGGAGGGGTGTGCGCGTGTCGTGGAGCCGTGGGGGCTGGATGCGGCGATGGCCGAACGGTGCCGCGGACTCTGCGAGGCGATGTGCGCAGCGCGGATCGGGCAGCCGATGACACCATTCTGGGAGTTGTGCAACGGTCTTGGTTCAGAGCACACCGAGACGATCGCGATGGTGCGTGCCGATCCGCAGCGTTGGTACACCCTGATGCATGCACTGCACGCGCTGACGGGGTGGCGTCGCTTCTTCTGGCCCGCGTGGCTGGGGCGGCGCGCGAATCTCGGGGTCTACGGCTCGCCGGGGTCGCGGATGGGTCTGGCGGACATGGATGAGGGCGCATGGGTGCAGAACAAGGCAATGGCGTCGGTGTACGCGCGTGGAGCGTGCGCGATCAACATCAACGCCGCGCACGATGAGGCGGGGATGACGCACAAGCCGTTCCAGATCGCGAGCGCCGGTGTCGCGCCGGTGCATCACGCGACGCCGGGGCTTGAAGACGCCTTCACGCCGGGCGAGGAGTGCATCATCTGGACGAACGGCCCGGAACTGCTCGACGCGGTGCGCCGACTGCGAGCCGATCGGGCGCTGCGGAGGCGCATGGGCGAGCGGGCGCGCGAGCGGTGCATCCGCGATCACACATGGGAACACCGGCTGAGCGTGATGCTCGAAGCGTGCGCCCGTCCGGCGGCTGCTTCCGCGTTCGCGTAACCGATCAGGCGTGGACCTTGGCGTGCTTCGCCGCCGCGGCGAAGGCGCGGTCGAGGTCGGCGATGAGATCGTCGCAATCCTCGATGCCGACCGAAAGACGGATGAGTGTGTCGGAGATGCCGAGCGTGCGGCGCTGATCCGGCGGCACGGAGGCGTGCGTCATGATCGCGGGATGCTCGATGAGCGACTCGACGCCGCCGAGCGACTCGGCGAGCGTGAAGATGCGGACATTCTCGAGAAAGACACGGGCCGCCTCGATGTCGCCCTTGATGAAGAAGGTGATCATGCCGCTCGCGCCGGTCATCTGCTTCTTGTAGATGTCGTGTTGGGGGTGGGACGGGAGCGCGGGATACACGACGCGCTCGACCATCTCGTGGCGTTCGAGGTGCTGGGCGATGCGCAGGCCGCTCTCGTTGTGGCGGTGCATGCGGAGCGCGAGCGTCTTGATGCCGCGGAGCACGAGGTACGAGTCGAAGGGGCTCATGACGGAGCCGATGGCGTTCTGGAGGAAGCGCAGGCGCGCGGCGAGGACGGGCGTGCGCGCGACGAGCAAGCCGCCGACGGCATCGGAGTGGCCGTTGAGGTACTTCGTCGTCGAGTGCATCACGATGTCGAAGCCGTGTTCGAGCGGGCGCTGGTTGATGGGCGAGCCGAAGGTGTTGTCGCAGACGAGGATGACATCGGGGTTGGCCTGACGCGCGAGGCGGGCGATCTCGCCGAGGTCGGCGAGCTTGAGCGTCGGGTTGGTGGGCGTCTCGACCCAGACCATCGCGGTCTTGTTGCAGAGGGTGCCCTTGTGCCAGTCGGGGGAGGCGAGGTCGGCGTAGTGGACCTTGAGGTTCTGCGTACGCTCGCGGACGCGGGAGAAGAGGCGGTTGGTCCCGCCGTAGAGATCGTCCATCGCGATGACTTTGGCGCCGGCGTCGAGGAGTTCGAGGGCGGTGGCGATGGCGGCCATGCCGGAGGCGAAGGCGAACCCGCCGCAGGAAGGATCCTCATCCTCGGAGACCTGCGACCCTTCGAGGTGCGCGGCCATGCGCTCGAGCGCGTAGCGCGTCGGGTTGTGCGAGCGGGTGTACTCGAAGCCCTTGTGGACGCCCGGCGACTCCTGCGCGTAGGTGCTGGCGGTGAAGATGGGCGGCATGACCGCGCCGGTGGTCGCTTCGGGGCGTTGCCCGGCGTGGATGACCTTGGTGTCGGGATGCATCGGGGCGTCGGCCATTGTGGGGGCTCCGTCGGTGGTGTTCGCGGCAGGCGGGCGGCACGGCCCGCGTGCGGAAGATGAAATGCGCCCCGCCGGTCTAGGCCAACTGGGTGCGCAGGTAATTGATCATGTCGATCTTGGTGATCAGGCCGTGGTAGGCGCCGTCGTCATCGACAACGATGGCGACGCGGTCGGCCCGGAAGATGGGCATGAGTTCGCCGACATCCGCGGACGGGCGGATGGTTTCGAGGCGGCGGGTCATGTACTCGGAGACGGGCTTCTCGAAGGCGGCGCGGTCGTTGGAGATGGCCAGGAGGATGTCGCTCTCATCGATGATGCCGACGACGCGGTCGCGATGATCCATGACGACCATCTGCGAGATGCCGTACATCGCCATGCGCCGGATGGCCTGACGGACGGGCTCCTGCTCGGTGAGGTAGAGGTCTTCGCCGAGCGAGTGGCGGCGTGCGATGAGGTCGCTGAGCGTGTTGGTCTTCTCGCGCTCGATGAAGCCGTTGTCGATCATCCAGAAGTCGTTGAACATCTTGGAGAGATACTTCGCGCCGCTGTCGCAGATGAGCGTGACGACATTGAGCGGCTTGGTCTGACGGCGGCACCACTGCATCGCGGCGGCGACCAGACAGCCGGTGCTGGATCCGGAGAGGATGCCCTCCTTCGCGAGCAGTTCGCGCGCGGCGAAGAACGCCTCGGCATCGGTGACGGCGATCGCCTCATCGCACAGGTCGATGTCGCAGATCACTGGCACGAAGTCCTCGCCCATGCCCTCGATAAGCCACGATCCGGCCTTGACCTGCTTGCCCTCGTTCACGAGCGGATTGAGGATGCTCTCGGCGGGATCGGAGAGGATGATCTTGAGATTGGGGTTTTTCTCGCGGAGGTAGCGTCCCATGCCGCTGAGCGTGCCGCCGGAACCGACGCCGAGGACGACGGCGTCGACGCGCCCCTCCAGTTGCTCCCAGACCTCGGGGCCGGTCGTGTCGTAGTGGGCCGCGACATTGGACGGATTCTCGAACTGATTGATGTAGACCGAGTTGGGCGTCTGCTTGGCGATGCGGGCCGCGACATCCTGGTAATAGTCGGGGTGGCCCTTCTCGACATCAGAGCGCGCGAGCACGACATCCGCGCCCATCGCTTTGAGGTGCTGGATCTTCTCGGTGGACATCTTGTCCGGGACGACGACCTTCATGCGGTAGCCGCGCTGCCCCGCGACGAGCGCGAGGGCCAGGCCGGTATTGCCCGCGGTCGCCTCGACGATGGTCGGCGGCGGATCGCCCTTGGGATCGAGCCGACCGTCGGCCTCGGCGTCGAGGATCATCCGCAGCCCGATGCGGTCCTTGATCGAGCCGGCGGGGTTCATCAGCTCCATCTTGCCGAAGAGGCGGCACGGCCCCGTGTCGAGCTTGCGGAGTTCGAGCATCGGCGTGGAGCCGATCATCTCGAGGACATCGCCGAAGACCGGCGGCACGCTGTGCCGGGCCGGGGATGCGTTCGTGGCGTTGTTCGTGGAAGTCCCGCTGGGCATCGGCATGAGTGTCCGCCGGGCGAAGAAACAGCTTTGCTCGATCGACGCCGACGGTCTTCGCCCGTCCTCCCGACGCCGATCATCACCGATCCACCATCCACCACCCCAAAGCTCAGTCTAGCAGGGGTTTCCCCCCCCGCCGTTGAGGTGGACGGATCGCGCAGACGAAATCCGTCCGTGCGGTGAGATATCGGGCCATTCGGAGCGGTCGCGCGATCAGGAGAGCGCTGCGGAACCGCTGATGATCTCGGTGAGTTCCGTGGTGATCTGGGCCTGGCGGGCGCGGTTGTACTTGCGGGAGAGGTTCTTGCCCATCTTGCCCGCGTTGTCGGTCGCGGCCTTCATGGCGATCATCCGCGCGACATGCTCCGACACGACGGCATCGTTGAAGCACTGGAAGAGCGTGCTCTTCACCGCCTCGGGGAGCAGGTCGGAGAGCAATTGCTCCGGATCGGGGCTGAACTCGTACTGCGCGCTCGGGCCGGACGGCTCCGCCTCGTCCGTCGCGGGGGGCTTGAGGGGCAGCAACTGCAACACCTCGGGGCGCTGGCGGGCCGTCGAGATGAACCGCATGTACACGACCTTCACGCCGGAAATCTTGCCGGAGGTGAAGCGCTCCATGTACTCGGTTGCGAGACGATCGACCAAGTCGGCGGTGGTGGCGTCGCCGTAGCCGGAAAGATGCTTCTCGACCTGGAAGTTGTTGAACTTGAGGGTTGTGAGCCCCTTGCGTCCGACGACCTCGATGCTGGTTTTGCTCGCATCGCCGGTTGTACGCAGTTGGCGCATCGCGAGACGGATGATGTTGCCGTTGTACGGTCCGCAGAGGCCGCGGTCGGAGGTGAGGACGAGATGGACCTCCGGGCCCTTGGCGCCGTCGCTGGGGCCGTCGATGAGCGGGTGCGCGATGTTGCCTGCGCGCTGGGCCAACTCGGTCACGAGATCGAAGATGCCCTCGGTGTAGGGCTTGGTCGCCAGGGCGCGGTGCTGGGCGCGGGCGAACTTGCTCGTGGCGATCATCTGCATCGTCTTGGTGATGCGCTTGATGTTGCCGACCGCCTTGATCCGCTTCTTGATGTCGCGTGCGTTGGCCATGGGGCGGACAGTATAGGAACCCGCCCGGGCGGGGCCACCAGATGTGACTTCCGGGGGCGGGGGGTTCCGGGGGTTAGTGGCCGGGGGGCTCGATGGGGGCGGATTTCGTCTGGCGGACGGGTTCGGGGGCCGGTCCTTCGTGGTCGGCGCTGAGCATCAGGGCGTCGTAGGCGAGGGCGATGCCCTCGGGGAGGGTCTGGTCGACCTCGCTGTGGAGAACCTCGTGGGCGATGTGGACGAGCCAGGTGCGTCGGGCGCCGATCTGGAGGGCGTGGTCCACGGCACGGTCGATCGTGAAGTGGGTCGGGTGGTGGCGTTGGCGGAGGCCGTCGAGCACGAGGGTGTCGAGCCCCTCCAGATAAGCCCATGTCTCGGTGGGGATTCCGGAGGTGTCGGTGCAGTAGGCGAGGGGGAGGGGCGGGGCATGGGCCACCCGGACATCCGGCGCGGCCTCGATGCGGAAGCCGAGGATGGGCATCTTGCCGTGGAGGAGGCGGATGGGGGTGAAGCGCAGGCCATGGAGGTCGATGGGGAGTTCGGGTTCGAGGGGTCGGGGGATGAGGGTGGCGACGAAGGAGTCGTTGATGTTGGAGTTCTTGTCGAAGATGTGCCGGTAGACCCGCCGGAGCGCCTGCATGGTGTGCTCGTCGGCGTAGATGTCGATGGGGGCCTTCATCACGGCGTTGAAACGGCGCACCTCGTCCAGCCCGAAGACATGGTCCACATGACTGTGGGTAAAGAGGATGGCATCGCAGCGCCGGAGATCGTGTCGGAGGGCCTGCTCGCGGAGATCGGGGGTGGTGTCGATGAGGACGCAGCGCTCGTGCCCGTCGGCATCGGTCCAGAGGACGGCAGCGCCCTGGCGGGTGCGTCGGTCGCGCGGGTCGTCGGAGGTGCAGGCGGCGCAGTCGCAAGCGATGACGGGGATGCCGCCGGAGGTGCCGGTGCCGAGGAAGAGGAAACGCAGATCCTTCACCGCATCGAGCATAGCCGCGTGGCGCTGCGGACCGGCGCGAGCGGTGCCCGTACCATGCGGGCATGGCATCGAACATGAGCGCTGTGCGGGAGGCATCGACGGTGAAGATCGCGGGCGGATCGCGATTTCGGGAGCTGTGGCCGCTGGATCCCGAGATCGACTTCCTGAACCACGGATCCTTCGGGTCGTGCCCGTTCCAGGTCCTGGAGGAGCAGTCCGAACTGCGGATGCTGCTGGAGCGCGAGCCGATCCGCTTTCTCGACAACGAGCTGGAGCGTCGGATGGACGACGCACGGAGCGTGCTGGCGGAGTTTCTGGGCGGTCGGGCGGAGGATCTCGTCTTCGTGCCCAACGCGACCGCGGGGGTGAACGCGGTGGTGCGGTCGCTCGAATTCGGTCCCGGCGATGAACTGCTGACGACGGACCACGAGTACAACGCGTGCGCGAATGTGCTGCGGTTCGTCGCGGAGCGGACCGGCGCGAAGGTCGTCACGGCACACATCCCGCTGCCCATCCGCGATCCGGGCGAAGTGACACAGCGCATCCTCGACTGCGTGACGCCCCGGACGCGCCTCGCGCTGGTCGACCATGTCACGAGCCCGACGGGGCTGATCTTCCCGATCGAGGAGATCGTGCCGGCTCTCAACGAGCGGGGCGTGGACACGCTCGTCGATGGCGCACACTCGCCGGGGCTCACGCCCATCGACCTCGACGGACTCGGCGCCGCCTACTACACCGGCAACTGCCACAAGTGGACCTGCGCGCCCAAGGGCGCTGCCTTTCTGCATGTCCGCTCCGACAGGCAGCACCTGATCCGCCCGCACATCATCTCGCACGGGCACAACACGCCGCGGACCGACCGCTCGAAGTTCCAGATCGAGTTCGGCTGGACCGGCACGGGCGATCCCTCCGCGATGCTCTGCGTGCCCGGCGCGCTGCGCTTCATGGAGGGGCTGCTCGAAGGCGGCTGGCCCGCGGTGATGGAGGCGAACCGTGCGCTCGCGCTGCGTGCGCGGGAGATCGTCGGCGCGGCGCTCGGCGTTGAGCCCATCGCGCCGGAGTCGATGATCGGCCCGATGGCGTCATTCGTGCTGCCCGACCACGACGGCGAGCCGGTGATGCCGCCGATCCGGTTCGACCCGCTGAAAATCGCGCTCGAGCGGGAGCACCGCATCCAGATCCCGATCTTCCCCTGGCCGCAGCACCCGAAGCGGATGATCCGGCTCTCGGCGCAGTTGTACAACGACCTCGGGCAGTACGATCGGCTCGCGGCGGCCCTGCGCACGCTGCTCGGTCGCTGAGACGAAACGGACGGACATGGCACGACGCACCGCAGAATCCGAGCCGACACCCGTCGATGATGCGCCCCGCAGAGCGCCGTCGCTGAACGATCTGCTCGGTCAGGATCGCGCGATCGGCGCGCTGCGCAGCGCGGTCGCCAGCGGGCGCATCCATCACGCATGGATCTTCTCCGGCCCCGCAGGAGTCGGGAAGTTCACCGCAGCGCACGCCTTCGGCGCGATGCTGCTGGATCCGACCACCGCGCCGAACCTCGCCGGCGAGATCGAAGCGGACCCCGAAAGCGAGACGCAGCGACTCATCGGCGCAAGATCGCACCCGGACCTGCACATCATCACCAAGGAACTCGCGGCGTACAGCGACGATGCCAATGTCCGCGCCCGCAAGCAGACGACCATCCCCAAGGATGTCATCGTCCGTCACCTGCTCGAACCGATCGCGCTCGCGCCGACGCTCCGCACCGGGTCGATGGTCGGCAAGGTCTTCATCGTCGATCAGGCCGAACTCATGGATCGCTCGCAGACCAACGCGCCCGTGCAGAACGCGGTGCTCAAGACGCTCGAAGAGCCGCCTCCGGGATCGGTCATCATCCTCATCACCTCGCACGAGGATCGACTGCTGCCGACGGTCCGCAGCCGCTGCCAGCGCATCCGCTTCCACCTGCTCGACAAGTCGGCGATGGATGAGTGGTTCCGGCGCAGCGAATTGGACATCACCCCCGATGAGCGCGCCTGGCTGGAGCGTTTCAGCGCGGGATCGCCGGGGAAGGCCATCGAGGCCGCAACGACGGGCCTGTACGAATGGTCGCGCCAACTCACCCCCATGCTCGACGACATGGTGCGCGGGCGCTACAGCAGCCAGTTCGCGCCGACCGCCGCATCGCTCATGGACGAATGGGCCGCGGCGTGGGTGAAGCGCGGCGAACAAAGTGGCGGGAAGCCAAGCAAGGAAGCCGGGAACGCCCTCGCGACCGCGCATCTCTTTGCCATTCTGTCCGATTGGACGCGCCACCGCCTCCGCGCCGAGCTGGACTCACCCCTCTCGGGGCACATCCTCCACGCCATCGACGCCATGCACGAGGCCGAGCAGGCGCTGCACGCCAATGTGCAGCCCGCGTTCGTCCTCGAACGGCTCGCATCGGAACTCGTCTTCGATCGATCCGGCGCGGTCAGCCGCTGATGGACAATGGCGACCGGCCCTTGGGCGGCGCGTAGGTCGCCGGACGCTCCGGAGCGGGCGCATTCGGCATCTCCGCGGGCGCACCGTTCTTGCCGGTGCGCTCCTGAGCCAGCTTCTCCATCACCATCACCCAGGTCTCGCGCTCGTATTCGAGGCGTTGGATCGCCTCGTCCGCGGCAGCGAGATCCTTCTCAAGCGATGCCCGGACGAGCAGCCGGAAGATGTAGTTGTAGATCGCGCTGAGATTCGTGCACATCTCCGGCGCCTGATCGGGACGCAGCCCGGTGAGCAGCTCGGAGACGATGTCGCGCGCCTGCGAGAAGCCCTCGAAGACCTTCTCGAAGTCCTTGCTCGCCAGACCGTCGCGGCCCGTGCGGGCGAAGCGCAGCGCGCCCTCGATGAGGAGCAGGCGCAGCTCTTCCTGGCTGGCGGTCAGAACCTTGGTCCGGAAATACGGGTTGTTGACATCAATGCTCATGGAAAGAGTGATCGGACGCACCGTGCCTCGACTGAAGCCCGAATCAGAAGAAGCCCATACCAAAGCTGCCGAGGGCGGTCTGCTGGTTCTGGAGCTGGGCCAACGCGCGCTCCATGTTCAGGAACTGCGATTCCAGACGGGCCCGACGCCGGGCCAACTGGTTGTCCATCTGGGCGATCCGGCTGTTCTGGGCGCGGATCTGCGTGTCGATGGTGTTCTTCCGCGTCGTGAGCAGCCCGTCGACCGAGTTCGTCATCGCATCGGTCATGCGCTTGATCTGCTCCATCACGCCCAGCGAGGAGAATGTCTCCTCCGTGTTCGGCGTGGTGATGCCCGGCGAGATCTCGGTCGGCTGCGTCGGCTCGCGCACGCTCTCGGCGAAGAGCCGCTTCACCGCCTGCGGGTCCGTCTCCATCGCCTCGCGGAACTTCTCGACATCGAAGTTCAGCTTGTTGCCCGAACCAAGACTCAGACCGACCTCGAAGAGCCGCTGATAGCGACCCTCGACACCCTGCGCGGGCGCCTGGATCGAACTCAGCAGGCGCGACTTGATCCCCGCCGCCGTCGAGTCTCCGAGCAGCGGGCCGCGTCGATTGCCTTCCTGCTGGAAGAAGGTCTGTGCATTGATCGACTCGAGCGCCTTGTTGAACGCGCTGACAAATCCCTTGATCGACTCCTCCATCTTGGCGGTGTCGCGCGAAACGGTCAGCGTCACAGGGTTCGTGCTCGCCTGCTTCAGATCGATCGTGACCCCCGTCACCACGCGATCGAGCGTGTTCGTCGTCGAGGTCAGCAGGACACCGTTCGCCGGATCGTCCGCCCCGTAGAAGACCACGGCGTTGCTGCCGCGCGTCAGCGTCGTCAGCCCCAGATCGAAGTCCTTGGTGTCGATGATGGCCCGCCCCGCCGCGCCCGAGAAGCGCGAGGTGATCGAGATGCGGAAGGGGCTGGCCGCGCTGCCGTCGTTGATGACGCTCGCGCTCACGCCGACGCCCGCCTCGTTGATCTTCCGCACGATGTCGTCGAGCGTGTCCGACGGCTTGAACTTCACCGTCCGCTCGTACGAGCCGTTCACCTTGATCTCGCCGTCCTTCTCGTTGAAGGTTCCTGCGATGTTCAGGTTCCGCGCGACGGATCCCGTCACATCCTGAATGATGAGCGGATTGGACCCGCCGGCGGTGTCGCGGATGATGAGACCGTCGCCGGATTCGTTGATGTCCACATCGATGTCCACGCCGCGCGACTCGAGGAAGCCGATCAGGTCCGCGACCGTCTCGATCGTCGAGCCGATGTTCGCGGTGATCGTCGTGCCCGTGGAATCCGTGATCCGGATCTCGCCCGTGCCGATCCCCTGTCCGAGCCGCAGGTCCGACAGCTTCGTGGAAGAGGTGATCCAGCGGCTCTGGAGGTTCCCGCCGTTGATCGTGTTCGAGGCCACGCCGTCGTTCTCGATGCCGAGCGCTTCCGCCGCATCGCCGCTGACGATCAGATTGCCGCTGCCGCCGGAGGTGTCCGTGAGCGCGATGCCGTTCCCGGCCCGGTTCAGACCGACCTGCACACCGACGCCCGCGCCGGAGAGCGCCGCGTTCATCTCGCTGACGATGTCGCTGACCGAACCGTCCAGCGCGTTCGCCGACAGCGAGAAGCTCAGCGCGTTGCCCGCACGATCCGTGATCGTCAGGTCCGTCGCGCCGATGCCCTGACCGCCGAGCAGGTTGCGCACCAGCTTCGAGTTGATGCCGCTGAGCAGGCGCGCGCCCTCAACGGTCGATCCGGCGATGCCCGCCGCCTCCGTCTCGATGCCCAGATCCTGTGCGGTGGTGCGCGATCCCTGGCTGCGGATGATGAGGTTGCCCGCGCCGCCCGTGTTGTCCTCGATCACGAGCCCCTTGCCGTCGCCCGCGATGGATGCCGTGAGGTTCACGCCCGCCTTGTCCGCCGCCTCGTTGATGATCGAGACGATGTCGCCCAGCGTCGTGGCGCGCGAACGCTTCGTGACGATATCCGTCTTCGGCTTTACGAAGCCATCCGGCTTCGGGTCCGGCTCGACATACGGATCGCCCGCCTCGGCCCCCTCGAAATCCTCGGCGAGCACCTCCTGCGTCAGCCGACCGAAATCGATGTTCAGCACATTCCCCGACTTCGTCGTGATCCGCAGATCCGTCGAGCCGTCGCGGATGTCCACGCCGAGCCCGTCGTTCAGCAGCGACAGGGCGGTTGCGCCCGTCAGCGAGCGGACCGATGAGCCCGTCAGCGTGTCGCCCGCGATGCTCCCGGCGATGCCGAGATTCTCCGCGGTCTTGCGCCCGCCGAGACTCTCGATCGAGATCGTCCCCGAGCCGCCCGAGCTGTCCTTGATCACCAGCCGATCGCCCTCGGCCGAGGCCGTCACGCTCACGCCGCCGGCGCTGTTGATCCGATCGAGCACATCGTTCACCGTCACCGCGGTCGAGAGATCCACCTCCGCGCTCGCGCCCGAGCGATCGGTGATCTGGATCTTCCCGCGCTGCACACCCTGCCCGCCGTTGAGCTCGCCCAGCGTCGTCTCGCTCGTCACCCCGCCCCCGCCGAACTCGAAGCTGAACTCCGAAGCGCCCAGCCCCGTCACATTCCGATCCGAGAACCCGCGCGACAGCACCTGCTGCGTCGTCACCAGGCGATTCACGATGAACGAATACGAGCCGACCGCGGCGTTCGTGGTCGCCGTCCCCGTCAGCACATTCTGATTGCTGCTCGTCGCCGTGTTCGAATCGAAGATCCGATCCGTATTGAACGACCCCGCAGCGCCCCGCAGGGCCAGCAGCGAGGAATTGATCGACAGATACGCCGCCTGACGCTGCTGCAACTGCAGCACGCGCTGCTGCACGAGCTGCTTCGGCCTCGACTCGATCTGGATCAACTGATCGATCAGCGACCGACTGTTGATCCCCGAAATGAGCCCCACGCTGCTGCTGATGCCGCCCATGAACAACCTCCGTCGGGACGCAACGCCGGCGCATCCCGATGAGACCACCGCACAGAGCGTGCCAGCCGCGCCGCCACGCCCTCGACCGTCCCGTGTTGTCGCCTGAGCCGCTCCGCCGCCCGGTGACGCACCGTCAACGCCCCGCGCACTCCCGCGCCGGGCCGCCGGGAACAATCCCGACCCCCCTGCTATCGGCCATCCGAGCACCCTCCCTCGACCGATCGGAGCGCAAGAAAGACACCGAACAAAGACAGAATTGTCGATCCCCGCCCCCTCTGACGCCCGAGAACCCGCTCCGCCGCCGATCCGCCTCCCGCTACCTTCATGGCGAACATCGGGGCTCGCCATGCTGATGGAATTCGCAACCTCTATGTACGGCCTGATCTTCTTCTGGCTGATCGTGTTGCCCGCCTTCCTGTTCCTGTTCCTCCATCGCTCTCGCTCGCCCGGCCCAAATCCCCGCTGCGGCAGTTGCCGCTACGACATCTCGAACTGCACCTCGCTCCGATGCACTGAGTGCGGCAGCGACCTCCGCGATGTCGGCATCCATACCAGAGCCACCGCGGTCGAGGCCCGTCGACAACGCTTCACCATGCTCAAGGTTGCATCGATCCTTGGCCTCATCTGCGCATCCATCGCATCGCCGTTCCTGGGAATCTACGGCCTGCTCGCCGTATTCCCCTTCACCCTTTGCACCGTCCTCGCGTTCGGCTCGTTCTGGATCCTGCTCGCTGCCGTTCGCGATCCGCCGCACTGTGCCTACTGCTTGCATCACATCACCGATCCGGCATCCACGAGATGCCCCGATTGCAAATCCGATCTTCGGCGGGTCGGTATCGTCTCGCCGCGCCTTCGATCGAAACTCACACTGCAACCACACGCCATCCAGGTCTGCTCGCAGTGGATATTTCTTTGGATCGTTATGGTTTCAATATCATATCCGCTGGAGTTTCCAAGCATATTCGGGCCTGTACTACGAACAACCAACGGTGTGAATACGCACAACAACGCACAGAGAGCATCACCGACCAGTTTCAGCGTGTTTTCCAGTTTCGAGCAGACCATCCGTCCGTGGACACGCACACCGATGAGCGACAACGAGTTTGTCGATGCACGCATCATCATTGGATCACCGCTTCAGTACGCTTGGTACGACATCCATTCCGACGGCCGCGTGAGCAAGAACAGGTCGCCCTTCTCCAGATTCTTCCGCAAACCCGCCGGCCTTGAAGAGTCAGTTCACCACCCCGATGCGCCACGACGATGGCTGCAGGACATGAACATCCCTCACGACACGCCCGAAGCAGACGAGTTCGTCGAGATGGTGCTCGCCGCGCTATCCTTCGCGCTGAGCGATCCACTCGCTGCGAGCCGGGACAACGACACCGACTTGCCAGGTGAAATTGGAGATTGGAAACTCCGGCGATCGGACTCCTACACCAGCATCCGGGCTCGCTTTGCCTTCAATCACAGCACCGGTGTCACGCTCATCGGTCTATGCGTTTTCGCCATCTGGTTCATTCCCGTCGCGATCTGCCTCCGACACTACAGACGCCACTTCAAAGCCCTCACCCTCGCACCTCCTCCCGACAAAGCCGAAACGAATACCTCCCC
>REDD01000025.1 GCA_007693725.1 Phycisphaeraceae bacterium
GAGTTGATCACGCTTTCGACTCCGGCGACCGTCTCGAACATCCCGACCTGTGCAGGCGTTGAGGACTACAACTCGTTCGGTCCGCGTGCGGCAGCGAAGGCCCGGCGCTCGATCGAGCTGTGCCGGTCCGTGGTTGCGATCGAGCTGCTGTGTGCGTCGGAGGCGATCGAGTATCAGCGGCCGCTGCGGTCGGGCGATGGCGTAGAGCGGGCGCACGAGACGATCCGGGAGGTTGTGCCGCGTCTGACGGCGGATCGGTCGCCCGCGCCGGATATTCGCGCGATTGAGGATCTCATCCGCACCGGCCGTTTCCGCTGACGCGTACGATTGGTCGGTTCGTCACGCTCTCATTGTCCGTCCATCCTCCGTTCTGGGAGTTGCACATGAGCGGTTCGTCCATGTCGGTCCATGTCGATGCTCAAAAGCGTGTCATCCGTGCCCCGCGGGGAAACGCACGAACATGCAGCTCGTGGCAGATCGAAGCCGCGATGCGGATGCTGATGAACAATCTCGATCCCGAGGTTGCGGAGCATCCCGAGCAGCTCATTGTGTACGGCGGTCGCGGGCAGGCCGCACGATCGTGGGAGGCGTTTGACGCGATCGTGGCGACCTTGCAGCGGATGCAGCCGGATGAAACGCTGCTCGTGCAATCGGGCAAGCCGGTGGGCGTGGTCCGGACATGGGACCATGCCCCTCGCGTGCTGATCGCGAATTCGAATCTTGTGCCGCACTGGGCCACGCAGAAGCACTTCGATGAGTTGGTCGCGAAGGGCCTGATGATGTACGGACAGATGACCGCGGGCTCGTGGATCTACATCGGGACTCAAGGCATTCTGCAGGGGACCTTCGAGACATTCGCATCATGCGCAGAGAAGCATTTTCCGGAGCAGGCGGAGGATCCGAAAGGGCCGATGATCGGCAAGCTCTGCGTGACGGCGGGGTGCGGCGGGATGGGCGGGGCGCAGCCGCTGGCGGTCACGCTGAATGGCGGTGCGTGCCTGATCGCGGATGTGGATCTTTCCCGTCTTGAACGGCGGACGAGCGATTCGTATCTGGATCAGGTCTTGCCCTCGATTGATCAGGCGATCGACGCCGCGGTTGAGGATGCGGCGAAGGGGCGGAACATCTCGACCGGTGTGTGCGCCAACGCAGTGGATCTTCTGGAGCGGTTGCTGGAGCGGGGGATCACGCCGGATGTGGTGACGGACCAGACCTCGGCGCACGATCCGCTCGTGGGGTATGTGCCGACGGGCCTGTCTCTTGCGGAAGCGGATCTCCTGCGCGAGGAGTATCCCGAGGACTATGTGAAGCGGTCGATGGACACGATGGAGCGGCATGTCCGCGCGATGGTGGCGTTGCAGGATCGCGGGAGTGTCGTTTTCGATTACGGGAACAACATCCGCCAGCGTGCGAAGGACAACGGCTTCGAGAATGCGTTCGCGTTCCCGGGATTCGTCCCCGCGTACATCCGCGATCAGTTCTGCCGGGGTCGCGGGCCGTTCCGATGGGTCGCGCTTTCGGGCGACCCGGAAGATATTTACACAACGGATGCCGCGTTGATGGATCTGTTCCCCGGCGATCAGAAGCTGCACCGGTGGTTGAAGGCGTGTCGGGATGAGGATGGCACGCCGCGGTTTGCGTTCCAGGGGCTGCCCGCACGGATCTGCTGGCTTGGGCTGGGCGAGCGGGACAAGGCGGGGCTGTTGTTCAACGATCTGGTCGCGACGGGCGAGGTTTCAGCACCGATCGTCATCGGGCGGGACCATCTGGACTGCGGCTCGGTCGCCTCGCCGAATCGGGAAACCGAGGCGATGCTGGATGGGTCGGATGCGGTGTCGGACTGGGCGCTGCTGAATGCGCTGGTGAATACCGCTTCCGGGGCATCGTGGGTTTCGTTCCACCACGGCGGCGGCGTGGGCATCGGATTCTCGCAGCACGCGGGGCAGGTCATCGTTGCGGACGGGACACCGGAAGCGGCGGAGCGGATCGCGCGCGTGCTCGCGAACGATCCGATGATGGGCGTCTTCCGGCACGCGGATGCGGGGTACGAGTTGGCGAAGGAGTGTGCGCGGGAGCACGAGGTGGAGATCCCGATGCAGGAGTAGAAGAGCGTGAAATCCATGGCGAATGCTTCTTCGGGAAGCGATCGCGTTCGGTCAAGGAGTGATGCATGAAACAGTTTCAAGCGGTGTCGATCGGTCTGCTGGCGGCGGTGTTCCTGAGTGTTTCGCCTCTCGCGTTGGGGCAGGCGAATCCGGGCGGGGCCGCGATCACCTTGGCGGACGGCGAGCGGGCGATCCACGCTCGTGCGATCGTGCCTGTTGCTCCAGAAGAGGCATTCCGGCTCTGGTCGAGTTCGGAGGGCATCAAGGAATTTCTGGGAGTGGATTCTCGGATTGAACTGAAGATCGGCGGTCCGTACGAACTGCTCTTTGCTCCGGATGCGCCCGAGGGCACGCGGGGGTCCGAGGGGTGCAGGATTCTCTCGTATCTCCCGGGTCGGATGCTTTCGTTTTCGTGGAACGCACCGCCGAGCTTTCCGGAGATTCGCGAGGAGCACACGCATGTCGTGATCGAGTTCGAGTCCGTTGCGCCGGGTGTTACGAGCGTAACGCTCACTCATCTCGGCTGGCGTGACGGGGAAGACTGGGATGCGGTGTACGAATATTTCTCTCTCGCCTGGCCGGGAGTTATGCAGTATTTCGCTCGTCATTGCGCGCGAACCGAGGCCGACAGGGCACGGCTGGCGGCGGCAGCGAATGCCTGGGTGTACCTCATCGTGGAACACGCCAGGGAAGACATGATGGAAACACTGACACCGGAAGAAACCGGAATTCTCCGCGCACACTACAACTACCTGAAGGAACTGACCGAGACTGGGCGCGTTGTCGTGGCGGGACCATGCACAGACATGATCGGTCCGGGAATCGTGATCTTCCATGCCGAGGATGAGGATGCGGCACGCGGCTTGATGGAGAACGATCCGGCCGTGCAGGCGGGTTTGTTCAAGGCGGAACTGCATCCCATGCGGCTGTCACTGCTGCGCGAGCGAGACTACTCGGAAACACACCGCTGACCTCGGAATTGCATCGGCGCAGAGAAAAACCCCGTGGACTTCCCAGCGGGGCTTTGGG
>REDD01000024.1 GCA_007693725.1 Phycisphaeraceae bacterium
GTGATCAAAGATCAGCGACGACGGCGTCTCGCAGCGGCGAGGCCGGCGATGCCGAGCAGACCGACAGCACCCGGAGTCGGGATGAAGCGGGTGGTGCCGTTCGAGGAGTCAAGCTGGACGATGATGGTTTCGCTGCCGACGACTTCGAACTGTGAGTTCGGGGCGTTGACATTGACGCCCGTGAACGGGCCGGTGGAGTCCCATGAGCCATTGGCGACGGGCTTCCACTCGTAGATGCCGGGAGCGAGTGAGCCGCCGGGGATCACGAACTCGAAAATACCGCCGTTGTTGGTCATCGCGGGTGCGGTGCCGAGGTCCCAGTCGTTGCCGAGGCCGGCCGCGGCAACCCAGTCGCCGGTCGCAGCCCATGACTGAAGGGCGAGGGTGTTGGTGTAAATGCGGTTGGACGAAGGCGCCCAGCCGTCGTTGTAGGTGTTGGTGTCGAGGATGATGGTGACATCACCATTGCCGTCGGCATGGCCCCACTGGTTCGAGCCGTGGAGCTGGGAACCCCAGTCGCCCGCGAACTCGATGATGTTCCACTCTGTGCGGGCGCCAGCGCCGAGCCCGGATGCCGAGTACTCCCACACACCGGGGGAAGTCTCTGTCATCGCGGTAGATGCATCCCAACCGTTGTCCGCGCCGGGCGCGAAGAACGCGGCGGTGGTTCCTGCCAAGACCAGACCGGCGATCGTCGCCGTCATGGTCGAAAGCGACTTGACATGTTTCATCTCGAAACTCTCCTTCTCTCTCAACATTCACATCCGCCGAACGACGGTGGATGATGTGTGACTCTCTCAGCCGGGGCGAACGAATCGACCCGGTAAACCGTTACACCCGCCTCTAGAGTCCGTTCGGAGAGCATCCTGTGATGCTCGGAGATGGACACCGCCCCTGCAGGTGTAATGTTTTACCTACCGTGAACGATATCTCCACTCTCGATCAGAGCAAGAGATTTCTCGGTTTCTCAAGCGATCAGAAGCGGAAACATGGTCCAGGGGTGATTGCGATAGGTTTTTGTTTGGGTTTTGCCGCTGCGGAGCATTGCCCAGCTTGACGATCTAGGGGTTTTCCTGATCCGGACTCGGATCCTGTGCGCCCGAGAGGATCTGGGCATGCATTTGCTCGTAGGCCGGGGCGAAGCGGCCCGCATGGGCCATGCCGGTGCGAGCCAGTTGCAGCGCGTTCTGGACATCGCCGGTTTCGAGGAACGAGTGAATCAGCGTCTGGTCGAGTTCAACGAGCCCCTGCTCCCCGAATCCTGGGCGGGCGGCCACGAGGTAGGGGATCGATGCCGCATGATCTCCGAGGACTTTGTACAGCGCGCCGACATGGCGTTGCAGGGTGAACTCGCGCTCCGAGGAGTTGGCGATCATGAGCAACGCTCGCTCGATCGCGTTGCGAGCGATCTGCTCCGCCTCCGCGGGGAGCTCCGGCGAGATTCTCTGAAGCGTGCGCGTGTAGCGATACGCGAACTCGATGCTCTGGCTGGAGTACGCCGGCATGATCCTGTACACCGTGTAGAACAGCGGCGCGGCATCTTCGAGCCGTCCTTCCGCCAGAGCCATCGGCCCGATCACGGAGCTGAGCGGGCGTGTGAAGTTCTGATGGACCGCCGGATCCTGCCACGCGACGGTGGCTCGTTGCTCGGTTTCGGACATGCGATCACGGAGTGCATCGAGACGCACATCCATGATTGATGCGGCATGCGGATTCGTCTCCGCGAAGAAGGGAACATCAAAGAGCCGCCGCATGCGGTACGCCACGGCGTATTCCTCAAAGATATTGTTCCCGAGCCGCTGCGCGTAGATTTCCCACGAGGGCCGTTGTGCAAGTACTTCGGGATCGATCCGGAGTGCGCCGTCAACCTCGCCGAGCTTTTCGCTGATCGCCTCCGCGACGAGCGCCTGCCCTCTGAGGGACATGTGGACATGATCGTCCATCAAGTCCCAGCCGATGGTGTTGCCTTCGCTTTCACGCCGAAAGACAGCTTGCACATCACAGAACCAGGCGTTCCTGCTCCCGGCGGCCTGACGGATCGCTTCGTTCTGGCTGCTGGTGGCCCGCCAGGGCATCGGGTCCAGATCGAGCCCGGATTCGAAGTGTTTCTGCGCTTCTTCGTAGCGATGTTCGGCATGCAGAGCGGTGGCGAGCAGCCAGTGGAGGAGCGCATGGTCGGGCGCGATTGCAACGCCGGCTCGAAGTTCTTCGATGGCGGTCGCCGCATCTTCGTTGATCAAGTCTTCAGAAGACTCAAGGATCCGCAACACGCTCGCGCTCTCCTCGGCGCTGAGTTGATCGAGCGCGGATGTGCCCAATGGCGCGAGCCCGCGCTCGTTCGAGGGGAGTGTGCAGACCATGACGGGCACGCCCGCCGACCGGCAGTGGTCGATCATCTGCTCGATGTGAACCTGAAGATTTCGCGCGGCCGCGGCACGGAGCGGATCGTTCGGCCCGATGAACGGGCGAGCCATCATGATCTCCATCAGCATCGCCCCCGCGGGACGAGCCGGGGCTCTCCCGGCGAAAAGCCCGTCGATCCACTGGAGAAGCCCGAGCCGACGCAGATTGTGCTGCAATGTGATGAAGCGCGGCGTGCGAGCGATGGTATTGAGTGATGCGACGCCGTAGGCGCCGAAGAACTCGTTGTGGCCGGAGTACACGATGATGAGATCGGGCTCCTGATCGAGCGCATCGCGGAGCATTTCGAGTACCGGGAAGCTCGCCACGGCGGTGGTCCCGAGGTTGATCACCTCAACTTGTTTCCCGGGCCACGCATCGCTCAGCATCTCCTGAAGAAATGCGGACGGAGCGAACGCGGCGAGCTGCGGATATCCCTTGATCGCCGACCCGCCGACCATGAACACACGGACCGTGTCGGCCGGTTTCGGCGAGCGGAACGCGGTTTCGGTGAGTGTGCCGGGCAGATCTCGGTTGCGGAAAAAGTACGCCTGCGAACTCTCCACATTCGAGGCAATGAGTCGGTCGCCGTTGTCGTAGGTCGCGAGTTGCTTGAAGGTGGGGGGGTACCCGCCGTAACCGGCGAACCGCAGGCCGATCTCGACCAAGGCGAGCAGGGCCAGCGGCAGGAGCAGGGCGATGGCGCTGAAGATCAGCCGCTTC
>REDD01000180.1 GCA_007693725.1 Phycisphaeraceae bacterium
GCGCGCCTCATGGGTTCCCATGATCGTGATCGGCATGGCGCAGGCCCTCATGTCCTTCAATGTCGCCGCGATCCCCGTCTCGATGGCGGGAATGGTCAAGAGCTTCGACACCCCACCGACAACCGTCGGCACGGCGATCGTCATGTACTCGCTCGGCGTCTCCGGATTCGTGATGCTCGGAGCGAAGCTCGGCCAACGCTTCGGCGTCAAGCGCATCTTTCAGATCGTCGTCGGCATTTTCGCAGCAGCGGTCGCGATCGTTGCCCTGAGTCCTTCCCCCCTCATCATGATCGCGGCGCAGGCGGCGTGCGGTCTCGCCGCGGCGGCGCTCGTGCCCTCGCTGGTCGCCCTGATCGCGGATCACTACCGAGGGAAGCAACAGGCCGAGGCGGTCGGCTGGCTCGGCTCCGCACGCGCCATCGCGGGCGTCCTCGCCTTCCTCATCGTCGGAACAATCGCGACTTTCATCAGTTGGCGGCTCGCATTCGGACTCCTCGTCGTGCACGCCCTCGCCATTCTCGTCCTCAGCTTCAAGCTCAAGCCGTCACAGACGCACCCGGATCTTCAGATCGACTTCGTCGGAGTCATCATCGCGGCGGTCGGCATCATCATGATGACCTTCGGCTTCAACAATGTCCGAGGATGGGGCATCTTCTTCGCATCGCCTTCCGCCCCGTTCGAACTCGCGGGCGTCTCACCCGCTCCCATGATGATCGTGGTCGGTGCGGTCATCATGTCGGGATTCTTCGGCTGGTCGCGACGCAGAGCCGCCAACGGCAAGCCCCCACTGCTCGCGCTCGAGGTCGTGAACTCCCGGCGTGAGTGGGCCGCGGTCATCGCACTCTTCCTCATCGTCTCGATGGAAGCGGCAATCAACTTCTCAGTACCCCTCTACATCCAGATCGTGCAGGGACGCACGCCGTTCCAGACCTCGATCGCCATGATGCCGTTCCTCGTGACCGTGTTCTTCACCGCCATCCTCGTCGTCAAGCTGTACAACCGCTTCACACCCCGCCGACTGGCCCGAATCGGCTTCACTCTCGTGTTTGTCGGCATGCTCTGGCTCACGATGGTCGTCACCAACGACTGGAGCACCTTCCCCGTGATGCTCGGCCTGATCGTCGTCGGCCTCGGACAGGGCATCCTCGTGACTCTGCTCTTCAATGTCCTCGTCACCGCCGCGCCCAAAGAGGCGGCCGGCGATGTCGGATCGCTCCGCGGCGTCACACAGAACATGGCCGCGGCCGTCGGCACCGCGCTCGTAGGCGCGCTGCTCGTCGGAGTCCTCAGCTACAGCGTTCTGGCCAATCTCGGAAAGAGCGTCGTTCTGACAGAGGAATTCCAGTCGCAGCTCTATCTCGACAACATCAATTTCGTCAGCAACGACGGCCTCAAGGCCCTGCTCCAGGAACGAACCACCGCCAGTGAGGAACAGATCGACTACGCCGTGCAACTGAACACCGAAGCGAGACTTCGGGCCCTGCGGGTCGGCTTCCTCGTGATGGCCGGTCTCTCGCTCCTCGCGTTGATCCCCTCCGGCGTACTCCCCAACTACAGGCCCGGCGAGATCCCTCCCGACCCCCACCCGGATGAGAGCCCCGACCACCTCCGCGAACTCGCGTCGGGAGAACGCTGATCATGGCGCTCCCTCGCCTCCTGATCCTGTCGCTCGGCGGCACGATCACCATGGTCCGCGACGAGTCCGGCGGCATCGCCCCGAGTCTCGGCGCTGAGGATCTCGTGCAATCAATCCCCGAACTGGGGGATGTCGCCGAGCTTGATGCTCGCTCGGTCTTCCGACTTCCCAGCCCCTCGATCAAGCTCGAAAACATCATCGAGGTCGCCGGCATCATCGAACGCGCCTTCCGCGATGAGGGCTTCGACGGCGCGGTCGTCATTCAGGGCACCGACACCATCGAGGAGTCCGCATTCCTGCTCGACCTGCTCATCAGCGGCGGGAAGCCCGTTGTCGTCACGGGGGCGATGCGCGGTGCGGAAGCCCCTGGCGCGGACGGCCCCGCCAACCTCCTGGCCGCAGCACGCCTGGCGGTCTCCGATGAGGCACGCGACGCGGGCGTGCTGGTCGTGCTGAACTACGACATCCACGCCGCCCGCTTCGTCCAGAAGTCGCACACCGCGCTGCCGTCCGCCTTCACATCACCCCTTGTCGGCCCTCTCGGAGTTGTGGCCGAGGGCAGGCCCCGCCTCTACGCCCGGGTTCCTCGCCTGCCCGTCTTCCCCATCGCGGATGGCGAACCGGCCCCCATCGCCCTGCTCAAGGTCGCGATGGGGTACGACGCTCGCATACTCAAGGCACTCCCCGACACACTGGGGTACGCCGGGCTCGTCATCGAGGGGATGGGCGCGGGCCATGTCCCGGCGGATGTCGCCCCTATTCTGGGGGATGTCGCCGCGAGGATCCCGGTCGTGCTCGCCTCCCGCTCCATGACCGGCCCCGTCTTCACCAACACCTACGGCTACCCCGGCGCGGAGATCGACCTGATCGCCCGCGGCCTTATTCCGTCCGGCTACCTCTCCGGCCTCAAAGCCCGGTTGCTCCTCGGCCTCGTCCTCCGCAAAGACGCGGGAGCCGATGGGGTCCGAGCCGCATTCGCCCCCTACCAGTAACGCCGGGTCAGAACGCGATACGAATACGCATCGAGAAGACACCGATCACATCATCGTCCGGTGCATTCGTGGGGTCGATGATCGCCTGTATGCCCAAGCTGAACTGTGTGTACTTCGTGAGCTGGAGCCGGTGGAAGAACTCGACCACCTTCTCCTCACGACCCGGCCTGTCGGGATCCGCGTACGAGAACGCCAGACCCGACATGTTGTCGGGGCTTCCCAGCAACCCGGAAACACCCACACCACCCTGAATGAGGTGCTTGATGTTGTTGAGGGCCTCGTCCTGGTAGTTGTAGCGGGCAAAGACCTGCACACGCTCGCCGATGTCCTGATCAGCAACGATGGAAAAACCGAGGTCGTGGCCGATGTTCTCGTTCCGGTCGCGTGGGTCGACATAGGTGACCGAAACGGTATACCGGCCCTGGCCGAGCCCCTCGATCATGGGGGTGAAGCCAATCTCGCCGAACGAGAAAAGATCCCACTCATCGAACAAGCTGTCGATCTGGGCCTGCGTCGTCTGGCCGTAGGCGTTGCTCGTGCCACCGGAGATGAAGAAGAGGTCATTGGGACGGAAAGTCGCGAGGGCCGTCAGGCCGTGGCCGGGCGAAGGAAGCGCGGCCGTGCCGGAGATGTGCCGGTTGAAGAAGAGTGCGTTCTTGTTCTGCATCCGGTGGGCACCGAAGAAATCGGTGGGATCAGCGCGACCGATGATCACTCGCAGCTTGTCGTCCAGCAGGTTCTGCTGCCAGAAGAGATCCCGGACGACCCAGCCGCGGTCGTTGAAGCCGTTTGTCGGCGCGAGGAGTGTGCCGAGTTCCGGCCCGAGGTCCGCCGCGGCGCGCCCCCCGATCTGGTGTCGGTTCTCGATCGCCCAGACCAAGCGCCCGACATTGGGCTGATCTCTGTTGATCAGATCCCATGCACCGAAGACATCGAAATCGCCACCCGCGCCGCTCTTCCCACCCGTGGCCTGCTGAAACACCGCGGTGTAGGCGATGCCGATCCGCAGACCGATCGCCTCATTGATGTCCAGTGACTTCTGGAGGAGAAAATCAAGCGGCGAGTCGAGAGCGGGCACATCGACAATGGGCTCCTTCTCGATGTAGATGTCCTGCAGCTCTTCGAGCACTGCGGTCTCCGTGTCGACCACGGCGTACAGATATCGCAGAGATATCTGCCGAGTCTGCGAAGCGGTGTCTCGGGATACGGTGCCGTTTGCCTCGGCGACCGTCTGCTCGTCTTGAGCAAGTACGCCACTCGAGGTCCCCGCAAGGGCCCCGATCGACAAGCAGGCCAACGCGATCAACGGCCTGGGATCCGGATTGACATTCTCTCGGCGAAACATGGGAACGCCCTTCTCTTGCAAGAACCCGTTGAGTTCTCAAGCCACCACAGCAGTGCCGGTCTCTTCACACCGGGAGAGTTACGATTCTCCAATATAGCAATGAACCGTGTCGACGGCAGCGAGTCGCTGGTAGAGCCGACATTCGTTTCGAATCGGACGCCAATCGTAAATGAGCGTCTCGATCGGTCGCCAGAGCGTCACCCAGATCACGATCCCGATTCCGAGCGCGACCTTGTCGAGCAGCGGCCGGTCCGCGAGGTTCGCCAGAAACTGTGTGATCAGAACCAGGATGACCACCACAACCAAACCCGGCAGAAGCATTTTGAAACCGTTTCGGAAGTGAGCACGCAATTTCTGCCGAGTCCGCTCGCTCGTCGTACGGAAGTGATTGCGAATCGCCCGGGCAACCAGATCCCCCACATCATCGGAGCCTTCCGGCAGGTACACCCGGATGGAGATCGCTGTCTTGGGATCCAGAGCCGCGATCTTGTCCATGATGTAGTCGACCACCTCTGGAGCCAAGGATCGTTCGGGGATCGGGGTCGGATCCAGTGGATGGAACAGGTCACCAAGACTCCGGAGTCGCAGTTCGATCATCCCGCTGGACACCCCCGCAGCATCGAACAACTGCTTCTGTTCGGGAGAACCCTTATGAACGGTCATCGAGACCTTCCAGTCCCCGGCCCGCCCGGATTCAGAGACGGCACCCACCTGGTGTTGCCCTGCACATCCCATAGCAGGACACCCGCGATCAATCTCTGGAAGCCTGCTCCGGGGAGAGGTATGAGGTTTGGCATACTCCAAGTACAATATGACCACATGGAGTCAAACGCCAGAAGCTCCCCGGAAGGATCGCCATGGACACATCCCCGCGCGTTGCACTACTGGCCGGGATTGTGGTCTGCATCGGAGCCATCGGTTGCGGGTCGACCCCAAGGACCATGGACTATGAAACTTTCCAGCACCGCACGCTCGAACACGAGCAGCGTTCTCTTGAACAGCGGGAAAGATTCGCCAGACGGCTTGTTCTGCGAATGGAGCGGATTCATCAGGAGAACCTTTCTGTAGGTACGGAGCGCGATGTCGTCATTGATGTCCTGCTGCTCTCCAGCGGCGGGCAATTCGGCGCTTTCGGAGTGGGGGTGCTGGAGGGTTGGGGAACCCTTGAGTCAGGTCCCTATCAGCGTCCTGTCTTCGACATCGTGACCGGGGTCAGCACTGGCGCACTCATCGCCCCCTTTGCGCTCTCCGGCACCGACTATTCCATCTCACGAATCGCCGACCTGTACAAGCAGGCCGACGACACCCTCGCCGTCCTCCGGGGCCTGCTCTTCTTCCTTCCGTCCCGCGTCTCGTTTTTCGACAACCGTTCGCTCGTCGAGCGCATCGAGCAGGAGATCGATCGGGACACCATTGCGGCTGTCGCCGAGGCGCACCGTGATCACCGCATGCTTCTCGTCGGAGCGACCGACCTGGACCTCGGTCGTTTTCATATCTGGGATATGGGCCGAATGGCGGCCGATGCCATCGAAACTGATGATCCTTCCCGGTTCCAGAGGGCGATGCTCTCCTCCGCATCCATTCCCGCGGCCTTTCCCCCCGTCGAGATTGATGGAGTGCTCTATGCGGACGGTGCCGCGGCGGTCGCCACATTCTTCGGCATGGACCGCCATGCCATCCGGCAGTCCGTCGATGCCTTCCTGGCGCGAAACCCCGGCGCTCCCACCCCTCGATTCCGCATGTGGATGATCATCAACGGGCAACTGGATGCCCCGCCGCAACTGATCGAACAGCGATGGATCTCGATCGCCTCGCGGAGCGTGGCTGTGCTCACCAAGTACTCAACGCGGACAACACTCCGCCAGATGCAACTCGCATCGGAACTGCTCGAGGTTGAAATCGGTGTTCCCGTCGAGTTTCGCTATCTCGCTCTGCCGGACAATGTCGAGTTGCCCGAGTCCCGGAGCAGACTCTTCGACCAGGACCTTATGGCAAAGGTTCATTCCATCGGATACACCATGGGGAGTGATCCTTCTTCTTGGCGTACCGAAGCCATCGCCCCGGACATCCCCGGCAGCGGATTCGTCTTACCCCAGATACGCTTCGATCTTGACGACCTCCCGCGGCCGTAATATCCGCACACCACGAAACACATCGCTCTGTATAACACGCGGACCACTCAAGAACCACAAGCCACCACACACCGAGAGTCACTCGCACATGCATCAGACGCCGTCTCGAAATCGAACCAGACCGCAAGCCGGCCATGCACTCTTTGCGTGCTGTGCCGTCTTGCTCACCATCTTCTGCACGGGCTGCCGCGAACGCACCGAGGCGCCGGAACAGATCCGACCCGTGCGTAGCGTGCGTGTGGGTGACATCTCACCCTTCCGGGGCAGGCAGTTCCCGGGACGGGCCGAGGCGTTGCAGTTCGCCGATCTGTCGTTCCGTGTGTCCGGCACGCTCCAGTCGCTGCCTGTTCGCGTCGGAGGCACCGTCGAAAAAGGTGAAGTCATCGCCCAGCTCGATCCGCGCGACTTTCGAGTGAGGGTCCGCGGCGCAGAGGCATCGCTCGCCCGAGCCCGCGCGGAACTCGCTCGGACCGCGAACGAGTTTGAGCGCGTGAATGAGGCATTCCGGAGCGGCGCTGTCTCGGAGATCGAACTCGTGCGGGCGCGGGAGGCGGTCAACATCGCCTCGGCGACCGTCGACGCGATCGGGGCGGAACTTGAGGCCGCACAGGATAATCTGACGGATACGACGCTGCGAGCGCCGTTCTCGGGGGAGATCGCGGTTCGGTACATCGAGAATTTTCAGGATGTCCAACCTCGCCAGCCCGTGCTCCGCATGTTCGATGATTCCCGCATCCGATTCACCGTCTTTGTTCCTGAGCAACTCATGATCCTGCTTGCCGCGGTCGAGGAGATCCGCTGTGAGTTCGACTCATTCCCGGGGATCGAGATACCCGCCACCGTCGATGAGATCGGACGCGAGGCCGACGACATCACCCGCACCTTCCCCATCACGCTTGTGTTGGAACAGCCCGAGGGCATACGCATTCTTGCCGGCATGACCGGACGGGCATGGGTACACAGCATCCGTCTGCCCGATGATCTGCCCGATGAGTTCGATGTCACTCCGAGCGCGATCGGAGCGGATGCCGACGGTGCTCGTTTCGTTTGGGTCATCGATGAGCAGCGTTCGATCGCGACCAAGCGACCCGTCGAGGTTGGTGCGATGTCGCCCTACGGCATGCGGATCCGGGGGGTGGAACGCGGCGAGCTCGTCGCGACCGCGGGGGCCGCATTTCTTCGTGAAGGGCAGCGTGTGCGCATCATGGAAACCGCCACCATCGAAGATGCGGTGATCCCGGTGCTCCAGTCCACGCCGGTTCGGGGGAGGCGTAGCGAATGAAGCTTGTTGCCAAGGTCTTTGAGCGCTCGGTCATGACAGTCTTCGCCACGGCGGTCGTCATGGTCGGTGGCGCTCTTTCGTACTTCCAGCTCGGCCAACTGGAGGATCCGGAGTTCACGGTCAAGGCCGCGACGGTCGCGACCCTCTACCCCGGCGCCTCGCCCGAGGAAGTCGAACTCGAAGTCACCGATGTCATCGAGAAGGCGGTTCAGGAGATCAGCGTACTCAAGGAAGTCGAGTCCTACTCCAGCCACGGTCTCTCGCAGGTCAAGGTCATCATCAAGGCGTCCGTCCGTTCGCCTGAACTCCCCCAGGTCTGGGACGATCTTCGCAAGCGGATCAGTGATGCCGAGCGTTCGCTCCCGCCCGGCGCGGGTCCGGTGCAGGTCTTCGACGACTTCGGCGATGTCTTCGGATTCCTCTTTGCGCTGCAATCAGACGGTTTCAGCCATGCCGAACTCGAGCGCTACGCCGACGACATCAAGGCCCAACTCTCCGTCATGCCCGGCGTAGCGAAAGTCGAACTGTGGGGTGTGCAGCGACAGTGCGTGTACCTCGATGTCTCCGAGGCGCGCCTGTCCCAACTCGGCCTCTCCCTCCTCGATGTCCGCAACACGCTCGCCCAGCAGAACACCATGGTCGAGGCGGGCGCTCTTGACCTCAAAGACACACGACTGCGATTTCAGGTCACCGGCGAATTCTCATCACCGGAGGAAATCGGCGAACTCGTCATCCGCGGGCGCAGTCTCGGCGGGCAGGACGAGGGGCGGCTCATCCAGGTCCGCGATGTCGCCACCATCACCCGCGGCGAACTCGCACCCACCACCGCCGAGATGCGCTTCAACGGCCTCCCCTCCATCGGGATCGCCGTCTCGAATGCCTCGGGCGTCAACATCGTCCAGCTCGGTACGCGGATCGATCGACGCCTTGCGCAGATCCGCGCCGACCTTCCGATCGGAATCGAGATCGACCGCATCTCCTGGCAGTCTGATCAGGTCAGCAGCGCCATCAGCGACTTCATGATCAGTCTCGCCCTCGCGGTCGGGATCGTCTTCGGCGTCCTCTGCCTCTCCATGGGGCTCCGCTCCTCGATCGTTGTCGGACTGACCGGACTGCTGATGGTCATCGTCGCGACCTTCCTCGTGATGAATCTCATCAACGAGGATCTCCACCGCATGTCCCTCGGGGCCCTCATCGTCGCGATGGGCATGATGGTCGACAACGCCATCGTCGTCGCCGACGGCGTCCTCATCCGCATGCAGCGGGGCATGAAGCGCATCCCCGCCGCAATCGAGGCCGCGTCGCAACCGTCGATACCGCTGCTCGGCGCCACCATCGTCGCCGTTATGGCCTTCTACCCGATCGCCGCCTCGACCGAGAACGCGGGCGAATACACCCAGGCCCTCTTCTCCATCGCAGGAGTTTCCCTGCTCATCTCGTGGTTCTTCGCGATCACCATCGCTCCGATGATGTGCGTCGCCATGCTCCCCACCCCCAAGGGCGAGCAGAAGGATCCGTACTCCGGAATCCTGTACAAGAGCTTCCGACGCATTCTCGAACTCTCGCTCAGGATGCGTACGGCTGTCCTCTTCGTCTTCGTAGCGGCACTGATCGTCAGCATCCTCGCGTTCCGCTTCGTCGACCAGATGTTCTTCCCCGCCGCGGACCGTGCCCAGTTCATGGTCGATGTGTGGATGCCCGAAGGCACACGCATCGAGTCGACTTCCGGCAAGCTCCGGAGCATCGAGGCGTATGTCAGCGAACTCGACGGCGTCACCGCCGTGAGCGCCTTCATCGGACGCGGGCCGCCCCGCTTCTACCTCCCCGTCGAACCCGAATCACCCAACTCCTCCTACGCTCAGCTCATCGTCAACACCACCGATGGACGCACCGTGGATCGCGTCCTCCCCGTCGTGCAGGCGTGGGCGAACGAGAACATGCCTGATGCCGTCGTCATCACGCGGAAATACGGCCTCGGACCGTTCAAATCATGGCCCGTCGAGGCACGCATCAGTGGACCCGCCTTCGCAGACCTCGGAGTCCTTCGCAACCTCGGCGAGCAGGCCACGGCGATCCTCGCCGACAGCCCACACGCCAAGACCGTCCGCACCAACTGGCGCACCAAAACCCCCATCATCGTCGCGGACTACGACCAGGCGAACGCACGCTGGACCGGCATCTCACGCACCGATGTCGCAGCAGCGCTCCGGCGTGCCCACGACGGATCCGCCGTGGGGCTCTACCGTGAAGATGACAAGCTCCTCCCCATCATCCTGCGCAGCTCTGCACGCGACCGCGAACAGCTCACGCGAAACATCGACATACTCCAGGTCCGCCCGCTTGTCTCCAGTCAGTCGGTGCCGCTCTCGCAGGTCACGAAGTCGGTCATGACCGAGTGGCGCGATCCCTTCATCTTTCGTTTCAACCGTCGGCGCACCATCGCCGCGCAAGGTGTTCCCGAAGGACTCGCGACCGACTTCCTCGCCGATGTCCGCGAGCGCATCGACGCCATCGAGCTCCCTCCGGGCTACTCCCTCTCGTGGGATGGAGAGTTCCGCGCCTCACGCGATGCTCAGAAGTCACTCATCCCCGGCGTCGTGCCCGCGTTCATCATCATGTCTCTCGTCATCGTCGGACTCTTCAACAACTACCGACAACCGCTCATCATCCTGTGCGTGGTTCCATTCGCGCTCATCGGTGTCGTTGTCGGTCTCCTCGTCACGCGACAACCCTTCGGATTCGTCGCGCTGCTCGGCGCGATGTCCCTCGTGGGCATGATGGTCAAGAACGCCATCGTCCTTCTCGACGAGGTCAACAATCTCAAGGCGCAGGGTCAGGATGAATACAACGCGCTCATCAACGCCGCCGTCGCCCGACTCCGCCCCGTGCTCCTCGCGGCGGGCACGACCGTCCTGGGCGTCATCCCCCTCCTCGGCGATGTCTTCTGGGTTTCGCTCGCCGTCGTCATCATGTTCGGCCTCGCCATCGGCTCGGCGATCACGATGATCCTCGTCCCGGTCCTGTACGCGCTCTTCTACCGTGTCAAGCCATCCGCCACGCCGGCACCGACTAGGACACCGTGACCATCATTTTCCCGCTGCCCATCGCTTTGCGTTCCCGATGAGGTGTGATCGGTAGTAGTCGAGATCCCAGACACCGGTGGTTCCATCAGCGCTTGCGGTGACGAGCTTTTTGCCATCTGCGGAAACGGCGACCGAAAGCACAAGGTCGGTGTGCCCCGCGAGTACCGCCAACTCGCGCCCGGTTCGAACATCCCAGACCTGCACTGCAGAATCACGCCCGCAAGAAAAGAGGAGATTCCCGTTCGGATGGAAGGCGAGACCGAAGACATGCTGCTTCGCACCAGTGAATGTGCGGATGAGCGCTCCGGTGCGGATATCCCAGAGTCGAATTTTCCAGTCATCGCTCCCGGTCGCGAAGTGCTGTCCGTTCGGAGAGAGCGCGATGGCGCGGGTCGCGTCCTGGATAGGCAGAGTCCGGTACTTCTCGGATCCGTCAACAAGATTCCATGCAATCGCGATGCCGTCGACACCAACCGAGATGAACAGCTCTCCATCGGCGGTGAACACGCCCTGCACGACGCGCGCCGAGTGACCAGAGAGCTTCCTGATGAGTCTCCCACTCTCTGCATCAAAGATGTCGATGGTGCTGCTCGCTCCGGATGCGGCCAAGATTCGGTCGTCGGGGCTGTATCCGACCCATGTGAGTTCGTGGTCACACTTGCCGAAGAAAGATACCGCATTCGGGTGTGCGGCAGCAACCAGATGAATGCCACCATCCTGCCCGCCGACGGCGATCTTGTCGCCGGAGGGCGAGAAGCACATCGTTTTGAGGATCGATGGTGAAACCGCGGACATCCACAGCGGAGAAAGATCGGGCATCCTCCATGCACGGAGTTGCCCGTCAGCGGAGATCGCGGCGAGCGTTGTCTGATCGGGGCTCAATTGTGCGGCGTGGAATGTATTGTCGGCTGGTCCGAGTTTCGTGAGCCAACTCTGGGGATGACACTCGAAGAGCCGAACACGCCCGACTTCATCGCAGATGCCGATGCGGGTACCGCACGATGCGAGAGCCGGGACCCCTCGCAACGGGGACGGCTGCTCGAAGGCACCGATGAGCTCTCCGGTCGCCGGATTCCAGACTTTGCAACTGCGTTCTATGCCGTAAGTCAGCAGCTTTGAGCTATTTTCACTGAACTCGATCCAACTGATGAATCCTCTGTGTGCTGAAGCGATGATGCGTGGCGGGAGATCGGGATCATTGACCGAGAAGATCATCACGGCATTCTGTACTCCGGCAGCAATGAATTTGCCATCAGGACTCGCCGCTGTCGTATAGATGGGGGCTCGTGCTGATGCATTTCTGTTTTCGGTTGGTACTTTCCAAGTACCGGAGACTGCACCGTCCTCCGAACGCCACATGAGTATCTGGTTGCCCACGCCCGCGGTGATGAATCGACCACTGTGGCAGAAATGAACCTTGCTCAGGGATGACATCGATTCGGCAAGATCTCGAATCTTGCCGACCGGATCTGCGCTCCAGAGACTCAGCGTGCCATCGGTGGTCAGGAGCAGGAATCGCGAGGTATCGGCGCTGAGATCTCGCACGGTGGCGCTATCCAGAACATCGTGTCGGATGAGTCTCTGTGACTGCGTGTCAATGTTCAGGGCGATGGCATGGCCAGGGAATGAGAGTAGAAAGTGCTTTCGATTCGTATCCAGTTCCACCTTCAGGGGCACGGCATCGGTCATCGGGGGCAGGACGCCGAGGACAGTGGCATCGGGAATACTCAGGACGGTCTGAGCGCCATCGAGAGATATGAGGCGGAGCTGTTGGTCGGCATTCTCGAAACGGATGGCACGCAGACCCGGGGCCGCCTGGAAATACATCATGCTCGGATGTCGGCTGTAAAGCTCGTACAGAGCCCATGCGGCCTGAGTCGCACCGGGGGGCGAACTGAATGAGAGATCCGGGCTGCGAACATCCTGTTTGGAAGCGATGAGTACAGGCCAGATGAGTTCTTCGGCGCGTGCGTTCTCGCCAGTGATACCCATGAGCCGACCTCGCTCAACTGTGCTTGAAGTCAATGCCGAAGCCAAGAGTGATCTTTGCTCCGAAAGCCGCTGCGATGACCATGCCATCGAAACCGCAAGAGCTACGCACAGCAACACGAACGCAAGGCAGACCGAGAATCCCACCCGGTGACGAGCAACCAGCTTCCGAACGAGATACATCGTGTGCTGATGGTGCGCCTGGACCGGGCGGCCCGAGAGCCAATTCTCGATGTCGGAACGCAATGCCGACACTGACTGATACCGATCCTCCCGCTCCTTCGTCAGCGCCTTTCCAATGATCGACTCCAACTCAGACCCGGCCGGCACATCGCCCGGCTGCATTACGCGCATCGGCTCCGGCGGTGTCTTCGTGATGTTCGTGAGCGCTCCGCTCAACGAACTCTCCGTGTCATACGGCCTGCGGGCCGTGAGCATCTCGTAGAGAATCAATCCGAGCGAGTACACATCCGTGCGCGTATCCACCGTGCCGCGATCACCGGAAACTTGTTCCGGTGAGGCGTACGCGAGCGTTCCGGCGAACCCACCAACCCTGGTAATCTGCGTCGCGTTCGCGACCCGACGCGCGATCCCGAAATCCACAATGCGTGGGCTGTCATCGTGAGTCACAAGGATATTGCTCGGCTTCAGATCCCGATGAATCACGCCGTTCACATGCGCGTGATGGACCCCATCACAGATCTGAAGGAACATCCCCAACTTCGCTCTGATGCACGCACCAGCGCCGTCTCGTGTGGCAGCCGCCTCGCGGTTCTTCGTCTGCACCCACTCATCCAGGCGCACGCCCTCCACATATTCCATCGCGAGTGCATAACGCCCGTCCGGAAGCATCTCACTCTCGTAAATCGTGACGATGTTGGGATGACGGAGCCCGGAAGCCAGTTCTGCTTCGCGCTCAAAACGGTGCAGGGCATTCGGCTCGCCCGGCTCGACGATCTTCAACGCGATGCGACGCTTCGTCTTGATCTGTACCGCTTCATGGATCACGCCCTGTCCGCCCCGTGCAATTTCGCGCACAATCCGGAAACTCGTCAGAGGCGTACCGCCACCCCGTTCCGTGGCCGACCCGCCTGAATGACCAAGATCCCGCAATGCATCGCGCATGAACGCCTGATTCTCGCGAATCTGGCGAACTTCATCACGACAGCGCACGCACTCGTGGACATGCGTATCCAGCACTGAATCCACCGCATCCGATGCCGTTCGGCCCACCAATTCCTCGAGTTCAGCGATCGTCGGGCATCCCATGCTGCTCACCCGTCAATCTTCCTCGAATTCGTGTTCGTAGCGTTGCACGATCTCGCGCAGCTTCTTGATCGCGCGATTCTTCGCTACATACACCTCATCCAGCGTCATCAGACATTCCGCCGCGACCGCGGGCGCGGGGACTCCACGAAGCGAGCACAGCTCGAATGCCTTGACAGTCCGCTCATCAAGCCGCGTCTCTTCGCGCAAAGCACGCAACGCCCTTTCGAGAATGATCTTCCGCATCGCGGCCTGCCAGCATTCTTCCGCCGATGATGCCGAAGCCAGTTCCTCGAACGCGGACTCTCCCCGATCACGCCGACGACGCTGCAGATTCCGACCGAGATCCGCGATCCGATGACTCGCAATCCCGAGAATCCACGAACTCAATCGCCCGCGGCTCCGGTCGTACCGACCCGCGCCGTAGTCCGCCGTGAACTGCGCAAGCGTTGTCTGCGCCACCTCCGCGGCATCCGAATCCGTCAAACCACGCTGCAACGCAAAGGCATGGATCACCGGGCGATAGCGCTCATCGAAGAGTTGCCACATGTCCGCATTCGCGGGGTCACGCAATGAATCCAAGATCTGCGTTGTCGTCCTCGTCAGCACGCCGCAGGACTTTCTGGCACGAAGGACGCTTTGCTCGTCCGTAAAGCACCAGATTCAGCATACCAAACATAAGGCCAACATCAAGCGCCCCGAAAATTTTTTCTCCTGTGCTGCAAGGTCCCGCCCCCAGCCCCGCAGTCTCTACGGCGGATGGCAAAACGCCTCCCCCACCCGTCCGAAAGCGGGTGCCAGAACGCAGAGACAGAGAAAAGGGAGAGACACAATGACGAAGCGCATCAAGAGAGTGCTGACACAGCATGCCAATCCGATCCAACTCGGAGGAACCCCGACCCACCACGCCCGGAAAAACCGCCCCGCCATCGGCCTCGGGGCAGCCGGAGCGGCCGCAGCATCCATCGCCGCCGCCGCCTTCCCGGCATCCGCCGCGACCTTCCCCCTCACATGGCTGGACATGGCCCCGGTTCCGATCAATACCCCCGTCCCCAACAACACCGCCTATTTCATGCCGGGGCTCGGAAATGTCACCATCACTTACAACATCCCCTCCTTCGTCAACCATATTCACGGCACCAACCCGATCTTCCAGAACGGGAATGTCGTCAACGGGCCGGATACCTACACATGGGGTGCCCACCAGTACTTCGGCGCCACCAACCTCGGCACAACCAATGCCGACGGCACCCCTTCCACCGGTGCGCA
>REDD01000071.1 GCA_007693725.1 Phycisphaeraceae bacterium
CTCGTCACGGAGATCGTCGACGACATCCCCCTCGACGAGCGGGCGATCGAGTCCGCCGCGTCATCGCTCAGCGGCGCAACGGACCTGCTGCAGCTCGCCCGCCAGACGCCCGTCATCCGGCTGGTGAACATGATCCTCTTCGAGGCGCTGCGCCGTCGCGCGAGCGACATCCACATCCAGCCGCTCGAGAGCCGGCTGGTCATCCGCCTCCGCATCGACGGCATGCTCGTCGACGCCTTCACCCCCCCGCTGTCGCTCGCCGCCGCGATCTCGTCCCGCCTGAAGGTCATGGCCGAACTGGACATCGCCAATCGGCATTCGCCGCAGGACGGCCAGACCACGGTCAAGATCGGCACACGCAAGATCGACATCCGCCTCTCGTGCATCCCGACGATCTTCGGCGAGCGGCTCGTGCTGCGACTGCTCGACCAGAGCCAGACCCAGCTCACGCTCGATGCGGTCGGCATGACGCACGACATGCAGTCGCAGATCGTCGATCTGATCGACCGTCCGAACGGCATCATCCTCGTGACCGGCCCCACCGGCTCCGGCAAGACCACGACGCTCTACGCCGCGATGGAGAAGATCGACCGGACAAGCCGCAATGTCATGACCGTCGAAGATCCCGTCGAGTACCACCTCGAGGGTGTCGCGCAGATGCAGGTGAATGTCAAGCGCGGCGTCACCTTCGCATCGGGGCTGCGCTCGCTCCTGCGTCAGGATCCGGATGTCATTCTCGTCGGCGAGATCCGCGATGCCGAGACCGCCCACCTCGCGGTGCAGGCCTCGCTCACCGGCCACCTCGTGCTCGCCACGCTCCACACGAACGATGCGCCCAGCGCGATCTCGCGCTTGCAGGACATCGGCGTCGAGCCCTACCTGATCTCGTCATCGCTTCTCGCGGTCATGGCCCAGCGGCTGGTGCGACGGGTCTGCCCCGCCTGCAACGGCAAGGGCCAGGTGCAGGGCCCCTCGTCGGTCGGCCTCATCCGTTGCGAGAAGTGCCTCGGCACCGGCTTCGCCGGACGCGTCGCGATCTACGAGATCATGCGCATGAGCGATGAGATCCGCCGACTCGTGCTCACAACCGCCGATGCACGGGCGATCCGCTCGCAGGCCGTCAAGGATGGCATGCGGTCGATGCTCGATGACGGCCTGGACAAGGTGGCGCGCGGCTTCACCACCGAATCGGAACTCAAACGAGTTCTGGCGGAGAGTTGATGGCGACCGCACCTGTCCAGCGTCAGTTTCTCTACCGTGCGATGACCATGACCGGGCGCCCGCGCCTGGGCCTTCGTCACGCCAAGGATCAGACAACGCTCGCGGATGATCTCCGCCGGCGCGACCTCCTGCTCCTTCATGCGTGGACACTCCCGATCGGCGGCGGCGCCGATGCGAAGGTCCCCCTCAAGGATGAAGCCGCGCTCAACGAGCAGATCCATGTTCTGCAGGGGCGCGGCGTCCCCCTCGTCGAAACGCTCGAAGTCGCGAGCACCGTCGTCTCAAGCAACAGCCGCATGCGCATCGAGCGCCTGCGCGAACTGGTCGGCGCCGGATCCTCCTTCGCCCAGGCGTGCGAACAGGTCGGCGGGTTCGATGATGTCACCATCGCCGTCTACCGCTCGGCAGAACGGACGGGCGACCTCTCCGGCGCAGCGCACCGTCTCGCGCAGGCCGCACGCCGCCGACTCTCCATCGCGGGCAAGGCCGGGACCGTCCTCATCTATCCCTCGATCGTGCTCTCCATCGCGGTCGTGCTCATCTCGATCCTGCTGGTCGTTGTCGTCCCGATGCTCGCATCCCAGTTCGCGGCCATGAACGCGGAACTCCCCTGGTACTCGCAGATCGTCTTCAACCTCGGCGTCGGGCTGCGCGAAAACGGGCGTCTCGTGCTGCTGCTGATCGCGGCGATCCTCGTCGCGATCCTCGTGGGCTGGCGATGGGTCGTGAGGACACTCGCGATGATCGGGCGGAAGCTCCCCGCCATCCGCGCCCTGCTCCTCGCAACCGAGATGACCCGATTCTTCTCCGTCATGGCGGCGATGACCAAGTCCGGCGTCACTCTTGCCGAGGCGCTCGGCACCGCGACCGGAACCATCTCCGATCCGCGACTCCGCGAGCAGCTCGCACACCTCCGCAAGCGGCTCATCGAGGGCGGCATCCTCCGCCAATTGATCGAGCAGGTCGATGCCCTCCCGCTCGCGACCCGCCGACTCATGATCGCAGCCGAACGCGGCGGAGACCTGGATTCGGCGTTCGATGCGCTCGCTCAGGACGCCGCGGAAGAGGTCGAGAGACGCTCCAGCCGCCTCCTCGCCCTGCTGGAGCCCGCGGCGATCCTCGTCACCTTCGGCCTGCTCGCACCGATCATCATCTCGATCGCGGCGGCCACCTTCGCGGCGAGGCCATTCTGAACTGGACGGGGACCCGGCCGGTATGACCTATGGACGGATTCGGAGATCGAAGACCTAGAATTGCTTTGAGTTGCATGATCGTGATGCGACGGTGCTCGGAGCCGAATGGGAGACAGTGACCAGTGAGTGAGGTGCATATGAAGCGCAAAAACATGTATGCGTACCGCAGCGGACACATCCGCGCCGGGTTCACGATCATCGAAGTCATGATCGTCCTCGTGATCATCGGGATCATCGGTGCGATCGTGACGATGAACCTTGTCGGCCAGACCGACCGTGCACGGGTCTCCGCGACCAAAACCACGATGGGCACGCTCCAGAACGCACTGACGCAGTTGCGTGCGGAGCGCGGCTCCTACCCACCCTCCCCCAACGGCAGCTTCCCGCATGAGATCCTCACCATCGTCAACGACACGAAGGACGCATGGGGCAACGAAATCATGTACTTCGCCCCCGATCCGTACCCTGACTACTACGGCGGACCGTTCGTGCTCATCTCCGCAGGACCGGACGGCGAGTTCGACACACCGGACGACATCATCGTGCGTCCCAAGCCACAGCAGCCCTGATGCACCGCAGCAGGAGAACCGCGATGCGCCGCGGACTCACCTTCCTCGAAGTCGTCGTCGCTCTCGTGCTGCTCACGGGGCTCGCGGTCGTTGTGCTCGG
>REDD01000173.1 GCA_007693725.1 Phycisphaeraceae bacterium
AGTCCATCCATCTCCGGCATCTGGATGTCCGTGAGCAAGAGGTCGTAGGGCGTGCCTTCGCCCTCGGCTTGCCGGAGCATCTCCAGCGCGATGCGCCCGTTCTCGGCGACATCCACCTGCGCCCCCGCCCGCTTGAGATGGAACGAGATCAGCCGTTGATTGGCCGGGCCATCCTCGGCGAGCAGGATCCGGCACGACAAGGGCGTCGGGGCCGACCGCGATTGTTCCCGGCTTTCGCCGGATGTGTCGAGCGTTGCCAGGCGACCGGCGCCCGACACGGCCTCGATCGGCATCCGCACGCGGAAGCACGAGCCCTTGCCGACCTCGGTCCGGACGAGATCGACCCGGCCGCCCATGAGTTCGGCGCAGCGACGACTGATGACAAGCCCGAGGCCCGATCCGCCGTGACGACGCTGGAGACTCGAATCGGCCTGCGCGAAGGTCGTGAAGAGATGGCCGATCTGATCGTCGGCGATGCCCGGGCCGGTGTCCTCGATGTCGATCACCAGTTCCGCTCTGCCCCCCGACTCTGCGGCATCGATCCTGATGCGCACCGATCCCGTGTCCGTGAACTTGACCGCATTTCCGACGAGGTTCAGCATGACCTGACGGAAGCGGGTCGGATCGATGCGAACAGAGTCGGGAATCGGCGCGACGATCGCCGTTTCCAGATCGATGCCCTTGGAGCGGGCGCGAACACCCATGAGCCCCGTGATTTCCTTGAAGAAGTCGGACAGACTGGTCTCGACCGGCTCGATCTGCATGCGCCCGGCTTCGATCTTCGAGATGTCGAGGATGTCGTTGATGATGGTCAGCAGATGCTGACCCGCGTTGATGATGGTATCGATCGCCTCGGTGCGTTCCTGCGTCGACTGATCGGCGCTCTCATCGCGCAACAGCTCCGCGAAACCGAGGATCGCCGTGAGCGGCGTGCGGATCTCGTGGCTCATGTTCGCGATGAACTCACTCTTGGCCCGGCTCGCCGCCTCCGCCGCATCGCGCAGGACTTCGAGCTCCTCGGCGCGTCGCGCCAGCTCCTGGCGGGCGTGATACTGCTCGTTGATGTCGTGCAACGCTCCGCGGAGCTTGACGACCCTGCCGTTCTGGTACACGGGCTCGCCCTGCGCCCGCACCCAGATTTGACGATCCTTCGCCGTGACCAGTCTCAGCTCGAGATCGTAGGGCTCGGCATAGCGCATGGCGCGGTCGATACGCTCTTCGAGCATCTCTCGTGACTCGTGCGCGAAGAACTCTACCGCAGCTTCGAGCGTCAGAACCGTCCCTGGATCGAGCTCGAAGATGCGCGCCACCTCCGTCGAAAGAAAGACCTCATTTGTCTCGACATCGAGTTCCCAGCCGCCGACCCGCGCGAGCGCATTCGTCCGTTCGAGAAGGACCGTGACGCGACGGAGATTCTCTTCCGAATCCTTGCGCGCGGTGATGTCCGTGATCAATCCGTACCAGATGACCGATCCGTCCGGCTCACAGCGCGGGATCGAGTTCCCGCTGATCCACCTCGCCACCCCATCCGAGCGCCGGATCCTGAACTCGCACTTCCACTCGCTCATCGTCTGGTAGGACTCCACGATCGATGCCTCGACCATCTCGTAGTCCTCGGGAACGATCTGATACATGATCAGCATCGGATCGCGGGCAAGATCTTCGGGATTGATGCCGCAGAGAACAGCGATGTTCTCGCTGATGTACGGGAACTCGCGTGAACCGTCCGGGCGGATGCGGAACTGGTACAGCGCCCCCGGAACCTGGGACGCCATTTCCTTGAGCTTTGCTTCGCTCGTCGCCAGCTCCATCTCGACACGACGGCGTTCGGTGATGTCCAGCACCACGCCCTGCAAGGATTCCAGATTGCCCCCCGAGTCGCGCTCGATGACGGTCCGATCGTAGATCCAACGAACCGATCCGTCCGCACAGAGAATCCGGTACTCCTGCTCGAAGCTGTCGCGGCCCTCTGCGATGTACCGCGTCACCTCGCCCGCGATGCGCTCGTGATCGTCCTTGTGCACCATGTCGACGAACAGGATCTTGCGGGCGAGCAGATCGTCCGCGTTGTACCCGAACTGCTCAATATTCCGCGAGACCAGATCCACCGGCCATCCCGGCTCGGGCTTCCATCGGAAGAGCACGACATTCGATGCTTCCAACACCAAGCTGTGCGCCCGCAGCAGACGGTTGTTCAGCCGCTCCTGCGTGAGATCGCGAACGAACCAGACGCGCCCGAGGAACTTTCCTTCCGCCGAGCGCAGCGGCTCCGAGCGAAGCTCCAGCGCCCGACCGTCGCGGAAGGTGACCTCCTGAGCAAGCGTCATGCACGGATCAGCGAGCGTCCGTTCAACCAGCTTGTCGACGATATCCGCGTGCAGCGAGCGAGCGTACACCCTTTGCAGCGCTTCGTGCGCAAACGCGAAGTCGTGCTTATCGCCGATCAGCTCGCGAAAACGCTGATTCGCCTGCATGCGCCTGTGACATGCATCCGTGACAAGGATCGCATCCTGTGACGCCTCCGCCTGAGCCTCGAGCAGTGTTTTCTGGAATGTGATCTCACTGCTTGCCCGTCGACGCGCAGTGAGATCGATGGCAGCGCCAAACGTCCGGATCGCCCGCCCGGATTCATCCCGGATGATGAATGCACGGTCGAGCACCGTCGCATAGCTGCCTTCAGCACAACGGAACCTATACTCCGCCGACCAGTTCGTGGCATCGCCTTCGATCGCCTGTGCGAAGCTTTTCGCGACCTCCTCCCGCTCATCGGGATGGATCAGCGATTCCCACCACTCGACGGTGGCGCCGATCTGCTCCGGCGTGTACCCGAGACTCAGCGTGAGATTCTCATTCCACCAGACATACCCCGCCGCGACATCGTAATCCCACACGATGTCCTCGGTCGCCTTGCTCAGCAGGCGAAAGCGATCGTTCGTGACCTCCATCTCCGCATGGTGCTTCTTCCGTTCATCGATGTTCCGGAATGTCACGGCGACGCCGTCACCCACACGCACCGCCGAGATCTCGAACCATCCCGACAATGCGTCCGCTTCGTACAGTATCTCGTCGACGACCGG
>REDD01000023.1 GCA_007693725.1 Phycisphaeraceae bacterium
TGGAGATGCCGGACTTGTGGGGGGCGCTCTCGGAGGGGGTGTGCCGCGAGGCGCGAGAGGCCGGATCGACGCGTGTCGCGGTGAATGACTCAAAGCGGCTGAAGGGGTCGAACGCGCTCAAGACGCGACATCCATTGATGCATCTGGAGCGGGGTGTGCTGGGATTCGTGCAGGCGCTGCATCGTGATGCGGGCGTGACGGACGATGCAGCGTTGCTTCGGGCGCTGGGGGCGGCGAACAAGGACGGGGAAGGCGAAGCGCTCGAGTGGTATCGGGGCGATCCGGTTGCCCTGCCGGTCTCGACGACGCCGGACCACCTGCAACTCATCGGCGGGCGATTGCGGGCGGTGTGCGAGCGGGCCGGGGTGAGCGTGCTGGATGTGTCGGCTCGCATGCTGGATGAGCGGGCGTTCAATGACTGTTTGCGCGATGCGACGAGCAAGGCCGAGGTCACGCTCGGTCTGGTGGGACGATTGATCCGTCGGGTGTGGCGGTCGGAGCGGGCGGTCGTCACCGGGCCGGATCATTCCGCGTGCGTGGTGGTGGATCGGCAGAGCGGGCGGATGCGGTATGCACCGATGCTGCGCCAGTTCGTTCCCGAGGCGACGATCCGGGTGGTGCGGGAAAGCGATGAAGAGAGTGTGTACGCGTTGTCGGCGCGGGAGGACGATGGGACTCGGCGCGTAATCTCCATCAGCTTTCGTGTAGAAGCGGAGCGGTGGCATTTTCCGGTCGCGCTCGCCTCCATGACGGCGAAGTATGTGCGTGAGTTGTCGATGCTCCGCTTCAATCGGTTCTGGTGCGGGCGGTATTCGGAGTTGAAGCCGACCGCGGGCTATGTCGCGGATGCGAGGCGCTGGCTCGCGGATCTTCAGATGCTCTCGGGGGTTTCCGAGGCGTCGTTGCGGGAGATGTGCAGACGAGCATGAGTGCCGCACCGCTCGAATCCGGCGAGAGACGGCTGGCGCGCCGGATGCTGGACATCGCAGCGCGTGCGGGGTTGCGCGGGTTCGGGGCGGTGGAGCCCAATCCGATGGTCGGCTGCGTGCTCGCGACCCCGAGCGGGGAAGTGGTCGCGGTGGGGCATCATCGGCGATTCGGCGGAGCGCACGCGGAGGTGGATGCTCTCAGAGCGTGCCGTGCGCACGGGATCGATCCGGCGGGGTTGACGGCGTATGTCACGCTGGAGCCGTGCAGCCACGAGGGCAAGACCCCGCCCTGCACGGGAGCGATTCTGGATGCGGGGATCGCGCGGGTCGTCTGCGCACGCCGTGATCCGCATCCGCAGTCGCGCGGGGGTGCGGAGTTTCTGCGTGCCCGCGGTGTGCCGGTCGTGTTCACGGATGCATCGCGGCTCGCGGTGGAGATTGCCGAACCGTTTGTGCATCGCGTGCGGACGGGGAGGCCCTGGGTGATCGCGAAGTGGGCGCAGACGATGGATGGGCGGATCGCGACGCGGACCGGGCACTCGCAGTGGATCTCGGGCGCGATGAGCCGGAGGCGCGTGCACGCGCTGCGCGGGCGGGTGGATGCGGTGCTCACGGGCATCGGGACCGTGCTGGCGGATGATCCCCTGTTGACAGCGCGGGATGTGCCGGCGCGTCGGGTGGCGCAGCGGATCGTCATCGATCCGACGGCGCGCCTGGCGCAGACAAGCTGCCTCGTCGGGAGTGCGCAGGAGGCGCCGGTGGTGCTGGTGCACGGACCGGCAGCGCAGGCGGATGCGTTCCGAAAGTTGGGCGTGGAGACGGTCGAGTCGGACGCACCGGAGATCGACCTGCGATGGCTGCTCGAATGGCTCGCACGGGAGCGTGGGGTGGCGACGGTGCTCATCGAGGCGGGCGCGGGGGTGCTCGGGCGGCTGGCGCGAGAGGATCTGATCGATGAGGCGTGGGTGTTCACCGGGCCGGTGCTGCTCGGGGATGAGCATGCACTGGGGCCGGTGCGCGGGGCGGAAACGCCGAGGATCTCGGATGGACGACGATTCCGGCTGCTGCGCGTGAAGAATCTCGGGGATGATGTCTGGTCGGTGTACCGGCGATCATCCGGCTGATCACTTCGACGGTGCATCCTCGCCCTGCGGCGCGGGCGGCGTGACCGGCTCGGGACGGGGCTCCGGGAGCGAGTCGACGTCGGCGATGGCGAAGAGTTCCGGAGCGCTGTCACGCGGATAGAGCCAGATGACCTGATTGACACGGAGCCCGAGTCTGCCGTCGGAGGTGTAGCCGATGGAGATCATTTCGAGGGGCTGCGAGTTGGCGTTGTAGAGCTCGACACGAGCCACGGAGCGGAGGTCGTCGCCTCGGAACGACTCCTGCGGCTCGCCGGGCGTCGCGGTAAGGAATTCGATCGCCCGCTCGCATTGCTCCGCATCGGCGGGAACATGGTCGGGGAGCGTGACCCACTCGCCGAGGCGTCGGCGCACGGCCTCATCGCGCCCGTCCGCGTGGCGGATGCGGATCATGGCGATGTCGCCGGGGGAGGCGTTGGTGGGAATCGGGTGGAGGTAGGCGCGGGGAGCCGTCGGGATGGAGGTGGCGAGCGCGGCGGGAACCGTGAAGCGGGACGGACCGGACTCGGCGTGCGATGCCGCGAGCGTGGCGCCGCTCGGATCGGCGGGGGAGCGGAGATACAGCCCCTGTCGCGTGGTGGAGACGCTGACGCGACCAGAGGCCTCGGCACGCCGGATATCGCGTTCGAGGCCGATGGCCAGGCGCTGCGGGGAGGGTTCGGATTCGGGCGTGTCGATGAAGCGGACGATCTTGGTGCCGGCGAGGGTGTCGATCAGTCGGGAGACCGCCGCCTCGTCGCAGCGTGCGGAGACAGGAGAGGTCATCACCCAGCGGGTCTCGACGCGGGCGAGTTGGATGGTGCCGTCGCTTGATTCGATGCGGATGCGTGATGCTTCACGCGGCGGGATGTTTGGGAATGGGCTCATGACCCGCCACCCCTCGGGCCCGGGGTTGAGCAGCGCATCGCGGGTGCGGACTTCGATGGCTCCGCTGGGGCCTGCATCGGAGACGACGCCGATCATGCCGCCGACGCCGGTTTCGCCGAA
>REDD01000022.1 GCA_007693725.1 Phycisphaeraceae bacterium
GGTCGCCGCGACGAGGAAGCCCACAACGAACCAGGGCAGCACGGCCTTGCCCTTGCGGTGCTGCATCGCGCCGATGATCAGCACGAGCGGGATGAGCCAGAGCGTGCGCATGATCTTGACGGTGGTGGCGATCTCGACCGCCTCGCCGCCGTAGTCGATCGCAGCGCCGATGACGCTGCTGGTGTCGTGGATGGCGAGCGCGGCCCAGACGCCGAACTGCGACTCGCTCATGCCCATGAGTCTGCCGAGAATCGGGAAAAGGATGAGCGCCACGGCGTTGAGCATGAAGACGGTGGCGAGGGCGACGCCCGTCTGCTGGCTCTCGGCCCTGATGATGGGCGAGACGGCGGCGATGGCGCTGCCGCCGCAGATCGCGGTGCCGGTGGTGACGAGCGTTGTGGTGGTCCGATCGGTGCGGAGGAGTTTCCAGAGGATCCATCCCGCGCCGAAGGTGATGAGTATGGCCCCGGCGGTGTACCACGCGGCGTGCGCACCCACACGCACGACCTCGCCCGCGGCGATCCCGAAGCCCAGCCCGACGACCGCCAGCTTGAGCAGCTTCCCCGACCAATCGCGCGTCTCTGCGTTGTACGGATTCGTGAGGATGAGCCCGACGAATGCGCCCGCTCCGAGCGCGAGGGCGGAGGACATGAAGGGCGCGAGGCACAGCACGAACAGCACCCAGAAGATGATTCGTCGAATCGTCAGGGCCTTCAAAGCGGCGGCTCCGCGTGGGAGAGGTGGTGGGCGGGCGGGTGGGTTCCTGTTCGGGCAAGGAAAACCCTCTGCGGCTGCGGATCTTGGAGTATAGTGAGTGCGGAAGTGAGGTGGCCTCATGCTGCTGCACACACTCTCGCCGCGCCTCGCACCGCTGATCGAGTATCTCGATTCGCTGACCGGTCCGGCGGACCTCAAGACGCTGACACGGCTGCTGCGATCCGTCGAGGTGACGCGTCATGATCTCGGCGAGTCCGTGCATTTCCTGACGGACGGCTACGCGCGCAACCGCGTTGCGATCACGGACTGGTACGAACTGGTCACGCTGTGCTGGCGCGCCGGGCAGAGCTCCTGCATCCACGACCACGCCGGCGCGGCGTGCGCCTTCCGCGTCATCGAGGGCACCGGCTACGAGCAGCGTTACGCGAAGCGCGAGGATGGCCTGGTCGAGCCGACGACAGCGCGCGTCCTGCCGCAGGGACACCTCTGCGCCGCGTGGGACACGGACATCCATCAGATCGTCAACCGTTCCGGCTGCGACCTCATCACGCTGCACATCTACACGCCGCCGCTGGACAAGTGGAACACCTACCAGACGGCCGGTGAGCCATCCTGACTGCGGATCCATCACTTCCCGCGTGAGCGGTGTGCCGTGATGAGCGCGATGATGAAGATGATGGGCAGGAGGAGTTCGAGCCCTTCTTCGAGCGCGTAGAGGACGCCGCGGAGCGGGTATTCCATGTCGACATCGCGGAAGTCGGTGATGATGCCGGGGGCGCGGTCGAAGACTTTGCTGATGGCGAGGGTGATGAGTCCGATGGCGGCGGTCTGCACCCAGCTCGCTCGGAACCAGCCGTCGCGCGAGGCGCGTTGCCAGCAGGAGATGGAGACGATGATCACGCTCCAGAGCAGGATGAGGACCGCGACGCCGGCGATGAGCTTCGGAACGATGCCGACATCCTGAAAGTCGAGGAAGAAGCCGGGCTTGAGAACGCTCTCATCGTCGGTGAACTGCTTGTGCCAGCTCGCTTCGCGGGCAGCGCAGGCGAGCGCGAGTGCCGCACCGGCGAGGCCCTTCTGCCAGATGGGCCGGAGGATCCCGAACGCAACACCGGCGAGAAACACCCAGAGGAGTTCGCTGATGAGTTCGACGGGGCCATCATCGCCGAAGAGATGCCGGTGATCCGGCTCGCTCATCATCCACGGCGTGACAGCGAGAAAGACCGCCGAGGCGACGACCACGAGCAGCACGAGCAGCGGCGTGCGGTGCAGTTTGGGGAGCAGTCGGCGGGATTGCCTGGTCTGTGTGGCGATGCACTCAGGATACTGCTTTTGCAGTGCAATGGCGACGGTGGGGGGGGGTGGCGTGGCGTAGGATGTCGGCAATACCGTGCTCGTGGTGGGAGAAGACCGAAGGAGATTGCCATGCGTCATCGTGGATTGCTGATTGTTGTGCTTGTCGGGATCGGCGTGCTGCTGGCGGGGAATCGTCTGATCGACGCCGCGCCCCCCGCGGAGGTCGAGGCGGATCGGCTCGCGGTCGTCTGGACGAGCGGCGACCCCGATGTGGCGCACCGCATGGTGCTTATGTACACCAACGCCTCGAAGCGCAACGGTTGGTTCGATGAGGTCCGGCTGGTGATCTGGGGGCCGTCGCAGCGTCTGCTTGTCGGCGACAAGGACATCCAGGCCTATGTCGCGCGGCTGCAGGAATCGGGCGTGGTGGTGCAGGCGTGTCAGGCGTGCTCGGACTCGTACGGCATCACCGATGCGATCCGTGCGTTGGACATCGAGGTGAAGTACATGGGCGTGCCGCTGACCGACTTCCTCAAGGATTCACAGTGGCATGTGATGACCTTCTGACCGTGGATTGTTCCGAGTGATGCCGTTGTCTTATCTCGCGCACCACCGGCGCCAGTAATGCGCCGCGGCGGTGTGCCACGAGATGTGACGCGTCATCATCCCGAGCATCTGCACGAAGTCGGTGTCGCGCCCGTACTTGAAGCGGATCGCGAGGGCTTCGGACGGGAGCGTCCGCGCCCAGTTGGAGAAGCGGGCGATGTCGGCGCGGAGGGCATCGCGCATCGCGGCCATGTCGGCCGGGATGGGGTCCTTGTCGGAGGGGATCGCGTCGATGAGCGCCTCGGGCGCACCGAGCACGCGCATGGTGGTGCGGGCGTGGAGGCGGAAGATTTCGACGGTGTGGCGCATGTGCCACGCGCCGGTGCGAACGGTCAGGTGGTCGCCGAAGTCGGCGCCCGCGTGGTCGCGCAGGAGTTGTGCGACGGATTCCCACTCGTCATCGACGGTGTCGGCGAGGTGGCGGAG
>REDD01000021.1 GCA_007693725.1 Phycisphaeraceae bacterium
TATTGCCTTGTTTGCGCATCGAAATGGTGTCACACTGTCCTCATGGGGGATGAAGCCGCCCGTTCCGAGACCCAAGGGAAACATCACAATGACAAAAAGCACCGCCGCACGGTACTACGGACCCGCGATCATTCTCGCCCTGTTGTGCGCCTTCTCGGCATCCGCTGAACCGCCTCCGCTGACTGCGCAGCCCGTCGATGATGCGGCGCTGCACGACTCGGGGGTCGCAACTCCGGCCGCGCTTCCCGCATCCGTCCGCAGGCCGCAAGCCGGTGGAGTCGCGACCGAATCTCGTGCGCTTAGGACCGAAGCTGCGGACGAATGTGAGCCGCACTGGGACATCTACGCGTTCCCGCCTGCGCGGGGCATCGGACCGGCTACCAACCAGCGCTACATCTTGGATGCCGCCGTTTTCGATGACGGAACCGGACCGAGCGTGTTCATGGCGGGACATTTTCTGGGTGTTGGAGGCGTCCGTTCTCCCGGCATCGTGAAGTGGGACGGCAGGGCATGGATCTCGATCGGTTGGTGGGAGAATCCGTTTCAGTGGTCTCGGGGCAGCACCTCGCAGCTTGCGGTCTACGACGGAGCGCTTCATGCCAACAATGGTCCTGATGCGCCGCTTGGCGGTAGCGGCGAATGGATCTCGAAGTGGGACGGTACATCGTGGACGACCGTTGGAGCGGGGTGGTCAACGGACCCCGTGTCACGCATGATCGTATTCGATGGTGGTGATGGCCCCGAGCTCTACGCGATCGCGGGTTTGTTTCAAGATCCAGCGAACCAGATCGTCAGTCGGAGAATCGGTCGGTGGAACGGGAGCGAGTGGCGACCGCTAGGGCCTCAAATCGCAATGAGCTCGTCATCTACCGACAAGCGGATGGCTGTCGTTCATGAGCCCGATGGCGCGAAGCTGTACATCGCCGGAACTCTTGGGGGCGTCAGAAACGAAGACCTCGTCTGGATTCCGTCAACAAGCCGCATCGCGAAGTGGGACGGTACGACCTGGTCAGCGGTTGGGACCGGTCTTTTCGCGGGCTTTGTGTTGCAGATCGCGGTCTTGGACCACGCCGACGGCACCCACCCGATGGTGTACCTTTCCGGCGAATTACTTCGTATCACCGAGGATTCCTCAGTGCATCCGCTTGTGGCGTGGAACGGCACGGAGTGGTCCGAGGTGCCCGTCCCGGCGAACTCATATATCAGTCGCATTGCTGTCTTCGACGATGGGCAGGGGCCGAAGCTGTACGCCGCGGGGAGCATCCGGATCACCCCGGAGCAATGTGTTGCGATCGCACGCCTCGAAGGGGAAGCATGGATTCCGGTGTTGGCAGATGTCTTGGATATTTGTCAGAGTATTCCGTTCGAGGCACTCGTGCCGATCGAGGATGCCGATGGCTCGGCGTTGTACATATTCGGAAGGACCACATCAGGTGGATCGAACATCGCGAACCTGGGTCCGGTCCGCTGGGATGGTCAGGATGTCGAAATCTTCGGCGATGGCCTTGTCTACAATCTTGTCAGCGGCACGCGCGTGACATCCATTGAGTTCTACGATGACGGAGAGGGCGATGCGCTGTACGCATCGGGGAGCTTTGTCGGTACCTCGCACATCTCCGCGCGAGGGATCGCCAGGTGGAACGGCGCGAGCTGGGAACCGGTTGGTGGCGAAGGGGCCCGCAGCGCAGGCATCGATTCACATCTCACGCGATTCGATGATGGTGTCGAGGATGCGCTTTACTTCACCGGGAACCTCACTTTTCAGGGCGAGACGCGCCATGTGCTGAAGTGGGACGGTGTTGAATGGTCCGATGTGGGGAACGCGATCAGGAAGCGGGTGTACGCCGCGCAAGTCTTCAATGATGGCACGGGAGATGCTCTCTATGTTGCAGGTGAGTTCGCGATTGCCGATGGATCGGTCGCGGACTACATCGCACGATGGGATGGTGTTGCGTGGTCCGGCGTTGTCGGGACCGATCCGGATGGATATGCGCCGAGCGGATTGATCCGGAAGCTCCATGTCTTCGATGATGGTTCTGGACAGGAAGCGCTGTATGCACTCGGAGCGTTCATGTCGGTTACGGGATCCGCGAATCTCGCCCGATGGAACGGCACGACATGGGAACCGGTCGGCCCGCAGCCCCCGCCGCAGATCAACGACATCATTGGGTTTGATGATGGCTCTGGGCCGATGCTGTACGCACTCCGCATTACATCAACAGGGAGCGTGATCGGCGGAACCGGACAGAGTGTGACACTTTCGCGTCTGGAAGAAGCCGGCTGGGTCGAGGTTGCAATCTTGACGGAGGGCTATTTCTTCGGGACCGGTGCACACGATCCCTTCTCAATGGCGGTCTTTGATGATGGCTCCGGCCCATCGCTGTACATCTCGGCGAGCTTCGAGAATGCGGAGGGTGTCCCCGCGAACTCCATCGTCCGGTGGGATGGTCAGAACTTTTCTCCCCTCGGGCGGGGTTTCGAGAACATGTACTACATCAATTGTTGGGGGAGCGCGATGAAGGTGCATGATGACGGCTCGGGTCCGGCGCTCTTTGTGGGAGGCACCTTTACGAGTGCCGGCGGCGCCGGTGCGGGGTTGATCGCCAAGTGGCAGGGGTGCGCGCCGGATCTTGTCCCGAACTGCCCCGGCGACATCAATGGCGACGGCTTCGTGAACTTGGACGACTTCGCAATTCTCGCCACCAACTTCGGTGCGGGGCCCGGTGCGACACCTGCCCAGGGCGATCTGAATCAAGATGGCTTCGTTGATCTCGACGACTTCATCATCCTCGCCGCGCATTTCGGCGCGAACTGCACGGAGTGACCGGCCCGCAGCGATGCTGGACGACGGGTTTGGCGACCAAGCCGCGTAGCTCCACGACTCGCGCTGGTATCCTCACGCCATGACCACCCCCGACCCCGCCCTCCTCGCCGTCGCGCGGGGCGATGCGCCCGCCGACCTCCGCATCGCCAATACTCGCATCGTCAATGTCTTCACCCGCGAGATCCTCCCGGGTGAGGTGCTGGTCCA
>REDD01000020.1 GCA_007693725.1 Phycisphaeraceae bacterium
CCCCTCCCCAACCCGCTCGCACTCACCCACGACGCCTTCGTGGCCCTCTCGCGTGCGCAGGGCGAGACCCACGACAACGCCTCGCACCGCTACTCCGCCTTCCACCGCAGCGGCACACCGGCCCCCGGCGGGGTCGTGCCCGAGCCCGTCCGGGTCCAGACCACGGACAGCCCGGAGGGATCGGTCCACAAGTTCCTGCTGCCCGTCCCGGCAACGCGCGAAGACCACGCCGATCCCCGGCTCCGCCTGCGCCTCATCGGCGAAGCGGAACACCTCGAAACCGAGTCGGTCGTCATCCCGATGCGCAACCACAAGGGCGTCAGCCACACGCTGTGCGTCTCCTCGCAGATCGGCTGCGCCATGGGCTGCACCTTCTGCGAGACCGCGCAGATGGGCCTGATCCGTTCCCTCACCGCGGAGGAGATCGTCGCGCAGTGGTGGGCAGCGCGCCACCATCTCGGGCACGCCATCCGCAACATCGTCTTCATGGGCATGGGCGAGCCGCTGGACAACATCGACGCCGTCATCGACGCCATCGCCATCCTGACGGACCACCGCGGCCCCAGCATCACGATGCGCCGCATCACCATCTCGACCGTCGGACGGCTCGACGGCATACGCCGTCTCCACGATCAGGTCCGACGCCCCGGCTGGCGCGGCCTCAATCTCGCGGTCTCGATCAACGCGCCGAACGATGCCATCCGCTCGCAGATCATGCCCATCAACCGCGCGATGCCGCTCGTCGACCTCGTCGGCGCGCTGAAAGACTGGCCCGCCCGCAAGAATCAGGTCATCTGCTGCGAGTATGTGCTGATCCCCGGCGTCAATGATGCGGACGAACACGCCGACGAGCTTGCATCCCTCCTCAAGGATGTGCGCTGCTGCCTGAATGTCATCCCCTACAACCCGCGACGCGACTCGCCCTGGCCCGCCCCCACCGAGGAGAGCGTCTGGCGGTTCCTCCGTCGTCTGGAAGCCAACGGCCAGTTCTGCAAGCGCCGTCGCACCAAGGGACGCGACTCGATGGCCGCCTGCGGCCAGCTCGGCAACGAACGCATCCGCAACCGGCGACTCCTCCCGACCCCGGTCTGATAATGCCCTCACGAGAAGATCTCGGGGTATCCCCTGATATCGGGGAACACCGCGGAACACCAGTGAAGTATCCTCTCCCCCGAGTCGATACCTACCGCACCAGAACGCAACCGGAGTGTGAGGGATCGACCATGCGCAGCGGGCCTCAGGATGAGCCATTGATCAGTGACTTCTCAGACGATGCCGAGATGGCGCCGCTCATCGAGGAGTTCGCTCTGGAGATGCCCGAGAACATCGACCGCATGCTGTCCCATTGGCGCAAGCAGGAGATGACCGCTCTGCGTCGCACGGTCCATCAGCTCAGAGGCGCGGGGGGCGGCTACGGCTTCCCCAGCATCACCGAGAGCGCCGAGAGCGTTGAGCAACAGATCGACACCACACCCGATGACCTCGAAGCCATCGGAAAGGCCTTGGATGAACTGATTCAACTCTGCGCCCGCGTTGCCGCATGACACTGTAAGTAGAGGGAGAGAGTCATGCCGCCGCGTACACCAGAGCAATCCCCGATCCTGCTTCTGATCGATGATGCACCGAACATCCATCGCCTCCTCGCCGTCAAGCTCAAGGATGAAGGCATCGACTTCCTCGCCGCCCTGTCCGGGGAGGAGGGGCTTCAGCTCGCCACGAGCCACCAGCCGTCGCTCATCCTGCTGGACATCAACATGCCGGATCTCGACGGCTTCGAGGTGCTGCTGCGCCTGAAGAATGAACCGTCCACGATGGAGATCCCGGTCATCGTCCTGTCCGCAGCGCACGATTCCGAGCTGAAGGTCCGCGCCTTCGAACTCGGCGCCATGGACTATGTCTGCAAGCCGTTCGATGTGCCCGAGCTCCGCGCACGCATCCAGTCCGCGATCCGGCTGACACGCCTGATGCGCCTCCTCGAACATCGCGCCCAGATCGACTCTCTCACCGGGCTCTGGAACCGGGCGCACCTCAACAAGCGCCTCGAAGCCGAGATCAATCAGGCATCACGCAAGAAGACCCCGCTCTCATTCGCGATGTGCGACCTCGACCACTTCAAGAAGCTCAACGACACGCTCGGCCACCCGGCCGGAGACCTCGCGCTGCAGACTTTCGCCAAGATTCTTCAGGACCAGATCCGCGACTACGACACCGCGTGCCGCTACGGCGGCGAGGAATTCGCGATCATCCTCCCCAACACGCCCGTCTCAGAGGCCGTCGTCGTCTGCGAAAGAATCCGCCAGGCCGCGGAGGTCGCCAGTTGGCGCAAGTACCCCGACATGAACATCACCGCTTCCTTCGGCGTCTGCGATCGCCCGATCGAAGGGCGCGAGGATGCTCAGGGCTGGATCGAGGCCGCCGACCGCACGCTCTACGCGGCGAAGCAGGCCGGACGGAACCGTGTGCTGCCCTTCTCCGAGATTCCCCCGGACAGCAAGTCGGACAAGTCCAATGCGCCGAAGGTCCGCCTCGCCGGCTGATCGACCGCTCACACGCGCACCGGCCACACCGCCCGGGCGATCCCGTATCCGGCGACCACCGCGCCCAGACACAGTGTGTTCATCAGCAGCACATTCAGCGCGGCACGCGCGAGGTGGCCGTCGACCATCATCTCCAGCGTCTCGCGCCCGAAGGTCGAGAAGGTTGTGAAACCCGCGAGAAACCCCACCACCAGCAGCGCCGAGTGATCGGCACGCACCTCGAGATGCTCGCCCAGCGTGTGCACGACCATCCCGGCGGCGAAGCAGCCGACTGCGTTCACCGCGAGCGTGCCGTACGGAAATCCCGTCCCGCAGCAATGGTGCGTGAAGGTGGCGATCAGCCAGCGGCAGACGCAGCCGAGCCCGCCCCCGACAAAGATCAACACCGCATGGATCCACATCGCCGTGCAACTGCCTTCCGCGCGATCACGCAGCGAAAGCGTACCACACGATCCGAGGTCGGATCACGCCTCGGCCAGTCGCCATGACCGGC
>REDD01000019.1 GCA_007693725.1 Phycisphaeraceae bacterium
CCTCCGCGCCTACTGGCGTACCAACACGAAATAGCACATACCCCCCGTGCCATCACTTCAACCCGAGCCCCGACATTCCGGGGGGAGAGGGGTGAGTGGTGCTCCCAACACTCCCGAACCGTCAGCCCGCCAGTTCAACCCGAGCTCGTGTGGCACAACTTCCGGGGGCTGCTTGCAACCCGTGTCTTCACTGGTCCAACGACCCCACCCCCCTCACCTCCAAACCACCCCACCGATCTCATCCAGCATCCGTGTCACATGGTGATCCCCCTTCCGCAACGCCTCCGCGATCGCCTCAACATCCGGCGGCACCTCCACATTCACCGTCCCTTCACCACGCGCCACGAACTCCTTGAGCAACGCAATCCCCGGCTCCCCCGCCTCCGCGGCAGCGCGATACGACGCGTGACGAACCCGCCACCGCAGGTCATCAAAACCCAACCGAATCTCTTCGAGCACCTCATCCGTCAACGGACGAGTGAGCCCCAGGCCGACCATGGCAGATGCGGGAGCATCCCACCCCGATCCAAAGCGTACGAACTCCAAAAGAGTCTCGGTCCGCCTGGGATCATCCGTCGGCAATCGCGCCAGCGCACCCACGATCCAGCCCGTCTCCCCTGAATGCCCCCGCTCCACGCCTCGACATGCAAGCAACGCATCCAGCATCACCTCGATCAGCCCCGAATCAAGCGTTGACGGCACTTCCAACTCACGCCTCTGTCCGGGCTCATCGCTGAAGGAAGCCGCCAGGACGAACGACAGTGCAACCGGATACTCCCTGAGTGCATCGATCACCGACTTGTAGCGCGTCGGATCCCGAGACAACGCCTTCGCAATCAGTCCGGCGGACCATGCCGTCGCGAGCCGCTCCCGCCCCCACAGCGCTGCCTTTGCGACCGCCCGCCTGTCGCGAGTGTCATACTCGCCGTACCCCGGCGGCTTCTCCACTTCCAGCACATCACTCCTGATGGCCGACAACAATGCATCAACCACTTCCGGACTCAGCCGCTCGACCCGAGATAACGCGGATATCGCGCGCATTCGCCGCTCATACTCTTCATGGAGCGCCATCGGATCGACTTCGACATCGCCCTCGCCGATCGCATATCGCCAGTTGGCATCACGCAGACTGGTATCCGCGATCTGCTTCGCAAGACGCTCCTCATTCTCAAGTATGATCTCGCTGTACTCCGCCGGCGGATAACGCATCACGAACCCGTGCAGCGGATGCTCCGCCGACTCCATCACCGGACGAACAAGCTGCTGCACCCACGCCTCCTCCGGAAACTGCGTCATCAACTCTTGCAACGCATACCCAATGCCGGAGACCTCCTGCGGATCTTCCAACTCGCCGCTGATGAATGACCTCACAGCCTCGCGCACGCGCGGATCTTCGGACGCAATGGCGATCATCGCCCGCAGGTACGCCGATCGAGCAATTGCCCCGCGATCAGACCCCAGTTGCTCGATCAGCTCCGGGATCGCCTCCGCCGCCTCGCCACCGAGACGCCTCAGCACCCACGCGCTTTGTTTGGAGAGCTCATCATCCTCATCCGCCAGCGCTTCGAGCAGTGCCGGCATCGCACGAGTACCGATCCGGACCCTCCCATCAAAGGACGATGTCGCCACGATCATATCCGCCGCGGCGGAATGCTCAGGCCCTGCCATTGCGGAGTAACCACGCCCCTCCGCAGCAGGCAGCGCTCGCACAATCGCCGAGATCATCTCATCCGTGAATGCATCCGGGTCAACAACCACCAACGCGTGACAAACCACCAACAGCGACTCGTCGATGAGATCCATGATCTCCTCCAGAGCGCTTTGGTGATCGGGTGCAAGCTGCAGATAGGTCTTCATTGCCTCAACGCGCGCCCAGTGCGGCGCTGTGGAGTCCAAGCTGATGCTCCGCAGCAACGGGAGATCTTCGATCTGGAATCCATCATGCGCATTCAAGGCCACAATGACCTTGTTCATGAATTGCATGTCCCGACTGTACAACCAGAGACGCAACGACCCGAGATACTTCGCAAAGGCCTCGGGCATCATCGCCCGATTTTCCTCACTCCAGAACGGAAGATACACGATCCCACGAACCTGAACCTCCTGATTTCTATTGGACGCAAGTGATTGTGTCACCAACCGAACGACACCCATCGACCACTCGTCAATGTTCAATTGCCCCACCACGCCAAGGTTGTAGAGCACACGCGCCGCCTGCACCCTTGCAGTCACTTTCTTGGAATCGATCAATCGCTTGACCAGCCCAGATGCATCAATATCGAGCCGGATGATCAACTGCAAAAGGACATGACCGAGATGAATGTCCCCTTCCTCGATCTCTTCGACGAGTGCCTCGACCGCATCCTCGCCGTACGCGCTCAGCCCGCTCAAAAGCAAGGTAGACACACCAATGTCCCGTTTGAACGGATGGCTCACCCTCGCCAATCGAACAATCCCATGGAGCCCCTCGTCACCCATCGCCATGAACGCACGCATAATGTGCTCGCGCACATCGAACCGATCCGTCCGCTCCCACAGCGCCACCAGCTCGTCGATGCACGCCTCGTTGCAGTCCGTCGCGATCGCATCGACCGCACGCGCCTGCACGCCGCGATCCATCGCCTGCAACCCCTCAATACTCGCCGACGAACCGCCAACGACGAGTGACACTACGACAGCGAGCAACGGCAACATCATGCAGCCCTCCCGGGGGAAAGTTTGCAACATTGTAACCAAATCGCCGCCGAGCACACTCAACCAGACCGCACCCCCCGCCCCGTGCCATCAGTCTCTCCGCGGCGACGCCGTCGATGCGGAAGACTGATGCGGCGTGCCACCACTTCAACCCGAGCCCGAAGGGCGAGGGGTGAGTGGTGCTCCCAGCACTCCCAAACCGCCAGCCCACCAGTTCACACCAAGCTCGTGTGGCACGACTTCCGGGGGCTTCCGGGAGCTTCCGGGGGCCTCACTCCCACACGCCCCCGCCCGCATCACCGCCGCCACCACTACCACTACCGC
>REDD01000151.1 GCA_007693725.1 Phycisphaeraceae bacterium
GAGCGATTCGCACTGGATACCATGCCGCGATGCCAGACCATCTTCACACAGCAGCACGATGCGTGGCTCCGCGCCGCCGACTGACCGGCGCGATCATCGGCACGCTCTCGGTCCTCCTCGCGCTCGGCTGCACCGCCTGCGAGAAGCCCGTCCCCGAAGGACGCTTCCTCGTCACCATCAAGGGCGAACGCTTCTACCTCGAGCCCGCCGTCACCCAGCAGCAGTTGTCCCTCGGCCTCGGCGGACGCGAGTCCATCGAGCCCAATGGCGGCATGATCTTCTACTTCCCGGTCCCGCAGCGGCGCGAATTCGTCATGCGCGACTGCCTCGTGCCCATCGACCTCGCCTTCACCGACGATACCGGACGCGTCATCGCCCTCCACACCATGACCGTCGAGCCGCCCCGCGCCGAGGGGGAGACCGACATGGACTACGAACTCCGCCTCAAGCGCTACCCGAGCCGCTACCGCGTTCGGGTGGCGATCGAAGTGGCTGGGGGGACTTGGGCGCGTCTCGGGCTTGAAGAAGGCGATCGTGTCTCGTTCGACGCCGACAAGCTCAAGGACCTCGCCCGACGCGCCGATCCCGCTCGCTGACCGGACGGGCTCGTCACACCGATGCGCCCGATTTCCGGACCAAGGCCCGGACCAAGGCGAGGCGGTGAGGCGTGACTCCAGCGTTCCAGAAAGCCAAGCACGGTGTGATCTCGATCATCTCGAACCACACCACGCCGCCGATTCTCGGCGCGCTGCAATCCGCGTGGCCCGCCTACCTGCCGCGACCCGAGTTCCGAACCCAGACGATCGAGCAGGCGGGCGTCTACCCCGGACGGAGCGCCACGGGCCACCCCGCGCTCCCCCTCGCCGATGCCGTGCTCATCACGCCCGACTGCCTCGGAGACGATCACGCCCTCTCCGCCGCGCTCGATGTCCTCTGGGAGTTCGCGCGCCCCGCTCTGGTCCTCACCGAGGCGCACGATGCCGCACGCTTCGGCGAAGGCGTCCTCACCGTCCCGCACAACAGCGACCCGGCGCACATCGCCGGGATGCTCGGCGCGTTCCTCATGCGCCAGCCCACCGTCGAGACCATGCGCCGCGATCTCCACACCGCCCAGCGCTTCCAGGGCGGGCTCACCGGCGAGATCAACAAGCTCCACGAGGAACTCCGCCTCGCCGCCACCGTCCAGCAGGCGTTCCTGCCGCAGTCGCTCCCGAGCGTGCCCGGCTTCGACTTCCGCGTCTTCTTCCGCGCGGCCGGGTATGTCTCCGGCGACATCTACAACATCCAGCGCCTCGACGAGCAGCACTTCGGCATCTTCATCGCCGATGCCGTGGGCCACGGCGTGCCCGCCGCGCTGCTCACCATGGTCATCGCACGCGCCACCCAGATGAAAACCATCACCGGCAACCGCTACACCATCCACTCGCCCGCCGATGTCCTCGACAAGCTCAACGCCGAACTCATCCGCCACAACGGCCACGCCACGCGCTTCGCCACCGCCATCTACGCGCTGGTCAACATCGAGACGCGCCGCGTCACGCTCGCCGGTGCGGGCCATCCCCCGGCGCTCATCCTCGCACCCGGACGCGAGCCCAGCCCCATCCAGACCGAGGGCGGACTCCTGGGCGTCTTCCCCGAGCACACATTCCCCTCCGTCGAGTTCTCGCTCGGAGAGGGTGAAGTCCTCGCCCTCTACTCCGACGGCTTCGAGACCGCCTTCCCCGACAACGCCGACCGCGACCGCAAGGGTCGCGCCATGCCCACCCGCTACTACCTCGACCGCTTCACCCGCCTCGCCGAGGAACGCAACGAGCTCGGCATGAGCGCGGCCATGCGCCGATTCGTCGACGACATCGACTCGCAGGCCGGATCCCTCCACCAGGTCGACGACCTCACCGCGCTCTTCATCTCCCCCAGCGCCGCCTGCCCGCTCGACGACCTCTTCGAGGGCCGCCCCGCCACCCACGCTCAACGCTGAATCGCTCCCGGCGGGCGTATAATCCCCGCTGACGCCGGCGCTCCTGCGAATCGCGCCCGCGAGCGAGCCCACATGCCCACTTCCGCAGCAGAAGCCATCCACCCCACCGCGCGCATCCACGACTCCGCACGGATCGACCCTTCCGCATCCATCGGACCCGAGGTCACCATCGAGCCCGATGTCATCGTCGGGCCGCACTGCGCCATCGGCGCGGGCACCACCCTCCGCGCCCGCGCCATCATCGTCAGCCACACCACCATGGGCGCGAACAACGATGTGCATCCCTACGCCGTGCTCGGCGGCGATCCGCAGGACCGCGCCTTCTCCCCCGACAAGCCGGGATCGCTCGTCATCGGCGATCGCAACATCTTCCGCGAAGCGGTCACCATCTCACGCTCCACCGGCGACGGCCCCATCACCACCATCGGCGACGACTGCTTCTTCATGAGCCAGTCGCACGCCGCGCACAACTGCCGCGTCGCCAACCGCGTCACCCTCGCCAACGGCGCGTGCCTCGCCGGATACTCGGAAGTGGCCGACGGCTGCGTCTTCTCCGGATTCACCGGCACGCACCAGTTCACCCGCGTCGGCGAGCTGGTCATGTTCCGCGCGGGCGCCCGCGTCGGCATGCATGTGCCCCCCTTCGTCGTCGTCGCCGACGGCAACCTCATCGGCGGGCTCAATGTCATCGGACTCCGGCGCGCCGGCTTCAACGCACAGGAACGCGAAGACCTCAAGCTCGTCTACCGCGCCCTCCTCCGCGACCGCGGCGCCACGCCCATGCAGACCGTCATCGACCGGCTCGAAGCCCAACAGGACTGGTCCCGCGCTGCACGCAGATTCCTCGACTTCTTCATCGAGTCCCTCGCCCTCACCGGCCGCCAGGCCCGCGGCATCTGCCCCGCCCGCACACGCTCCAGCGCAGAGCACCACACCGACAGCGACTGAACCGGGGGCCGGGTACCACTGGAACATTTTGCGTTTATCGGCTTTGGTCGAGTGCGTTTCGCGCGATGATCCGG
>REDD01000077.1 GCA_007693725.1 Phycisphaeraceae bacterium
AGAGCCCGGGCGAGGAGGGCGCGTTGTTCGGGGGTGTTGGTGGTGGAGAGGGAGGCGTCGAGTGCCGCGGCGGCGAGGTGTTGTTTGAGGGAGGAGTCGAGGGTGTTGAGCCAGCGCTTGGTCTGGGCGAGGGCGTGGGGTGGTTTGGCGGCGAGGAATGCGGCCTCGGTCTGCGCGCGGGGGGTGACATCCTCGGGCGTGTCGACGGTGATGTGGACAGGGATGCGCCCACGCCCGCACCGGTCGGAGACCGGTGCCACCGGGGAGTCGTTGGGTGTCGTCAGTTCGGGGTTGAGGAGTCGTGCGCGGGCGGCGTTGTGTGTGGTGGCGTCGATGAGTGCGGGGGCGGAGATGGCGGGCGAGAGGCCGATGCGGACGACGGGGTAGCCGAGTTTGGCGGATTGGTCGGCGATGACGAGGTCCGCGGCGGCGAGGATGGCGGAGGCGCCGGCGATGGCGGCGGTGTGGGCGCCGATGATGACGGGGAGGGGTGCCGTGCGGATGGAGTGGAGGAGTGCGCCGAGTTCGCGGAGGAGTTGTTCGAGGGCGGTGGGGTCGTCGTGGCAGAGCTGGAGGTCGAACCCGGCGGAGAAGGCGCGCCCGTTGGCGCGGATGAGGATGGCGCGGATGTTGGTGGTGGGGGGTGTGTCGATGTGGGCGCGGATGTCGCGGAGCATGTCGGGGGTGAGGGCGTTGCGCTTGTCGGGGCGGTTGAGGATGATCTCGAGGACGAGGGCCTCGGGGGGCGCGTTGCGCGTGAGTTGGTGCGCGGGGAGTGTGTTGGTGAGGATGAGGTCGGCGTGGTCGGTCATGGTTGGCGTGCGTCGGTGACGATGCGGTGCGCGGTGTCGGTGGCTTGCTGGAGGAGTTCGGGGTCGACGGAGGATTGGTAGCCGTTGTCGAGGATGGTTTTGAGGAGTGTGTGGGTGGCGATGTTGCCGGGTGCGCGCGCGGAGGGTGTGGAGGCGAAGGGGCAGCCGCCGAGTCCGGCGGCGGAGGCGTCGAAGGAGCGGACGCCCATGGCGAGGGCGGTGCTGATGCAGGCGGGGGCGCGGTGGTGCGTGTCGTGGAGATGGAGGGTGAGTTGCGGGAGGAGGTCGGTGAAGTGCGAGAGGAGGGCGGCGATGTCGTCGGGGTGTGCGACACCGATGGTGTCGGCGAGGTCGAGGTCGATCTGGGCGCGGGTGGTGTCGTCGGGGGCGAGGTCGAGGAGTTGGTCGGCGACGCGCCGGACCTGTGCGGGGTCGGTCGGGCCGTCGAAGGGGCAGGCGATGGCGCAGGAGATGTAGATGCGGATGGGCATGCCGGCGGCGATGGCGCGGGGGATGATGGGTCGGAAGCGGTCGATGGATTGGGCGATGGAGGCGTTGATGTTGCGCTGGGCGAAGGTTTCGCTGGCGGCGGAGAAGAGCGCGACTTTGAGGGGGAGGCCGGATTCGTGGATGGCGAGCGCGCGGTCGAGGCCCTTCTCGTTCGGGACGAGGACGGAGAAGAGGGGGAGTCCGGCGGGATCGGCGTTGCCGGTGCGGGGGATGGCTCCGGCGACCATGCGGACCCCCTCGACGAAGTGGCGGAGTCCATCGAGGACCTGCTCGGCGTCGGCGAGTTGGGGGACCCATTTGGGCGAGACGAAGGAGGTGACCTCGATCTCGTCGAAGCCGCAGGCGGCGAGATGCTCGATGAGGTGGATTTTGGATTCGGTGGGGATGACGCCGGGCTCGTTCTGGAGGCCGTCGCGCGGGGAGACTTCGGTGATGCGGATGTGCTGGGGCATCAGGGGATGGTAGGAAACCGAGGCACTAGGCACTAGGGACTGGGAAAAGGCAGGGGGGAGAAGAGTGTGCGATTCGTGCATCATGTCTGGAGGACGCCGGTCTGGAAGGGTTTGTCGTGGGGCCAGTCGCGTGTGAGTGCGAGTGCGGCGGCGAGTTCGCGCCGGGTGTGATGGGGCTGGATGATGCGGTCGAGCCATCCGCGTGCCGCGCCGTGTCGGATGTCCTGCTGTTCGTTGTATGAGGCGCGGACGGCGTCGAGGATCTGCTTGTGGGTCTGTTCGTCGATCTGCTCGCCGCGCCGTTCGAGGGAGCGTTCCTCGATCATGGCGAGGACGCCGGTGGCCTGGGCTGCGCCCATGACAGCGCACTTGGCGGAGGGCCAGGCGAGTGCGAGGAACTGGTCGAAGGCGCGACCGCACATGGCGTAGTTTCCGGCGCCGTAGGAGCCGCCGAGGATGAGGGCGATTTTGGGTGTGACGGTGTTGGACATGGCGTTGACCATTTTCGCGCCGGCGCGGATGATGCCGTGCTGCTCGGAGTCCTTGCCGACCATGAATCCGGTGGTGTCGTGGATGAAGATGAGTGGGAGTTTTTTCTGATTGGCATCCATGATGAAGCGGGCGGCCTTGTCTGCGGAGTCGTGGTAGATGACGCCGCCGATCTGGATGCCGCCCTCTGCAGGGCGGGAGAGTTGCTTCTGGTTGGCGATGATGGCGCAGGGGTGTGATGCGATGGTGGCGTAGCCGGTGATGATGGACTGGCCGAATTCGGCGCGGTATTCGTCGAACGATCCGGCATCGACGATGCACTTGAGGATTTCGCGCATGTCGTATTGCGCGCCGGATTTGTCGGTGAAGATGTCGTAGACATCCTCGGCGGGGCGCTCGGTGGCGGCGGGGTCGTCGGCGGGGATGAAGTCGGGGTTCGGTGCGACGGCGTTGTTCTTCTGCATGAGGGAGCGGAGGCGGGCGATGCAGGCGTCGTCGTCGGGCTCGCGGTAGTCGATGGTGCCGGAGATGGAGGCGTGCATCTTCGCGCCGCCGAGGTCTTCATCGGTGACGGTCTGTCCGATGGCGGCTTTGACGAGTGCGGGTCCGGCGAGGTAGAGGCCGGAGCCGTCGGTCATGAGGAGTGTGTCGCAGAGGACGGGGAGGTATCCGCCTCCGGCGACGCAGTAGCCCATGATGGCGGCGATCTGTGTGATGCCGTCGGCGGAGATGCGTGCGTTGTTGAAGAAGATGCGTCCGAAGTCGTCGGTGTCGGGGAAGACATCTTCCTGGAGCGGGAGGAAGACGCCTGCGGAGTCGACGAGGTAGAGGAGGGGGAGGCGTGCGCGGTGGGCGATGTTCTGGGCGCGGATGATCTTCTTGCAGGTCATGGGGAAGAAGGCGCCGGCTTTCACGGTGGCATCGTTGGCGATGATCATGCAGAGGCGGCCCTCGACGGAGCCGACGCCGGTGACGACTCCGGCAGCGGGTGCGCCGCCGAGGTCGGTGTACATGTTGTGCGCGGCCCAGAGTCCGAATTCGATGAAGTCTTCGGGGTGGTCGAGGAGCTTCTCGATGCGTTCTCGGGCGGTGAGGCGGTCTTTATCGTGCTGCCGCTGTATGGCTTTGATGCCGCCGCCGAGCCGGATCTGGGCTTCGGTGTGCTGGAAGTCTTCGTTGAGGGCGCGGAGGGGGTTGATGGCGGAGGATTTGGACTGGGCTCCGGTGGCTGGTGTGGACATGGAGTGTGCTCCGCGTTGGGAATGATTTGGGTGAGCGAGTCTATCGGGCGTGCGGGGGGTGTGTGAGCGGGGGTGTTTTCGGACTGAAGTTTGCCTGTTTTCCCCGGAGCGCGCAGGCGGGCGTGGCGGGGGCGGTATGGGGGTCGTGGGGGTTGGAGGGGAGGGAAGTGAATTGGATGTTTGAGGTGTCGTCGAGGCGAGCACAGTCGCCGGCGACCTCCGCCAGGGCGATTGCCCGCGGAGCGGCATCCACGGAAGGAAGTGAAGAATGGGTTGGAACGGAATAATGACTGCGGTTGCGACGGCGGCTGTTGCCGGTTCTGCTTCGGCTGCGATGATCCCGGCCTCGCTGGTCGAGCTGGAGACCGAGAGCACGGTGACGGTGACCTTTGATTCATCGGACGCGGGTGCGAAGGGCTCGCTTTACTTCCTCGGGCATGAGCAGGACGGCTCGATCACCTACGCGACGAGCACGGATGCCAACGGGCTGGGCAAGTGGCTGTTCTCGAATCACGGGACCGCGCCGGGTTACAGCGTGAACCTCGGGACTCTTCCAGGCGGCGCGTTGCTGCACTTTGCGTATCTGATTACCAACGGCGTGTCGGTTGCTCCGACGGGTTCGTTGTTCCGGACGGATGTTCCCGACGACATGCTGTACTTCATGAGCGATGTCGTGGCGGCGGACAGCAGCGGTACCACGGTGTCGTACGGCATCGAGGATATCCGCAATCCGTCGAAGTCCGACTGGGACTACAACGATGTGATGTTCAGCGTCCGTGTTGATGCGATCCCCGGCCCGGGCGCGATCGCGCTGGCGGCGAGCGCCGTGATGCTGGCGGGTGTGCGTCGGCGGCGTCGTGCTGACTGATTGAGAGTGGTTTTCTCCCTTCCGCACTTCATGTGTGCGGCTCCTCGTGTGGAATGTGCGGCCGGACCCGGCTTGAAAGAGCCGGGTCGCGGCATTTCCGGAGCGGGCATCGCGTCAGACGGCGCGGATGACGACGAGTGTGATGTCGTCGCTCTGGGGGATCGTGTCGCGGTGGGCGTGGACGGCCTCGACGATGGCGACGGCGATCTCGCGCGATGAGCGGTCTGCGTTGCTGCGGACGACCTCGCGGAGACGGTCCTTGCCGAACATCTGGTTGTGTTTATTGGATTGTTCCCAGATGCCATCGGTGCCGATGACGAGGATCTGGCCCTTGGTGAGCTTGGGGCGGACGGCTTCCTCGTATTTCCATGATGCCTCGATGCCGAGTGGTATGCCGCCGCCGGATGTTCCGCTGGCGGCATCGCAGATGTCCTCGAACGAGTCGGAAGCGGGGTCGTAGAGGATGGCGGGGTCGTGTCCTGCGTTGACCCAGCGGATGGTCTCGGCGGGATTGTCGTAGATGTAGAAGCCGAGCGTCATGAATCGGCCTTCGAGCGAATCTTCGGCGAGCGCACGGTTGATGGCGGAGATGGTTTCGGCGAGCGAGCCGGGGAGCGATGCGTGTGTGCGGAGGAGTGCGCGTGCGGTGGTCATGAGGAGCGCGGCGGCGATGCCGTGGCCCGTGACATCGCCGACCACGATGCCGAGTCGTTCGGGTCCGATGGGCTCGATGGTGAGGAAGTCGAAGTAGTCGCCTCCGGTTTCGTCGCAATATGCGCTGAGGCCGTGGATGTCGAGCCCGGGGAATTCGGGCGGCTTGGCGGGGAGGAGCGCCTGCTGGACTTCCATCGCGAGGTCGAGAGAGCTTCGGAGACGGAGTTGATCGCGGAGCTTGGGGATCATCGCATCGAAGGCGCGGGCCATCTCGGTGAGTTCGTCGCTGGTGTGACGGTCCGCGGCCTTGAGGTGGACATCGAGGTTGCCCTCGGAGACGAGCTTTGCGGCGTTGGAGAGTTCGAGGATGGGCTGTGTGAAGCGGCGTGATCCGATGAAGGCGACGATGGCGACGATGCCTGCGACGATGAAGATGGTGGTGATGTTGGCGGCGAGTTGCTGGTTGGTGCGTTCGAGGATGAATCGTCGGGCGGCGGTGGCTTCGGCGACGACTTCGGCGCGGGGGACCGCGACGACGAGGGCGACCTGGCGGCCGCGGAAGTCGATGTTGAGCGGTGCGTAGGCAAAGACGGCTGGAGCATCGGCGATGGTGAGCGAGACGACACCGGACTTGCCTTCGGCGATGCGCCTGAATGTCTCGCGCGTCTCGCGGGAATCGGCGGTGAGGAAGTTGGTCCGGATGGGGATGTCCCAGCGGAGTTGCTGATCGTCGTAGCTGCGGCCGATGAGGATCTCGAGCGTCGGGGTCTGGGGGTCTTCGGTGGCATCACGGACGAGGTATGCCCGGGCATCGTCCTGCCACTGCTGCGGGAGGAAGATGCTGGCGGCGAGTGCGTCGAGTCGGACATCTCCGGAGGCGACTCCGATGATGTTGCCATCGGGATCGCGGATGGGTGTGGAGCCGGTGAGGATGGGCCTGCCGAGCGAGGCGTCGACGAGTGGCATGGTGAAGATGGTCCGGCCAGTCTCGACGGTGTCGGTGTACCAGCGACGGAGGCGCGGGTCGTAGCCGTCGGGGTAGCCGGTGTGGCCGGGGTAGGAGAGGTGGAGTCCGGATTCGAGGGAGATGTTCTGCCAGAGGGTGAATGTGCTCTGGTGTGCGGTGAGCGTGGAGAAGAAGTCTTCGAGTCCGGCGAGGCGGAGCATCTGGTCGGCGGTGTGTTCGGGATCGGCGTTCGGCGCGAGGACGAAGGTGGCCTCGCGGAAGGAGACGGAGAGCTGGACGGGCTCGCCGTCGGGAGATTCGCCGGAGTGGAAGGGGCTGGGGGCGTAGTCGTCGGGGAGGTCGACGCCGGTGTCGAGCGAGGATGCGAGTCTCGGCGGTCGGGGCGGCTGCGGCGTGGATTGATCGAAGAGCCGGTGCTGTGCGGCGAGGGCTTGCGTCTCGACGGCGGTCTGGAGGGAGCGTCCGCCGCGTTGGAAGGCGTCGGCGCCTGCCTTGGTGATGGTGAAGAGGTGGTCTTCAGAGCGTTCCTGGAGTCTTTCGCCGGAGGATTTCGCGAATTCGTTTCCGAGGAGGCGGAGGGCGCTCTGTTCGATCGCGGTGACGATCAGGAGCGGGGTGATCGCGAGGATGAGGAGGATGATGAGGAGCTTGGTGCGGATCTTCACGGTGGGGATGGTACCGCGCGTGGAGTGATGTTGGAATAAGAAAGCCCGGCGCGGGGGCCGGGCTGGGGTGAGTCGGGCTGGTCGGGGCTGCTCGTGGTGCGGTCAGGCGTTCCACTTGCGCTGCGCGGGGCCGGTGTATTCGGCGAGCGGGCGGATGAGGCGGTTGTTCTGGTGCTGCTCCATGATGTGGGCGGCCCAGCCGGTGATGCGGGCGGCGACGAAGATGGGGGTGTACTGGGGGACGGGGATGCCGAGCGTGAAGTAGGTCATGCCGCAGGGGAAGTCGACATTGGGGAAGATGTTCTTCTGATCGAGCATGATCTTCTGGACCTTGTCGCCGATGTCGAACCACTTGACGGCGTCGGGGCCCTTTTTCTCGGCGTAGGCGCGTCCGAGCGCGTTGAGGATGCCGGCGCGGTGGTCGCCGTTTTTGTAGACGCGGTGACCGAAGCCCATGAGCTTGCGCTTCTCTGCGAAGGCGCGGGTCATGAAGTCGTCGACGGTGCCGCCCTTGGCGATGAACTGGTCGATCTCCTTGAGCATCTCCATGGCGGCTTCGTTGGCTCCGCCGTGGAGGGGGCCCTTGAGGGCGGCGACGGCTCCGGCGACAGCGCCGTGGAGGTCGGAGAGGGTGCCTGCGATGACGCGTCCGGTGAAGGTGGATGCGTTGAAGTCATGCTCGGCGTAGAGGATGAGCGAGACATCGATGATGCGTGCTTCCTCGGCGGAGGGCTTGCGCCCGGTCATCATGTAGAGGAGGTTGGCGGCGTGGTCGAGGGAGGGATCGGGCTTGACGATGTCGCGACCGTCGATGATGTTCTGCATGTGGCCGATGATGGTGGGGATCTGCGCGGTGAGGCGCGTGCTCTTGCGGAGTTCGGCCTCGGGGTCGATGCTCTGGCAGTCGGGGTCGAAGTGCGCCATGTAGGAGATGCAGGTGCGCAGGACATCCATGGGATGGGCGTTGGGCTGCGTGGCGGTTTGGCGGAGGATGTCGACGACATCGTCGGGGATTTCGCGGTGGGCGAGGAGACTCTTCTTGAAGTTGGCGAGTTGTGTGGCGTTGGGCTTTTCGCCGACGAGGAGGAGGTAGGCAACTTCCTCGAAGGTGGCGTTCTTGGCGAGGTCCGCGATCTCGTAGCCGCGGTAGAGGAGTGTGCCTTGATCGACGCAACAGACGGCGGACTTGCCGGCGGAGACGCCCTCGAGACCGGATGATTTGAGTTCTGCGGTGGCGGACATGTGCTCTCCTTCTGGGGCGATGGCGTGGGATTGGCTGGATTTTTCGTGTTTGTCGGAGTCTAGGAGCGAGGATTGGGGTAGTGCCATTCCCGGCCGGGGGTGTAGCCGAGGAGGCGATAGAGCTCGCTGCGGGGTTGCATGTCGTCGAGGTCGGCGGCGACGGAGCCGGTGGCGTGGAGGTTCCGGAGCATGCGGGTGACCGCGCCCATCGCGGTGCGGAGGGTTGTGACGGGCCAGATGACGCAGGAGTATCCGGCGGCGGCGAAGTCGGCGAGGGGGATGATGGGGGTCTTGCCGAACTCGGTCATGTTGGCGAGGAGGAATGCATCGGGCTTGTGGGACTTGAGGGCATCGGCGACGCGCTTGAAATCGTCGAGGGAGTGGAGACCTTCGGGGAAGATCATGTCGGCGCCGGCGTCGAGGTAGGCGCGGGCGCGGTCGATGGCGCTGTCGAGTCCTTCGACTCCGGCGGCATCGGTGCGTGCGCAGATGATGAAGTCGCCGTTGGAGCAGGCGTCGCGTGCTTGTGCCGCGCGATGGACTTTGTCGGCGAAGGCGTCGGTGGGGATGAGTGCTTTGTCGTCGAGGTGGCCGCAGCGTTTGGGGAAGACCTGATCCTCGATGTGGAGCCCGGCAGCGCCGGCGCGGTGGTACTCCCAGACGGTGCGGATGAGTGTCTCGGCTTCACCGAAGCCGGTATCGGCATCCGCGATGGTGGGGAGATCCGCGGCCTGTGTGACCTGTCGGATGATGTGTGTGAACTCGTTGAGGGTGAGGAGACCGATGTCGGGGACGCCGCAGGAAGTGGTGACCGCTGCTCCGGAGACATACATGCCCTCGAACCCGGCATCGGCGACGGCGCGGGCGACGAGGGCATTGAAGGCGCCGGGGAGTCCGATGCACTTGGTCTGCATGAGTGAGCGGAGGCGGGCGCCGGGGTGCTGCTGTGTTGATGTGATGGTCATTGGGCGAACCAGAGGGTTGGGTTGAGGCGGGAGAACTCTTCGGGTGTGGTCCTGCGGAAGAAGTAGGTGATGGTGTGGTGTGCGTCGATGTCGACTTCGCGGGGCACCCATGTCGTTTCGGAGATGGTTTCGTCGAAGGTTGCGCGCCCGGAGCGTCGGCGTCGATCGCTGTCGAAGAAGGTGCCGGTGCGTGTTGAGTAGGTGGTGACGGGGACGCGGATGATGGTTCGGCGTGCGCCGAGGTGGCGCGAGGTGGTGACTGCGTAGTCGGCGCCGATCTTTGTGGCGAAGGTTTCGAGCTCGCCGTCGAGGAGATTCGGGCGGCCGTCGGTGATGAAGGAGGAGGAGCCGAGAAGGAGGATTTCCTCGGGCTCTTCGGTGATGCGGAGCGTGCGGAGGAAGTCGGCGAACTCACGCCGGTGTTGATCGGGGTTCCATTCGTCGATGGGGATGTCGGTCTGCGCGAGGCGCTGGCGGGAGTCGGAGTCGAATGCTTCGAGGCGGTCCCACTCGACGGTGCGGACGACGGTCGTTGAGGTCGGTGGCGGTTGGAAGTCGCGGAGCGAGGGGTTCTGGGTGAATGTGTCCTGCCAGCGGTTGGGGGCCGCGCAGCCGGAGAGGATGCCGCCGCAGAGGATGAGCGCGAGTGTGAGCAGGCGTGTGGCTGGCGCGGTCGAATTCATACTGGGGATGGTAGGAGGTTCGGTGTGATTACTCGAAATCGGGGTGTTCGAGGAGGTTGAAGAGGTAGAGATCGCGGATCTGCTCGGGGGATTTGTCGGCGAGGTTGGAGAGCTGGGCGAGCGCGGCGTCGGGGTCCTTGACGGCGATGCGGCCGAGCAGGCGGAACTTGTGGGCGAGGATGTCGTCGAGATCGGCGGTGGTGTTGCGGGCGTGTCCGGCGGGGAACATGACGAGGCCGGAGTCGTGGGTGGTGTTGTCGGCGGCGGTGATCTTGATGGAGGTCGGGATGCCCTCGGGGTACCTGGCGTCGTATTCCGCGCCGCCGTGGACAAAGTGGATTTTTTGCATGAGTGCGCGGGTGGTGGGATTGAAGATGGCGGACTCGTCGGGCTTGTAGTCGTAGGGCGAGAGCATGAGCGACTTCCAGGCGGCATCGTGGGCAGCGCCGGAGGTGTCGAGCGGTTCCTTCGCGGCGTGTTCGAGGGCTTTGCGGAGCGCGGTGGCGACGATGTAGGCCATGGAGTGGTCGGCGGACTGGCGCGTGCGCGGGTCCATCTTGGCGGGGTTGCCGATGATGCCGAAGGCGGGTTCGTAGGCGGCGATCTCGATGGACTTGATGTTCGCGCCGGAGGGGTCGGAGAGCAGGTCCGGCTGCTTGGCGATGAGGTCGATGAGGCCCTGGAGTGCGCCGGCGGACTGGTGTTCGTACAGACCGAGCTTGAAGTGCATGCCCATGACGGCGAAGTCGTCGCCGGAGTGCGCGAGCACGAGATCGAAGGGGGCGGGGGCGAGTTCGGTCCAGCGCTTGGCGCCCTCGGTGGTCGGCTCGAAGAAGCGGAAGACGGCTTCGGGGTTGCGGAAGATGTCGCGCGGGCCGAGGAAGCCGCGGATGGAGCGCTTCATGGAGAGCACGGCGACCTCGGTGGAGATCGCGGCGGAGGCGCCCTTGGAGTCGGAGAGTTGCTTTCCGGCGCGGATGGCGCGCCAGGGGATGTAGTGCGCGACGGTCATGCCGATGGCGGACTCGATCTGCTCGGCGGTGGCCTTTCCGGCGAGGGCGAAGAGTGCGCCGTAGACGGCGGCGGAGGCGATCGCGCCGTGGACGACATGGTCGATCTTGTAGGTCTTGAGCGAGAAGACCTCGGCGAGTCGGCCGCGGATCTCGTCGTGGCAGACCATGGCGAGGAGCGCGGTGCGCCCGCCGAGGTTGAGTTCCTGGCATGCGGCGACGGCGACGGCGTAGAAGTCGTTGTGCCCGAACTCACCGGCGGTGTGTCCGAGGTCGGGGTTGTAGCCGAAGTTCGTGCCGTTGGAGTCCCACTCGCGGACGGCAGCGCAGTTGGCGAGGATGGCTTTTTCGGATTTGCAGGGTTGGTCGGAGCCGAAGACGCGGGCGCCGAGTTCGTTGGGTCCGGCGGGGTACTCGAGCGCCTCGTCGCGGAGGATGGTGGGTGCGTTGGTCTTGAGCGCGAGGGCCGAGAGGCCGCAGAAGACGGCATCGGTGTGGAAGCGCTCGGTGCGTTCGAGGACGCTCGCGGCGGGTCCGGGGCCGAGCTTTCCGGAGAGGAAGTCGATGGCGTATTGAGCGATGCCGAGGGCCTGATTGGAGTCGGCCGGAAGGTGGACGAACTGGGCGGTGCTGACGGATGAGAGCGTTGCGGGCATGGCGTACTCCGGTGGGTCGCGCCGGGGCGACCGGGTGGGTGTTTGTGGAAATGGGGAGGGGAAGGATAACCGCTCGGGTGTGGTGCGGCGGGGGTGGGGGGGTGCTGGGGTCAGAGCGGGGTGGATTGGCGGATCAGGTTGGAAAAATCCGGGTCGTGGAGGTGTCGGAGGACACGCTGGTCGAGGCGGAAGTGACGCCGGGCATCCTCGTAGGAGAGGTCGGTATCGACCGCGCCGGTGCGGTGGAGGAGGCGTCCGACGCGCCCGTTCAGGATGGTGTCGATCTGGACCCCCCAGATGCGTCCGGAGAGTTTGTCGACCGCACGGAGCCACTCGGTGGTGCAGTTGTCGCGGAGGGTGTGGTAGAAGCGGGGGCGGTTGAGAATGCTGTTGGAGGTGGCGCAGAGCGAGAGCAGGAACGCTTTACGCCAGAGCGGATCGGTGACGGTGGGGAGCGCGTAGAACTCGTGTCCTTGAATCGCACGGACGCCGAGTGCATCGCGTTCGTCCGCGAAGATGTAGATGAGCTCGAATTCGTTGAGGATGCCCGCGACCGGTCCCCATGCTTGCCCGTCGATGCGCCTTGCTTCGATGGTGAGCAGCAGGTGACCGTCGTCGCCGAAGTCGAAGGTCAGCATGGTGTGGGCCGTGAGATCGCCCCACCCGAAGGGTTGCACGATCATGTCGATGCTCCGCAGCTTGTCGATGTCGTAACTGCGGGTCTCCCAACGGGCGTCGTAGTCGTCGCGTGATCGCCACTCGAAGTTGCGCACGCCCTCGATGGTGAGGATGGCGCCGTCGATGGTGCAGCGAGGGAGTACGGTGAGCGGCTCTTCCCAGTTTCGGTCCTGCTGCGGCGTTCGGAGCGAGACGACAAAGAAGATCATGAAGAACAGTGCGCAGGAGAGACCGGCGTACCAGCGGAGGCGGCGACGCCAGACGGTGATTCCGATGATGAGCAACGCGATCAGGATGGGGACGAGCCACCCGGAGAAGAGGACCGAGAGGCAGAGCAGCGAGAAGAGGAGAATGAAGGTCGCGATGGGCCAGCCGATGGTGTGGAGCAGGAGCCGTGCGACCGATCTGGGGGCACTGGCGGGTTTTTCATCGGTCATGGCTTCTCCGTTGCGGCGGGGTGCGGGCGGGAGAGCATGGTACTTGGCGGTGATCTGGGGGGGGCGTCAACTCTGGATGGAGCCGGTGAAGAAGAACCAGCCGAGGCCGATGGTGAAGGCGGCGTTGCCGTAGAGGGCGTGCTCGAAGACGGCGGCGGCGGTGGAGCGGGTGCGGGCGTAGGTCCAGGCGTGGAGCGCTCCGCTGGCGATGGTGAGCGGCACGGCGATGGGGTTGCCGAAGAAGATGTGCATCCAGCCGAAGGCGAGCGCGCTGAAGATGATGATCGGGAGCGGGGAGCCGAAGGCCCGTTCGTAGCGGTGGAAGAGGAATGTTCGGAAGAGGATCTCCTGCGGGTAGACCGAGAGCAGTGGGTAGAACAGCATCACGATGAGCCATGTCTGCGGTGCGCGGGATGGGAAGCCGAAGAGGAGATCGCGCCCGGGGCCGATGGGGATGAGGCCACGGTCGATGGCGAGGGTGAAGAGGATCATCGCCGGGACCGCGCAGGCGTAGATGGTGAGGATGCGCTTCCAGTCGGTCGCGAGTGTGCGGATGCGCCAGAGTTGTCGCTTGTCGAAGGTGGGGTCGAGGAGGAGATAGAGCAGGGCGAGTGCCGTGGAAACGAAGAGGAGGGGGAATGCGAGGTCGATGCCGATGCCGCCGCGCCAGATGATGAGCGGGGGGAGCGTGAAAAGGATGATGCCCTCGAAGATCCGGAGTGTGCGGCTTCTTGGAGAGAGCGAGGCGGCGTCAGGTCGGGTCGCGTGGGGGCGGCGGGGCTCCGTCGGGGAGTCGGCCCGGCTCGTCTGGGGAGGATGAAGCGGGCGGGTTGTCTGGTGTTGCTGCGACATCGTTGATTTCGTGGAGGGTGCCGGCGCCGCCGGTGTTCTCTTCGATGTGTGCTTCGAGGATCTTTGTCTCGTTCTCGGGTGACGGGGTGGAGGGGGTCGGGGAATCCGTGGGCTGCATGAGGACGCGGGTCCGCGGCAGGGCGGTCGGGTGGTTCTGCTGGAGCCAGCGTATGAGCCCCTCTCGGATCTGGCAGCGGAGATCCCAGAGGGCTCCGGAAGCCCCCGCGCTCACGAGAGCCCGGACTTCGAGGGTGGATTCGGTGGCGTTGGTCACCTGGATGAGGCAGACGCGCTGGTCCCAGTTGGCATCGGCCTCGACGAGGCGGCGGAGTTCGGTCCGCATGGCGTCGATCGGGACGGTGTAGTCGGTGTAGAGGAAGACGGTCCCGAGGAGGTGCGAGGTGGTGCGGGTCCAGTTCTGGAATGGCTGCTCGATGAAGTAGGAGAGGGGGACGATGAGGCGGCGATCGTCCCAGATGCGCACGACGACATAGGTGCTGGTGATCTCGGCGATGCGTCCCCACTCGCCCTCGACGATGACGACATCGTCGAGACGGATGGGCTGCGTGATGGCGATCTGGAGCCCGGCGATGAGGTTCGCGAAGACGGAGCGCGCGGCGAGGCCGATGACGAGGGCGCCGATGCCGGCGGAGGCGAGGAGTGATTGGCCGATGCGCTCGACGCCGGGGAAGAGCATGAGGATCGCCGCGAGACCGATGATGACGGCGAGGATCTGGAGCGAACGGACGACGACGCTCGTCTGCGTGTGGACCTTGCGCTCGCGGAGATTGTCGGATTTCGTGACATCGAAGCGGGATTTGATGCTCTGCTCGATGACCTCCATGACCGAGATGACCGCCCATGTGAAGATGGCGATGCCGGCGATGCGGAGGCAGCGGGCGAGCACCGGTGTGTTCTCTTCGCTGATGCGGAGCCCGAGCCAGAGGAGCGCGATGGTCACGCCGACCAGCGTGAGCGCGGCGAGCGCGGGGAGACGGAGTTGCTCGATGAGAAGCACGGGCGTGCGGCGCTTGGTTCGCTTGGCCGCGCCGACGACCACGGGCCACAGGAACCGGTGGAGGATGTATGCAGCGCCGAAGCCGACGGCGAGTGCGAGCAGGAGCAGGATCAGGGTTGCGGCGGCGGAGAGACCGGTGGTCAGGGCGGTTTCGGTCAATCCATCCAGGATCAGCGGCAGCGTTTCCATGCTGCCAAGATCGTTGCCGGCATCAGGATCGACTGATTCGGGGTTTGCATCGGCTTCGGTCTGCATGGATTCAGTGTAAAGGATGCGGCGTGGCGGGTG
>REDD01000017.1 GCA_007693725.1 Phycisphaeraceae bacterium
ACATCGAGGATCTGTGGCTGGAGCGCCGCTGGCAGAATGTGCCGGGCACCACGGACGAACACCCGAACTGGCGCTTCCGACTGGCGAAGACGACGGAAGAGATCGAGCGCGATGCCGCAGTCCGCGCCCAACTCGAGCGCGTGAACGAGGCGCGCAGGCGGGCGAAGGTCGAGGGCTGAACTCCCGGACCTCGAAATCTCTCCATGCTCGTACAGGGCGGGGTGAGTTGATCGTCGTCGAGTTATTTTGCAGGCACTTGATCAGTGCAAATCGGTGTGCATGAAAAGACCCTGTCTCGTGGTCTTGATCTCCGATTCACAAGTATTGACAAACCACACATGATGACGAAGCTTGGCGGAGCGGGGATGACCGTCGCCACGCGAAGCCCTGTGCGGATGTGGGAATTCACCAGGCCAACCTGGTCGTAGTCAACGCGATCAAAGAGTTCTGGAAACGAATCACCCGCAGCGGTGCCCCGCGTGTACCTCATCCGTGCATCCGAGCCTCGCAAAGACTCCGTCCATTCGCGGACGCCGCCGGAGACATCGAGCAAGCCCCACGCCGATTGCACATCCGGGTAGGAACCGATGGGCGTTCGTGGAGTGAGGTACCCGGCATTGGTCTCCCCACCATCCTCGGGGAGACCGGGGATGAGCGGTTCATCTGAGGCGTTCGGATAGATCCAATAGCCCCCCTCACCTGCGCCGTAGCGGTTCGGGTCGTAGTGTGCGGCCTTGATCCACTCATCGTGGTTGGGAATCCAGAACTGTGCATCGGGATGACGAGCAAGTTGATGCTGTGCGATGCCATTCTCGTCAACGAAAAAGGTGGAGGTATCGTAGGCGCCGTTCTCGAAAGCCCAAGCCTCGTTGACCTTGCCGTTGTGCAGCCAGTTGCAGTAACGGGCCGCGAACTCCCACGACAAATTCGCGGCGTGTTCAGGCAGGAAGCCGTTGTTGTAGACGACCTGTCCGAAGGAGATACGCAGGCCGCTGCCGGTCAAGCCCGGATTGACGGTGGAGCCGCTGTAGTGCGGTAGGTACGCGGTGACGAATTCGTTCCACTGTCCAAGACTGACCTCGGTCCGGGCCATGCGGTACTTGTAGCCGACCGATCCCCACGGCTGGGGGTCGAAGATCTCGAAGAACTCGGGCGGAACGGGGGCGTTTCCGGGATCGCCGACTGTGACGAAGTCGATGCCGTATTCGGTCGTGATGTGCTGGGCGATCGCTGCCGGCGTGATCGTCGCGGTAAGGAGGATGGGGGCGAGGAGGCGGGGTGTCATGGATGTTCTCCGGAAGATGAATTGCTGGAATCGTCATCGACTCGAAGCGCGATCATTCGTGAAGAGAATGGGGGAGTGCCGAGGCCCAAAACAGTGGAGTTCGGGTCGGGTTTGATCTCCGGGGTGCTGGCGGCGTTGCTGATCAAGGTGGTGCGCAGTCGGTACGGCTTATCGAAGTGGCGTGAGTTCGATGGAGCCGCGGCAAGCGCAAGTGATTCCTGAGTCGTGGGCAGCGTTCGGTGGCGCGGGCCATGTCGCTCACGCTCCATGCTCGTACAGAGCGGAGGGGTGCGCCGGCGCGCCCCCTGAACCGGGAGAATCTCAATTTTCGCGCGCACAAGGGCGGGCAGTGTGTTTGCAGCAGACGCGAGCCAAGGCATAATGTTCGGGTGGTGAGTGGGTGTTTTCGAGGGAGGGGTGGACGATGCGGGGTTGCCTCGGGGCGGGGAATCACTTATTTCAGTGGTTGTGCGTGGTGTTGCTCTGGCTCGGCCGGATCGCGTGCGCGGCAACGGAACAAGGGGATTCCGGCATGATTGAGAAGCAGTACGACGAGCGGGCGAAGACCGGTGATCGACTCCGCGATGCGGGGAACGCCGCGGAAGCCCGGATGGCGTTTTACCTCCATCGCGCATTTCGGGATGATCCCGATTTTCTGGTGCTCAACGATCTTCGACTTGTCGATCCCGAGCAGCCGGAGCACAACGGATCGCCGGGGGTAGCGCAGATCGATCATCTGGTGGTGCATCGGTGGGGGATGTTCATCATCGAGAGCAAGTCGGTGTCCGACAGTGTGACGGTGCGGGGGGATGCATCGAGCGGCGACGAGTGGACGCACTTGTATCAGGGACGGCACACCGGCATACCTTCGCCCATCCGTCAGGCGGAGTTTCAGGGAAGGTTCCTGCGATCTTTCCTCCAGCGTCATCGACAGGACCTGCTCGGAAAGATGCCGTTGGCGCTCCGTCCATTGGCGCGCTTGCTCGTCAAGACAGACCAGCGCGGTTTCATGAACCTCCCGATGCAGATCATCGTTGCAATCTCGGACAAAGGAAAGATCGACCGAAAGAACGGATGGGAGCCGCCCAGCGAACCGTTCCGGACCTATGTGTGCAAGGCGGATCAGGTCGATGCCAAGATCCGTGAGGAGTACGAGAAGCATCGGGCTGCATCCGGACTTCTCTCGCGCCCCGACGGCGGCTACGGCATCTGGTGGATGGAAGCGGAGGAGTGCAAGGAGGTCGCGAAGTTTCTCAAGGAGCAACACAGCGACGAAGGGCGGCGCGGCGCGTCCGCACAGAAGCCGGCAGCGACTCGTGCAACTGCGCCGCCGAGCCCGAAGCGCGCGAGCGTCGGGAAAGATGGTGTCTGCCGTGAGTGCAAGAGCGTGAAACTGACCGCGCACTGGGGAAAAGGGTACTACTGGAAGTGTCAGGATTGCGGAGCGAACACGACCATGCCGACGGTGTGCTCATCGTGTGGCGCGAAGGGTGATCGTGGGAAGGGTGTGCGGATTCGGAAAGATGGGGAGCGGTACGAACGCGTATGCGAAGGGTGCGGCTGTGAGGAATTGGTATGGAGCGGGTGAGTGTGGTGCTGTGCCTCTGTCAGGAGACTGGGAATGGCCTTGATTGATGTAAGAGTGGTCGGGAAGGGTGGTCTGCCGAAGATGCTGCGGCATTCGGACGGCTGGT
>REDD01000016.1 GCA_007693725.1 Phycisphaeraceae bacterium
CGGAGGGTGGTCATGCCGAGGAATCCGAGGGCGGCGAGCGAGGCGAGGATGATGGATTCGGCGAGGTGTTGTTCCGCGGCCATCCATGCGACGGCGTAGAGGGTGAGCCAGAGACTGCTGTAGCGTTGGATTTTTTCGGCAGCGCGGGCGCGTGAGGTGGCTTTGCTCGCCTTTCGCCACGCGAGCAGGACGAACGCGATGAAGAGGAGCGTGGGCGCGATGGCGGTGGTGGGCGCGATGGCCTCGGGCCAGAGGTGTCCGGTGCGCCGCCAGCCGACCGCGAGGAGGACGGCGGACCAGAAGAGCCAGCCGGCCCCCGCGAGGGCGAGGATCGGGGGTGTCAGGGCGGGGCGTTTGGCGAGGAGGTGGTGTGTGAGAGCGCCGATGAGCAGGGCGTGCGTCATGGCGAGCCAGACGGGCCAGACGAACTGGAGCCGGATGTTGGGGATGAGCATGTGGGCGGCGTAGATGAGGCCGAGGAGGACGAGCCCGATGGAGGGGAAGTATTTGAGCGAAGTGTTGTATGTGAGGATGGCGGAGGCGACGAGCAGGCACATGACGCCGGCGTGGAGGCCCATGACGAGGGCGGCGAGCGTGGAGACGATGAGGGAGGCGGCGATGAGGGTGACGGCGGTGTCGAGGGAGATGCGTCCGGAGGGGATGGGGCGTTCGGGGTAGAGGGCTCGGTCGCGCCGGATGTCGAGGGTGTCGTTGAGGGCCATGGCGTAGGCGAAGAGAGCGATGGCGAGGACGAGCCCCGCGCCCAGGAGGAGCCAGAGGGGCTGCGTCAGGAGGAGCTGGGGGGCGGTGTCCTGCTCGATGGGGGCGGCACGCGTCCAGAGGATGAGAAACCAGACATTCGCGACGGCGGCGACGGCGTTGGTGATGCGGGTGAGGTGGAGGACCGGAGAGAGCCGGCTGATGAGACGCTCCATGAGCGCTCCGAGGGTGAGGGGGGTGAGGGGCGGGTGGTGTGGAGGAGGGATTCGTGCTGAGGGATGGTACCGGGTGGCGGGGGTGTATCATCCCCGCCCCATGCCAGCGGAGATCCACCATGTCGAATCCGGCGTTCCTGCGGGGGAGGTGCGTCTGGGGATCGTGGTGAGCCGGTACAACGAGTGGATCACGCAGCGGCTGCTGGACGGGGCGTTGGAGGCGGTGGAGCGGCTGCTGGGGGAGCGCGGGCGGGTGATGGTGTGCTGGTCGCCGGGGGCGTTTGAGCTGCCGGTGGTGGCGGCGGGGCTGATGGAGCGGTGGCGGTGTGACGGCGTGGTGTGTCTGGGGTGCATCATCAAGGGCGAGACGAGCCACGATGTGCATCTGGCGACGAGCGTCGCGACGGCTTTGCAGATGCTGGCGGTGCAGGGTCGGAAGGAGGGGGGCGTGGCGCCGGTGGGGTTTGGGGTGCTGACGGTGGACACGGCGGAGCAGGGCGAGGCGCGGGCGGGGGGCGCCCACGGGAACAAGGGGGCGGAGGCGGTGGAAGCGGTGTTGCAGGCGTTGGGGGCGATCGAGGGTGTGCGAAGGGGGATGCGGTGAGTGCCACAGCGCGGGAGGTTCGACGGCTGGCGTTTCTGGGGCTGTTCCAGTTGGATGCGCGGGGTGAGGATGCGCTGGACGAGATCCGTGCGACGCTGACGGAATCGGCGGAGGAGACGAAGTCCGGCGCGACAGCGCGGGATGTGGAGCGGGCGCTGGAGCTGGCGCGTGAGGCGTTCGCGCATCGCAGGAAGATGGATGCTGAGGTGCTGGAATTGGCACCGGGTTGGCCGGCGCAGCGTCAGCCGGCGGTCGATCGTGCGATTCTGCGGCTGGCGATTCACGAGATGCGTTCGGGGCGGACGCCGGCCAAGGTTGCGGTGAACGAGGCGCTGGAGTTGACGAAGCGGTTCAGCACGGAGCGGAGCCCGGCGTTCGTGAACGGCGTGCTGGACAAGGTGTTGAAGCGTGTGCTCGCGGAGCAGCGAGCATCGGATGATGCGGTGGGCGCGGAGTCGGAGGACGCGCGGTGAGCTTTCTGAAGTCGATTTTCGGGAAGGTGAAGCAGGGGCTCGCGAAGACGCGGGACACCTTCATCGGCGGACTGCGCTCGCTGCTGCTGGGGAAGCGGCTGGATGAGGATCTGATCCGTCAGCTTGAGGCGAAGTTGATCAGCGCGGATGTCGGCGTGAAGACGACGATGCGGCTGGTGAAAGGTGTGCGCGAGGCGTATCGGTCGGGGAAGATGCAGACGGGCGATGAGGTCCTCGCGTATCTGAAGGATGAGTTGAAGACGATGTGGCCGGAGCAGGATCGCGCGCTGCGGTTCGCGGATGCGGGGAGCGGCAAGCCGACGGTGATTCTGGTGGCGGGTGTGAACGGGGCGGGGAAGACGACGAGCATCGCGAAGCTCACGAAGAGTCTGCGGGATTCGGGGAAGACGGTTTTGCTGGGCGCTTGCGACACCTTCCGTGCGGGCGCGGTGCGCCAACTCGAGATCTGGTCGGAGCGGCTGGGCGTGGAAGTCGTGAAGGGTCAGCAGGGGGGCGATCCCGCGGCGGTGGCGTTCGATGCGTGTGATGCAGCGCTTGCTCGGGGTGTGGATGTGCTGGTGCTGGACACGGCCGGGCGGTTGCACACGCAGGAGTCGTTGATGCGGGAGCTGGGGAAGATCCGGGAGATCGTGGCGCGGAAGATCCCCGGCGGGCCGCACGAGACGCTGCTGGTGCTGGACGCGACGACGGGGCAGAACGCGGTGCGTCAGGCGGAGGAGTTCGGTCGCGCGGTGACGGTGACGGGGATCTTTCTGGCGAAGCTGGACGGGACGGCGAAGGGCGGCGTGGTGATCGCGATCCACGATGCGACGGGGATTCCGGTGAAGTTCGTCGGGGTGGGGGAGCGACCGGAGGATGTGCAGCCGTTCGATCCGGAAGCGTTCGTGGAGGCGTTGTTCGAGGTGGATCAGGATTGAGTGCGGGGTGGG
>REDD01000229.1 GCA_007693725.1 Phycisphaeraceae bacterium
CATGCGCGGCTCTGTTTCCGGAGCGATGGCGCAGGGGAGCGATCGGGTGGATGTCGCGCTCGATGTGGCCGGTCCGAGCGGAGGCGTGCGGGGCGGTAGCCAACTCGACGACGGCGTGCTGCTGTTCGCGGGCGAAGGGGTGTCGCTGACCACGCGGGATCTCGAAGGCGTGCTCAGGGCGCTCAAGATCGGCGATGAGCTGCTGCGTTCCTCGGGCAATGCGACGGTGCGCCTGCGCGATGCACGGATCCCGCTGGGCGGGTTTGATTCTTTCGCGCCGCTGCGGGGTATCTGGGGCACCCTCGAGGTCGTGAGCGATGATCTTGCTGTCGGTGTTGTCGGTGATGATGCAACGATGAGGATGGAGCAGTTGCAGTTCCGCAGCTCGCTGGCGGAGAACGGATTGCTCGAGACATCGTGGAGCGTGCGGGGCAGTGCGGGGCGCGAAGCGGTGAGGGGCGAGGGAACGCTCGGGATTGACCGCGTGCATCGCGGCGATGGGGTGCCGGATCTTCTCGAGTCGCGGCTGAGCGGTACGGGCGGCATCGACGGCGTACCCAAGTCGCTGATCGAGGCGCTGATCGATGATGAGGAGCTGCGAGAGATCATCGGAGCGGTCGGCGATTCGACGATGGGCGTGCAGCTCGCGACGCTGGATGAGGGCGCACCAAATCAATCGCTGGGAATCACGCTCACGAGCGGGGAGTCGCGGGAGTTCTCGACGCGCGCGCGGTTCTTCGGCGGCATGCTGCGTGTGGAGCGCAACGCCGGGAGTCTGATCACAACGCCGGAACTGGTCGAAGCGCTCTTCCGTGAGGCGCTGGACGGGTTGTCGCCGCGGCCCTCGCTGGCGGCGAGCGTGCCCGCGACGATCTCGCTGATGGACATGCGCATACCCATGCCGAACCGTTGGTGGCCGTCGTTCGATCAGGATGTACGGATCGCGGGTCAGTTGCAAAGTGAGGAGGATTTCATCGCGCTGAACGCCTTCGCAGCGCGGGACGGCACGATTCGCGATGTCGGCGTGCGGAACTTCACCCTGGGGTTCACGATCAACGCCGATGATCCGCTCGAAAACAATCTTTCGGGCGGCTTTGTGGCGTTCGAGCCCGGGCGTCCCGACAGCGAATTCGCGGATGTGACTTGGTCGATGGTGACGCCGGCATCGGTTGGGATGGGCGAGTTCGCGCTGCGCCGGAGCGATACCGGTGTGATCGACCGGCTGCTCGGTCTCGACGGGTGGTTCGCCGAGGTGCTCGGAGCGGATCTGCGTATCGCGGCGAGGGCGTCGGCGCGGACGCTGCCGGAGACGGCCCCGGATCCGCCGGTGATGGCGGAGGTGCGTTCGGAGCGGTTGTCCGTGAAGGCGTTTCTCGATCATCGCGGGGAGCGGATTCGCCTGCTGCCGCCGGGGGAGGTTCTGTGGCTGATGCGCCCGCAGTTGGTCGACCGGTCGCTCGGTGCGGGGAGCGGGGTGCGGCTGGAGGGGAATGTTCCGTTCGAGATCGAGTTGCACCGCGCGAACATCGGTGAGGGCGAGCATCTGTTTGCAGCGGAAGACTTTGAGATCGGGATCATCGCGCGCCGGATCGGCGCGATGGTGTTCCTTGATCGGTACGACCGGCGCGCGGTGCTGCCGCTTTCTGCGGCGTTCGTTCGGTTGCAGGACACACCGGCGCAGCTCGATTTCCAGTGGCTCAGCGCTGAGGAGCGGGAGGAGGGCGAGCGACCATCGCTGCTCGTCGAGGGTGTCGTCACTCAGTTGGGCGATGAGGCGGGGCGTCCGACGCCCGATCGGGCGAAGATCGAATCGCTCAAGGCGTTCGGGACGCTGCCGACCGCGCTGGTGGATGCGCTGATGAATCAGGGTGGCGCGTTGACGGACCTGCTGGGTCCGAGCATTCAGGCGGACATCGTCGGCGCGAACATCTCGCGCACCGAGGGCGGCGGAACGATCGAGGCGCGGATGCAGTCGGAGAATGCGCGGGCGATCCTGCTGGGCGATGTCGTCGTCGACGAGTCCGGCGCGGTGCTGCGGCTGCGACCCGAGAGTGATATGCGGCTGGTGACGATCTCGCCCGCGACGAGCGGCCGTCTGCTGGGCCGGTTGCTCCCGATGCTCGCGAGTTTCGAGAAGACCGCCGCGGAGGAGCCGATGTTCGTGAGCACGACGGGGCTGTCGATCCCGATGGATGGGAACATGCAGTCGCTCAACGGGACGATGAAGATCGATCCGGGGACGGTGCGCTTCGAGACGATCCGGCTGGTCGCGCGGTTGCTCGAAGCGACGCGGAACAATCCGCGCGGGCTGATCGGCGAGCGGCTCGAACCCTTCGAGGTGGTGTTCGAGAACGGGGTGGCGAAGTTCGAGCGGTTCAGGATCCCGACGGGCGAGTTCAACTTCGAGGTGAGCGGGTCGGTGGACCTCGTGCGGGACCGGATGGATGTGCGTCTGTTCGTGCCGTTCTATGCGCTGTCGCGTGAGTTCAGCCCGGCGCTGAGTGCCGTACCGGGGGTGGAACGGCTCACGATGGTGCCTGTGCGGATGGTGGGGCCTCGCTCGGATCCTCGCACGGAGATCGATGTGCAGTCGATGCTGCGGGAGGCGCCGAGGATATTGCTCGAATCCGCGGGAGACGATCTCCTGCGCAACATCTTCGGGCTGCCGGATGTCCTCCGTCAGCGGCGGAACACAGAGGATCGCTGATCGCGGAGGCGGGCAACGGAACGGGGCGGTCAGTCGGTCGCGGGGGGCGGCAATGTTGTGTCGTCGCTGGGCATGCCCTTCATGGAGCGCGTGGTGCGCGAGCGACCCTGAAGTCGCTTGGGCGGGAGCTTTGTCGGAACAATGCCGCCGGGGAAGCGGTTGCTGTCGACCTTTGCCGGCGCGGGCATGGAGGGCGGGTCGTGACGGCTGCGCGACTGGAGCTTCTCGGTGCGCGCGGCTTCCTTGGATTTCTCCTCCTCGATCCACCTCGGGACCGGGCCGGGCTTGAAGTCCGGGTACTCGCGCTCGGGGATGTGGATGTTGGCGAGCTTCTCGATGGCGGTGAGGAGAGGCCCCTGATCGGGGGTGACGAAGGCCCATGCGATGCCATCGCGTCCGGCGCGTGCGGTGCGTCCGATGCGGTGGATGTAGACCTCGGGGTCGTCGGGGAGGTCGTAGTTGATGACATGGGAGATGCCGTCGACATCGAGGCCGCGGGCGGCCAGATCGGATGCGACGATGACGGAGAGCTCGCCCTCGCGGAGGAGCTTCATCACGCTGTTGCGCTTGCCCTGGTACATGTCGCCGTGGATCGCGTGGGCATCGATGCCGGCGTTGGTGAGCGAGCGGGTGACATCATCGACGGTGCGCTTCATGCGGCAGAAGACGATGGTGAGGTCGGGGTCCTCGTGGGTGAGGACATGCTTGAGCAGGCGGCGCTTGTCCCACGGCTGGACGGAGATGTAGTGCTGCTCGACGAGCGAGACGGTGAGGGAGGAGCCGGTGGTTTCGAGGCGAGCGGGCTCCTTCATGAACGACCGGGCGAGCCGCTCGATCTCCTCGCCGATGGTCGCGGAGACGAAGACGGTCTGATGCTCGGTGCGGATGGACTTGAGGATGGTCTTGATGTCCTCGCGGAAACCGATGTCGAGCATGCGGTCGACCTCGTCGAGGATGACGAAGCGGACATTGTTGAAGTGGAGGTAGCCGCGTTGCTTCATGTCCCAGAGGCGTCCGGGGGTGGCGACGATGATCTCCGGTCCTTCGGCGAGACGGGCTGCCTGTGTGGGGATCTTCTGACCGCCGTAGACCGCCGAGACGCGGATGGGCGTGTGACGCCCGAGGTCGCGGAGTTCCTCGGTGATCTGGATGGCGAGTTCGCGGGTCGGCGCGAGGATGAGGGACTGGAAGGGGAGGTCGCGCTGGGCGAGGTGGTAGAGGGGGAGTCCGAAGGCGGCGGTCTTGCCGGTGCCGGTGCGTGACTGGCCGAGGACATCGCGCCCCTCGATGACGAGGGGGATGAGCTCGGCCTGGATCTTGGTGGGGTGGGTGAAGCCGGCATCCTCGACGCCCCGGAGCACGCTGTTGCGGAGCCCGAGGTCGGCGAAGGTCTGCTTCTCGAAGATCTCTTCCCAGTTCTCGACCTTGACGGTGGCCTCGGGGCGGGCGCGACGCTTGCGGGGCTGATCGGAGATGACATCGTCGTCATCGTCGTAGTCGTCCGCGTCCGCGGGGCGGCTGGATCGCTGCTGGGGGGCAGGGGCGGCGTCGCCGCTGCGCTTGCGTCCGCGTCCACCTCGACTGCGCCGGCGCTTGGGGCCTCGGTCGTCGCGGCCGGGCTCTGCGCCGGATGCCGGTGCGGGCTCGCGCTCTGCGGAGGGCTGGGAAGCTCCAGTTTCGGCTTCCTGAGGGCGCGAACTCTTGCGGCGGCGTCTGCGGCGCTTGGGACGATCGCCCTGCGTGTCGGGCTGTCCCTGCTGCTCGGTGCGGGATTCTGTTTGTGCGGTCGTGTCGTCGTGTGGGGCGTCAGCCATCGGTGCGAAGCTCGCGAACTGGATTGGTTGTCATGGATCGAAGCGCGCCGGCCACGCGGGGAAGCCGAGATATGTCGCGCGGTATCAGAACGAGTGAAAACACCCGGACTGAGCCCTCGGGAGGGGTGCCCAACGGCAGACCCGCCCGATCGGGTGATCGTAGGGTTCCCGAGAGGCCGATACAACTGGACGGGCGGAAACATACAGTGTGCGGGTTTTGAGCGATCGGAACGGAGCGTCAGTGGACCCGACGAGCAGGATTGAAGTCGATCTGGATGCGGTGGCGCACAACCTCGGGGTGGTGCGTTCGACGGCTCCGGGCACCGGGGTCTGTGCGGTGCTCAAGGCCGATGGCTACGGGCTGGGGGCGGCCCGGCTGGCGAAGCGGCTCGCGGCGGCGGGGATCGAGATGCTGGGGGTGTACACCCCCGAGCAGGCCCGGGCGCTGCTGGATCTGCACATCTCCGCCCCGATCCTGATGCTCATGCCGATCCGGAAGATGGAGCGGGACGACCGGCTCTACCGGGCGGCCTCGCTGGGGCAGTTGCACCTGACCGCCCACGATGCGGGAAATCTGCAGGCACTCGTCGAGATCGCTGATGGGCTGGGCATCGCGCTTCCGGTGCATCTGGAGGTGGACACGGGGATGAGCCGCGGCGGGGCGACGCTCCGCGATGCGTCGGGGCTGGTGGCCCGGATCAACGAGCACCCGCGGCTGCGCCTGGCGGGCGTCTTCACGCACTACGCCTCGGCGGACATCGACCGGGCGTTCACGATGGAGCAGTGCGAGCGGTTCGCGGCGTGGCTCGATAGCGAAGGGAAGAACATCCCGAAGGACTGCCTCATCCATCAGGCGAACACCTTTGCACTGTTCCGTGACAGCTCCACCCACGCGAGGATGGTCCGGGTCGGACTTGCGCTGCTCGGGTACGCGGGCGAGGAGTTCGCGGATCCGGAGGGCTTTGCGCTGGGCGAACGGGCGGGCGAACTGCACGGGTGTGTGCGCTGGACGAGCCGGATCGTGCATGTCAAGGCGATCGGCGCGGAAACTCCGGTGGGCTACGGCTCGACATGGAAGGCCGAACGCTCGTCGCGGATCGGGCTGGTGCCGGTGGGGTATGCCGATGGGTATCCGCTCGGACTTTCGAGCCGGAGCGGGGAGCCGCCCGCGCGGGTGGGTGTGGTGCTCGACGCCGGGATCCGCGGCTACGCGCCGGTGGTCGGGCGGGTGAGCATGGATCAGATCACGATCGACCTGACGGACCTGCCCGTGGATGGCGTGGGCGTCGGGACGGAAGTCGAACTGGTGTCGATGGATCGCGAGGCGCCGAACACGCTGCCGAAACTGGCGAAGCGGGCCGGGACGATCACGCACGAACTGCTGTGTCGATTGAGCCCGCGCCTGCCTCGTACTTACCGATCGGGCGAAGTGGTGGGCCGTTCGGCATCCGTGTCGCTGCGCACCGCGCGGTGACGCTGGGGATTTTCCGGGGGTCAGGGGATGTCGGGCAGTTTCAGATGGGCGCGGGCGGGGGCATCGCGCGGCACGATGCTGGAGAGCAACTCCTCGACCGCGCCGCGCTGACCGGGCCAGAGGAAGAACTCGAGCGCGGACAGTCCGGCGTGGAGCGGTGCGCCGATCCATCGGTGCGCGGTGTGCTCCGCGTTCAGACGCGGCTCCCAGTCATGGGCGACCTCGATGGCGAAGCGCGGACTCATGACGATGCAGTCGAGCGCTGCGAGATAGAACGGATGGACCTGTTCGAGCGCCCACGCACCGAGAAACGCGGGGTCCGTGGGCTGCAAGCCGACTTCCTCGCCGATCTCGCGCAGGATGGTCTGGTGCGCGGTTTCGTTCTTTTCGATGTGCCCCATGATGGGCTGCCATGTGTCGGCGAGCGGGGCGCGGGCGCGTCGGAGCTGGAGCAACTCGATCACGCGCGCTGTGGAGGCGTCCCGGGGACGCCGGAAGATGTACGCATCCACGATGTCGGTGCGGACGGATGGTCCGCCGCGTGGGTTGGTGCGGTAGCCGTCGTGATCCTGGGTCATGGCGTGGTCTCGATGGGTGCCGAGGTGCAGCGGGCGATGGCGCTGCGGAACGCCGCGGCCTTGTGGAGCGTTTCCTCCCACTCCTGCTCGGGAACAGAGTCCGCGACGATGCCCGCACCGACGGAATAGTCGAGGATCGTGCCGGCGTCGCCCTGGCGTGTGATCGTGGCGGTCCGGATGGCGACATTGAACGCGGCATCGCCATCGTCGGAGATGTAGCCGAGCGTGCCGCAGTAGAAACCCCGGCGGACCGGCTCGATGCCATCGATGATCTGCATGGCGCGGACCTTCGGAGCGCCCGTGACGGATCCGGGCGGGAAGGATGCCGAGAGCAGGTCGACGATGTCCAACTCCGGACGGAGCACACCCTCGATGGTCGCGACGGAGTGGGCGATGGCGCCGTCCAGGCCCGCGTGATGCTCGATGGAGCGCGGCTCGACGACTCGGACGGAGCCGATCTCGCAGACGCGCCCGATGTCGTTGCGCATCAGGTCCACGATCATGACGAGCTCGGCGCGTTCCTTGTCGCTCGCGAGGAGCGCATCTTCCTCCGCAGCGGGGCGGGTGCCCTTGATCGGGCGCGTCACGACCCGCCTCGTCCGCGCATCGAACGAGAGAAACAGCTCCGGACTCATCGAGACGATCGAACGATTCGGTGTGCTGAGCATCCCGGCGTACCACGGGCGAGCGCCTTCGAGACAGGCACGGAACAGCACACGCGGATCGCCCTCGCACCTCCCCGAAAGCCGGTGCGCGAGATTCACCTGAAAGACATCGCCCGCGTGCACCAGCTCGACACCCCTGCGCACACTCTCGATGAACGCCCCACGCCCGGTCCGCGATCTCAGTTCCTCGCACTCGAAGTGCGCTTCGACAGCATCCGTGCCCAACTCCGGAATCGCCCCGCGGTCCCCGATCGCTCGCCACTCGCCCGTGCGGGCATCGTGCAGCAACGCCCCCTCGTGCCGCGCGAGGATCATCGCCGGCGCAGCCCGATCGTCGATCGCACCACCCACACCCTCCGCCTGCGCACGCGCCTCCAGCACACGACCGAGGTCGTACGACAACGCCACCATCCAACCCCCGGAAGTCCCCCCCCCGCCCCCGGAAGAAAAATCAGCGAGAACCTTGCCGGCCTCACCAAGTGGCACGGCACGGGTGGAGGCGATCGCCTCGCGGAGCGGGGCAAGCGGATCGGCGGGGTCGATCTGGGAGAACGGGATCTCCTGCACAGATATGGGAGATGCCAGCAGCGACCAGCGCGACCACGGATTGGGGGACGCCCACGGCGGGTGCCCGCTGATGCACGCACAGAGGGGGATCGCCGCGGGCCATCGGGCGACCGCCTCGGCGGGGGTCAGGTGCGGATTTTCGGGCGGGGCGGGCACGGGCGGATGATACGGCGGCAGCGTGAATAAACAGGAATTCCGCTCGGTTCGCCTGTTGAGAACCCTCGGGGACATCGCGAGCAATGGTTGCTCTCTCTCACTCCTCCATGTCCCTCACGAGACGCCCGTGGCGGCGAGTCGCTGCTGCGGGCGTATTTCATGCGCCGACCTTCCCCAGTGTGACACCGCCCTCGCATGCGAAATCCCCAAGGAGAAGCGGGGTTTGTCCCGGGAACGGCCCCGCCGGATTGCCCCGGCGGCGGATGGGGGTACCTTGTCTGTGGAGTCCATCGGCACCCGATCCGCGAGGTCGGGAGAGCACAGGCCGGTGCGAGAGAACAGAGCAGGAGAGATTCCCATGAGCCGGCGTGCGATGTTTGTGGCGATGGTGGTTGGTGTCGGAGTCTTCGGGGCGGGGCACGCCGCGGGCTCGATCACGGATTTCAACAACTGGACACTCGTCGAGGATCCGGCGGACCCGAACTTCACCAGCAGCATCAACGGACCATCGCAGATCACGCTGAGCGCCATCGGCGGTCCCGTGAACAGCGGCGTGGACATCGGCTATCAGAGTGTCAACGGCATCACACCCGCGACCTCGACCTCCGGGTTCGCCTTCGACCCGTCGCAGAGCTTCTCGATCGCGGTGGATTTCAACATGAGTTTCCCGACGGCTTCGGTCGGCGATCTGGGCATCGGCTTCGGCATCGGCGAGGATGGCGACGGCATGAACGGTGCCGGGGTGGCGCTGCTGACGCGGGACGGATTGGCGCTCGCGTTCGGGGGTGCAGCGCGGATCAACGATGTCAACCAGACACCGGGGATTATCTTCGCGACGCCGAATCTCGTGCGGAGTTTCTTTGTGTCGTACAACAGCGCGACGGGCGATGTGGTGGTCGGCGTCGGGAACACCGGCGCGGCAAGCCCCTCCGCGACGACGACCTTCGCGGGCATCCAGAACAGCTGGAGCGGCGGTCTGCTGATGGCGTCCTTCTTCCTGCGGAGCGACGGCGCGCTGGGGGATGCCTGGACCTCGGGCGCTGCGGATGCGGTGTTCACGAATTTCCGCGTGCTGTCGGGGACACCGATCGAGGTGCCGTCGCCCGGTTCAGCGGCGTTGCTGGCGCTGTCCGGCGTGATCGTAACACGACGGAAGCGCTGAACCACCGGGACGGGGGCGTCTCATTCATTTCACATCGCGCTTGAGAATCTTCGCCAGGGCGGCGCCGGGGTCTTCCGTGCGCATGAAGGACTCGCCGATGAGGGCGATGCGCACGCCCGCCGTGCAGAGCCGCTCGAGGTGCTCCGGCTCGGAGATGCCGGACTCGGAGACGAGCACGCTGGGATCCTCGACGAGATCGACGAGACGGAGCGTGTGCGCGAGATCGGTGGTCATGGTGCGCAGGTCGCGGTTGTTGATGCCGAGCAGCGAGTAGGAGCGCATCGGGAAGCCGATGTGGTGGCGCACGCGGAGCAGATTGTCCATGTCGTGGACTTCGATGAGTGCGGTGAGTTGCAGGTCGCGGGCGAGGATCATGAGGTCGAGCAGTTCGGACTCGTTGAGGCACTCGGCGATGAGGAGGATGGCATCGGCTCCGAGCGCCCGGCTCTCGTAGACCTGCCACTCGTCGATGATGAAGTCCTTGCGGAGCACCGGGAGGGGGACGGCGTCGCGGATGGCGTGGATGTAGGCGGGGTTTCCGGCGAAGAATCGCTCATCGGTGAGGCAGGAGATCGCCGCGGCCCCGTTGGCGTGGTACCGTCGTGCGATGGCGACGGGGTCGAAGGCGTTGCCCTCGTACTCCGGCCGGATCCAGCCCGCAGAGGGACTCTTGCGCTTGATCTCCGCGATGATCGCCGTGTCGGTCTTGGTCTGGTGTCGAACCACCGCCTGGAAGAAGTTGCGCGGCCGCCCCAGCTCGCTGATGCGGTCCTTGAGTGCATCGATGGAGGTGCGTGCTTTGGCCTTGTCGACCTCGCGTCGCTTGTGCTCGATGATCTCGCGGAGGGTGTCGGGGGTGTCGGGGTTCATTCCGGGGATCATTCCGGGGGTCATCATCGGCATCATGGCGGTTCTGGTGGCGAATCCCGCCGCGGCACACCCCGCGGATGCCTCGGGGGGCGTGACGGTGGTTGTATCCGCTTCAACCCCATCGGACGAGTCGGAAACGCGGACTCTCTCCGAAGCATCCGGCGTCGAGGGGCAGGAAGTCCCACCCATTGTGACGGATCCTCCGGCACGCCGGGGTTTGACCGGCGCGGACGCCCTGGTGCTGGCGTGGCTGGCGTTGGCGGTGGGTGTGATCGTCTGGCGTGGATGGTGGCGGTTGCCCCGGGGGGGTGAGCCGGGCGGACCGGAGAGCGAGACGGGCAGGCCCGCGAAGTCCCCCCGGAAGTCCCCCGCGCGGGATCTGGGCATCGTGCTGATCGGGGCGGCGGTGTTCGTCTGGCTTTCTCAGATTCTGGGGGTCACGGCGGCCGGACAGGTCCTCGGCATGTGGGGCGGGCGGGAAGACACGGGCATCGGATCGGGTGGCGTGATCATCATGATCGGGCAGTACCTCGGCGCGGGGCTCGCGATGGCCTTCCTGCTGACCGCCATGCCTCCGATCGGGCGGGCGCTGTCGCGCGACTGGCGGCTCGTCGGGGTTGGCATCGGGCTGCTGGGGATGCTGCTGGTCTACCCGCTCTGCACCGCGACGGGGGCGCTGACGGAGTGGATCCGGCGCATGACGACGGATGTCCCGGTCGACCCGGTGGCCCATGAGACGCTGCGCCGGCTCGTCGAGTCGCAACCGAACCTGTGGTGGTGGGGCGTGGTGATCGGGGTGACGGTGGGCGCGCCGGTCGTGGAGGAGGTCATCTACCGGGGACTGCTCCAGAACGGGCTGCGCCGGGTGCTGGGCTCGGGGTGGGGCGCGGTGCTGGTGACCTCGCTGGTGTTCACGATCGTGCACGCCGGAGCGGTGGACTGGCGGGGGATGCCGGTGCTGATGGTGCTCTCGATCGGGCTGGGTGTGGTGTACGCGCGGACGGGGCGTCTGCTGGCGCCGATTGCGATGCACAGCGCGTTCAACGCTGTGAATATCGGGCTGGCGTTGTGGCAGACCTCGGCCCAGCCGTTGCCCTGATGCACCGCCACACGCCATGACGCCCGACGGGAAGGCGCGGAGCGGCTACCCTGCCCCCTGCCATGACGACGACACCAAGAGAACGCGTGCTGACCGGAGACACCCCGACGGGTCGCCTCCATCTCGGCCACTATGTCGGGAGCATCGAGAACCGACTGCGGCTGCAGGAGGAGTACGAGTGCTACTTCCTGCTGGCGAACATGCACGCCTTCACCACACGCTCGGACAAGCCGGACGACATCCGGGCCGACACCATCGAGATCGTCAAGGACTGGCTGGCCTGCGGCATCGATCCGGAGCGCTCGTGCGTCGTGCTCCAGACGGAGGTGCCGGCGATCGCGGAGCTGACCTGGTATTTCTCGATGCTCATCGCGTTCAACCGGGTCATGCGGAACCCAACGCTGAAGACGGAGATCGATGCGAAGGGGCTGGGCGACCACTACTCGTTTGGCTTCCCGCTGTACGCGGTGGGCCAGTGTGCGGACATTCTGGCGTTCCGTCCGGTGCATGTGCCGGTGGGCGAGGATCAGGTGGCGCACATCGAGATGTGCCGTGAGGTGGCGCGGAAGTTCAACCACCTGTACTGCGGCGTCGATCAGCACACGCTCGATGAGGAGCATCACACCGCGGGGGGCGTCTTTCCGATCCCCGCAGCGCTCGTCGGGAAGGTCGGGCGGCTCGTCGGGACCGACGGCAAGCAGAAGATGAGCAAGTCGCTCAACAACGCCATCTTTCTGTCGGACACGCCCAAAGAGGTCAAGAAGAAGATCAACGCGATGTACCCCGGTCAGAGCCGCAACCCGGACGAGCCGGGCATCGTCGAGATCAACCCCGTCTTCGACTACGCGGACATCTTCATCAAGGACACCGCGATGGTCGAGGAACTCAAGGACCGCTATCGGCGCGGCGACAACCTCGGCGACGGCCATGTGAAGGCCCCGGTCATCGAGGCCATCAACGAACTGCTCGACCCCATCCGCGCACGGCGTGCGCAGTACGAGGGCAAGGATGGGAACGACATGGTGATCGACATCATCCGCGCGGGCACCAAGCGGGCCAACGCGGTCGCAGAAGACACCCTGGCGCGGGCGAAGGAGGCGATGCGCCTGGGATTCGGCGACCGGGCGACATTTCTGGGGTGAGGGCCCGGGCGCTAGGCGTAGCGCGTGAAGCCCGACAGCGATTCCGGGCGCTGCTGCGTGGATGCATCGGTCCCCTCGATCTTCATCGCGAGGAACGACACGGGTCCGGCCCACGCATCGAAGACCGAGTCCGCCAAACGGAGTTGCAGGGAGAAGTTTGCCCCCTCAGCGCTGAGATACGCGCCTCGGCCCGAGCCGCGGACGCCGTTGATCGTCCCGGCGACATCATCGCCGCGACCGGTGAACACGCCGTTCTCTTCGGCCCCGCCGACGATGACCGGTGGAGGCGTGCTGCCGCCATCGTCGAGGATCTCGACGCTCACGAACTCATCGGAGCCGAATGACTTTGATTGCAGCGTGATCGCAGTCCCCGAGATCATTGCTTCCACACCGGTTTGATCGCGGAAGGAGTTCATCGCGCTCATCATGTCGGTGATTGCGGTGCCCGAGGCAAAGTTGATGATCTGAGAGCCCTGCGATCCTGCGATGCGGAGGTGGAACTCCTCATAGGCACCATCGTTCGGACCGGGGCCGCCGAGGTTCAGGTTGAACTGGAGCAGGTCCAGTGCGATCTCGGCCCGGCGTGCGGGCGATTCGATCTCGACTTCCGGGGCGAAGACCTCGCCCGGCTTGAGGTTGACCTTGCCCTCGGCGCCGGTGATCCGCGGGTCGATGTATCGGAGTGCCCCGCCGCGGATACGGAATTGGTCCATGCCCCGCGAGCTGAAGAGGTCGGCGAGGACCGCACGCCCGCGTCCCTCGGGGCTGGAGGCGCCGGTGGATCGCCCTTGCTCCCCCCGCTGGCTGGGTGTTATTCGCGATGGATCGAACGCCCCGAGTCCCTGGATCTCCATGTGGCCTGCCCTTCATTGGCTTCCCGGCGATGCTCCCCGATTCAGTCGATGCATCGGCGAATGGCCTCGGAACAGGCCAGAGAGAACTTCGGGACGGGCCTCGCGGCGATTCCCGCGTGATGACAACACCCGAGGGGAGTGCTAAACTCGCCCCTCCCGGGCCTGTAGCTCAGTTGGTTAGAGCGCACCCCTGATAAGGGTGAGGTCGGAGGTTCGAGTCCTCCCAGGCCCATTTTCGGTTTTTGTACGGGTTCGCACTGGTCCGCATTGACCATCCGTAAACCCCTTATCATCAACGACTTTCGATGATTTCCGAAGCTCCGCGCGAGCCCGCGCGTGTGTGTGCCGTGCCGGGTTTTGTGCCGGTTGCGCGTCACTAACCGTGCCGGAATTCGTGCCACCTTCCGGGGTGGGAAGTGGACCGCCAACGGCCCGCTCGAAGTCGGCATCCGTCACCTGCAGGTAGTGTCCACCGGCAATTGCCGCCGAGTTCCCGATCCAGGCACAGACAGTGTGCAGGGGGTACTCGGCCGCCAACTCGGTCTGCCGGCTCGCCCGGAGATTGTGCCAGATCCGGGGCCAGGGATCGACCCCGGCCCGCTTGACGATCCGCCGGAAGTGCGTGTTGGGGTTGTAGCTCGCCTTCCACCTCTCCCCGAAGACCATCTCCGCGCCCTCCTCCGCTCTCTCGAACGCCGCCAGCAGGTGCGGACGCAACTCGGGGAAGATCGGCACCCATCGTCCGCCCTTGCCCTCGTGGTGCGCTGTCTTGGGTGAACGCACCCACATGCGCGACTGCTCCCAGTTCACATCATCCCAGCGGAGCGCAAACGCTTCGGACGGGATGCGCAGCCCGGCGTAGCGGGACAACACCACGAGCAGCTTCCAGTCATCGTCGGGACATGCATCGAGCACTCTGTCGATGGTGTCATGATCCACATACGCCATCCGCTGGGGATTCATCATGCTCCCGGCCTTGACCTCTGCGAACGGATTGAAGGTCACGAGCTTCCGCCGGATGCCCCACCTCCAGATCTGGCGTGCGTACTTCACCGTTCGGGCCACCGTCGATAAGGCAAGACCGGACTTGACAAGCATGCCCCGCCAATCCTCCGCCTCGCCTTCGGTGATGATGCTCGCGTCGTGCTCCTCGCCGAAGTGTCTCCGGAGCGTGCGGTCGGCACGATCCAGAGCTGTCACGCGATCACCCTCGTGTGCTTCGAGGAACGCATCCAGCAAGCCCCCCACTGTCACCCGCACGCGTGCCTGGC
>REDD01000195.1 GCA_007693725.1 Phycisphaeraceae bacterium
ACCTCCTCCACCAACCACCGCGCCACACCGATATCCCCCACCCACACCTCGCCGCACCGCGCCCGTCCCGCCTCCGTCAACATCCCGCGCTTCACCGCCGCCAGCGTCACCGTCGCATCCGCGCGCACCGCCACGCCGCCCAGCGCCTCCCCCGTATCGGCATCCATCCCGCTCGGCACATCCACCGCCAGCACACGCGCCCCCATCCCCCGCCGCGCCTCCATCCAACCCACCACCTCATCCAGGGGCGCGCCCAGCGCCCGGTCCAGCCCCGTCCCGAACATCGCATCCACAATCACCCCCCCGGAAGCCCCCGCCTCCCCACCCGCGCGCTCCAGACACCCCGCCACATCACCCGCATCCAGCACCTCCATCGCCACGCCCACACCGGCGCACATCCGCGCAAACGCCCCCGCATCGCCCGCCATCGCCGCGCCATCCTTCAGCAGCACCACCCGTACCCCCTCCACCCCGCGCACATGCAGCTTCCGCGCGGCACCCAGACCATCCCCGCCGTTGTTCCCACCACCGCACACCACCAGCACGCCCCCCTCCTCGCGCCCCTCCAGCAGCCGCATCACCCCCGCCGCCACCGCCGTCGACGCATTCTCCATCAGCACCAGCCCGGACATCCCCAGCCGCTCCTCCGCCAGCCGATCCAGCCGCCGCACCTGCTCCCGCGACAGCACCACCCCCGGATCCGCATCACACCGCCACCACAATCCATCGCGCATCGCCGCCTCCTCGTCCTCGACCCCCTCTGAGTACCCTTCACCCTCCATGCCACCGCTCCAGGCCATCCTCTTCTTCGCCCTCACCATCATCTCCATCGCCACCCTTGTCTACTACGCCGTCGTCCTCGTCCGCGTCCTCATCAGCCGGATCACCGTCCCCACCCTCCGCGCCGGGCTCGACCTCCCCCTCCCCGACCCCGCGCCCTCCCTCGCCATCATCGTCCCCGCCCACAACGAAGCCGCCACCATCCACCACCTCGTCCGCTCCGCCCTCGCCCAGGACGACCCCAACCTCACACTCATCCTCGCCCTCGACCGCTGCACCGACGACACCCACGCCCGCGCCCTCGAAGCCGCCGCCACACCCTCCGGCGAGCCCGACCCGCGCCTCGAGATCATCACCATCGACCACTGCCCCGACGACTGGGCCGGCAAGGTCCACGCCCTCCACGCCGCCTACACACGCTCGGCGCGCGCACAAACCGCGCAACTCCTCCTCTTCGCCGATGCCGACACCATCTTCCACCCCCAACTCCTCCGCGCTGCCCTTGCCATGCTCCACGACCGGCGTCTCGACATGCTCTCGCTCCTCCCCGCGCTCACCACCGACCGCTGGTTCGAGCGCATCGTCCAGCCCGCCACCGGCTTCGAGCTGGTCCGCCAATTCCCCATCGACCGACTCAACCGCGACCAAGCCCCCATCCGCTTCGCCAACGGCCAGTTCATGCTCTTCACCCACGACGCCTACAAGGCCGTCGGCACCCACACCGCCGTCAAGGATGAACTCCTCGAAGACCTCGCCTTCGCTCGCCTCATCCACAAGGCCAAGCGCCGCCTCCATGTCCTCATGAGCGACGACCTCCTCCGCTGCCGCATGTACGACTCCTACCCCGCCTTCCGTCGCGGCTGGAAACGCATCTACACCGAGTCCGCCAGATGCCGCATCCACGAACTCCTCAAAAACTCCTGGCGGCTCCGCTGCCTCGGCGCCCTCCTCCCCGGCGCCACCATCGCCTCCGCGCTCCTCTCCCTCATCTACATCCTCACCTCCGATCCGGACCCCCTCCCCATCATCACCCTCATCATTTCGTGCGCTGCCATCGCAACCGCCGCCGGCGCGCTCGCACTCATCTACCGCTCCCAGCGCACGCCCCTCGCCCTCGTCCCCCTCTACCCCATCGGCGCATGGATCACCGCGGGCATCCTCAACGAAGCCGCCCGCGACCTCGCTCGCGACATCCCCACCGAATGGGCCGGACGCTCCTACACACGCAAGGCAAAGCAATGACCAACACCAACCCCGCCAAAGGCACGCCCGCCATCACGGTCTACGGCCGTCGCGCCGTCCTCGAAGCCCTCGCCACCGACACCGTCGAGGTCCAGCGCATCGCCCACGAACCGAACCTCCTCCCCTCCTTCCGCAAGGAACTCCGCGCTGCCGCACGCGCCCGCGCCATCACACCCGAAGAACTCCCGCGCGACGAACTCTCCAACATCACCGCCGACCCGCGCAACGATCAGGGCGTCGCCGCACGCATCATCCTCAAGCTCGTCCAGGACCCCGACGCCTTCGCGCAATCTCTCACCGGCCGACGCGCCGCCTCGCCCACGCGCATCCTCGCGCTCGACGCCGTCACGAACCCCCAGAACATCGGCATGATCGTCCGCTCCGTCCTCGCCTCCGGATTCCACGCCATGCTCTGGCCCACCGCCGGCTCCCCCTGGGTCAGCGGCCTCATCATCAAGGCCTCCGCCGCCACCGTCTACCGCACCACCATCCTCCCCTGCCGATACCTCACCGACGGCCTCATCGACCTCCAGCGCCGCGGCTTCGCACTCATCGGACTCGACGCCGCACCACACGCCACACCACTCAACCAACACACACCGCCGCACCGCGCCCTCTACATCGTCGGCTCCGAAACCCACGGCCTCTCCGCCTCCACACGCGAACTCCTCGACGACTCCGTCCGCATCCCCATCGCCCCCGAAGTCGAATCACTCAACGCCGCCGTCGCCGCCTCACTCGTCTGCTTCCACGCCTCACCACTCACCGACTGACGGGGACCATTCCAACTGACGGGTGCCATGGAGACACCGCCGAAGCGCAGCGCAGACGGTTTCTCCATGACCTCCAACTCCCGAATCATGGAGAAATCGACGGGTGCCATGGAGACACCGCCGAAGCGCAGCGCAGGCGGTTTCTCCATGATCTC
>REDD01000182.1 GCA_007693725.1 Phycisphaeraceae bacterium
ACATCGCGCTGGGGGAATGCGATGGAGATCTTCGCTTCTCGGAAGATCTTGTCGATGGCCATGTGCATGTCGTGGATGGTCTTGAGGCGGAATTCGAGCGCCGGGACGAAGCAGTGGACAACGAAGTTGAGCGAGTTGTCTCCGAAACCAAGGAAGACGACGCGGGGCGCGGGATCCTTCATGACATTTTCCTGCTCGCCGGCGGCCCGGTAGAGGAGTTGCTCGGCGAGAACTGTGTCCGAACCGTAAGCAATGCCGACATTGACGGAGATGCGGGTGACCTGATCCGAGAGGGTCCAGTTGACGACACGATCCGTGATGAAGGATTTGTTGGGGATGATGAGTTCCTTGCGCTCCCAATCGGTGACGGTGGTGGATCGCATCTGGATCCGGGTGACCTTGCCCGAGATGTCTCCGATGGTGACGACATCGCCGACGCGGATGGGACGCTCGATGAGGATGATGAGGCCGGAGACGAAGTTGGCGAAGATTTCCTGGAGGCCGAAGGCGAGACCGAAGGTCAGGGCGGCGGCGAGCCACTGGACCTGTGACCAGCCGATGTTGATAGCGCCGAAGGCGAGGACGGTTCCGACGATGACGATGATGTAGCGGACGATGGTGGTGATGGCGTACTTGGAGCCGTTGTCGAGCGGTAGTCGGGAGAGCAGCGCGAATTCGAGCAAGCCCGGGACATTGCGTGCCGCGAGCGTCACCACGATGACGACGATGATCGCAAGACCGAGATGAGCGAGCGTGACGACATTGGGTTCGGCGGGAGCGACGAGTTCGCCCGAGGGGGCGGTGCCGACCCCGGTCATGACGCCCGGCTGTGCCGCGAGGGGCGGCGACATGGCGACATCGATGGGAGAAACGGTGCGCTGAACGGGCTGCTGGTATTCGGTGATCTGAAAACTCGGGTAGACCTGCACCATCTGGAGCATGCGGAGAGCTGGGAGTGCATCGGCCCAGACGGTGTAGAGACTGAGGAGCGCGCCGATGAGGACGATGGCGCGGAAGAGACGGCGTGTCTGCTCATCGAGGGCGGGGATGTCGACCTGTGCTTCTTCGACGGTGATGCCGGCTTCGTTCGCTTCGGTCTGGGGCTTCTGCTCCGCCGAGGCGGCTTCGCGAGTGCGTGTGGCTTTTTCGATGGCGAGGCGTCGTCGTGCGAGAAAGAGCCACCTGAGCAGGAGTGCGTTGAGGATGATGAAACCGATGATGATCCATGCGGAGACCTGGATGCGCTCTTCGAGCCGGAGAGCGGTGTAGAAGAATCCGAGCAGTGCGAGGGTGGCGGAAAAGAGCGGCATCGCGACGATGACGCCGAAGATGGCCCAGCGGGAGCGGGCGATCCAATCGCGATCGTGCCTGCGGAAGAACTCCGACATGAGCGCGCCGTGCGGGTGAAAGACCCGAAAAACGAAGACGCTCAGGAGCACCATCGCGAGAATGAACGCGAGTCTGCCCGGCGATTCGAGGTAGGCATCGACATTCTGCCGACGCATTGCGGCAACGATGAAGACCAGAGGGAGGATCGAGGGAGTGAGCCACGCGAGGTGACGCCGAACAAGATTGAGGCCGTTTCGTTGCCAGCGGAAATGAACCTCCGCAAGCCCCTTGGGACGAGCGATGTTCCAGATGACGAGCACGACGAGAAGGATCGCGGCGACGGGCATGAGCGCTGAGCCGGCGGCTTCGGCGACATGGATTTCCTCCTGCGCCCTACCGAGATCGATGCCCGCTTCGGTGAGGAGTCGTCCGAGGAAGATGAGGATGACGGGGTATGGGAGCGTGAGCACGAAGGTCGCGAGGGTGGCGATAAGTGTCGTTCTGAAGGAATCGGTGCGCCAATTCGCGACTTTCGCCGCGGAATCGTTGAGGGCACTGCGGGCGCGTCGTGCGCTGAGAATGAGTCCGCCCGCAACGATGACGCCCAGAAGAACGAGTACTGGCCGGTCGATGATCTCCGCGAGCAGGGCGTGCGGGACTTGTCTCCACTCGGGTGTGGTAAAAAGCCATCGAAGTCCCTGATAGACTTCGACCGGGTGAATGAAGCGTCCCCCCGGAACGCTGCGGACCCACAGGACGCGCTCTTCGATGAAAGAGCGGTAGTCATCTGCGAGCAGCAGGAGGTTTCTTTCCTGCTCGCTGAGTTCGCCGATGCGGTCCCGGTAGTCGGTCGCGAGATCCTGGAGGTCGTCGAGGAGATCGCGCCGAAGCTCGACGGATTCGCGGACGATCTGCTCGACGCGATCGCGCTGCCATTCCGGCATGTCCGGCGGGAGCGTTTCGAGGAGTTCGCTGATGGTGACGCGTGTGTCGCGGAGTGCGTTTCTGCGCTCGGAGAACTCGATCACATCGAGTTCGGATCTGGAGAGGTCGCCGCGCTTCACGAATGCCTGACGCCGGAGCGTCGCGAGATCCGGGAGTCCTCTGAGACTGCTGCGGAGCGAAGCGCTGACATAATCGGTGAGCCCGACGCGAGCGATACGATCGACGATCGAGTCGTACTCGTCGCGGATTCGTTGCATCTTCTCGGTGACGAACTGCGCCCGTTGCTCCGCCTTGCGGAGATTCTCGCTGATGTCGTTCTGGCGTGTGGTGAGTTTGGTGACTTCTTCGGTGAGCCGCTTGAGTGCCGGGAGCGACTGGATGAACTGCGCGGCTTCGCGCTCGAGACGCTCCGCTTCGCGTGCAGACCGCTCGGCCTCGGCAGTGCGGGCATCCCCAACGGCCGCCTGCCACTTCTGGACGAGTTCCTCCTGTCGCGAGAGCGTGCGGTTGGCCAGTTCTCGCTGCTTCGAGAGTACTTCCCGCCGGGTGTCGTAGCGTTGGAGTTCGCGCTCGATCTCGGTGATTCTGTTCTGGAGCGCTTCTCGCTGCGTGAGCAGCATGGCTCGGCGGGCGATGGTAATCGCGGGATGCTCGCCGTCGGCGCGGGGGAGTTCGAGTTCGCGGTTGATCTCTTCGAGGTTCGAGCGTGCGGCGGTGATCTGGACCGGGATCTCGGCGCGTCTCTGCTCGCGCGTCGAGCGGACAAGCGCGAGTCGCTCGACCTCGGCGCGAGCGGCATCGAGCGCGGCACGGGCTTGTGCGAGCGACTGCTCGATCTGCGCGACGGTCGCGTTCTCGGGGATGTTGATCTCGGCGGGAGAGATCGGCTGGGCGAGCTCGGCATCGAGTGCGGCGACACGAGCCGGCGCCTCGGCGATGGCGGCGTCGTGCTCGCGGATGCCGGCTTCGGATGCGTTGGCGCGTGTGCGCTGATCAAGGGCCTGCTGGAGGAGCTGGAGGACGCCGCGTTCGCCGGTACGCACCGACTCGGGGATGTGGGCTGCTTCGGGCGATTCGATCCAGGCGATGGCCGCGGTCAGGTTCTCGGTGGTGATCGCGTCGAGAAGATTGGCGAGTGGTCCGAGCCCGTTCGCGGCATTGTTGTTACTCGCTGCGGGGGGCGTTGCCGGGACGGGCTGAGTCTGCTGATCCTGCTGCTGGGGTTGCGCAGAGGCACAGACCGCGGCGAGGAGGATTGCGAAAACAAATGCGAGAAATGGCGAGAGGAGTCGTCTGCCCGTCATGTCGATCCCTGGATCCTGCGGAGGATTCACGCGCGGTATGCATCGGCAACCTTCGCGAGCGCATCGCCGATGAGGACGAGGTCGCGATCGGTGAGAAACTGGTGAATCGGGATGCACATGAGCGTCTGGGCGAGCTTGTCGGCGACGGGCTGATGATCGACACCGGGCACATCGAAGACGGGCTGGCGTGTGAGCGATCGCGGGTAGTGGATGGCGGTCGCGATGCCCTCGGCGAGGAGTGCATCCTGGAAGTGCTGACGGATCGAAGGGCCATCGTCGGGGGTGACGAAGGCATCGGTATCGATGCGGACAGCGTAGAGGTGGTACGCATGCTGCGCCTTGGATGTGGTGACGGGCGCGTGCAATCCGGGGATCTCGGCGATGCGGCGATCCAGGGTCGCTGCGTTCTCGCGCCGGCGTGCCGTGGCCTCCGGGAGCCGCTTCAACTGCTGAACTCCGATCGCCGCTTCGACATCGGTCATGCGGTAGTTGTAGCCGATGCGTGCGTGGACATACTTCTCGGATTCGCCGTGCGAACGGAGGGAGCGGAGCATGACATCGAGCTCGGCGTCGTTCGTGGTGACCAGGCCGCCTTCGCCGGTGGTCATGTTCTTGGTGGGGTAGAAGGAATATGTGACGGCGTCGCCGTAGGCGCCGATGCCCTTGCCGTTGTAGGTGGCGAGGTGGGATTGTGCAGCATCGTAGATGACCGCGAGCCCCTTCTCGGCGGCGAGCGTATCGACAGCGCCGATGTCGACGGGGTTGCCGTACATATGCGTGGCCGCGATGGCAGTGGTGCGCGGGGTGACTTTGCGCCGAGCATCCTCGACATCGATGCAGTAGGTGACGGGATCGGCATCCACCCAGATCGGGTTCGCGCCACGGGCCACGAGCATGGAAACCGTCGCGATGTACGACCATGCCGGGACGAGAACATCATCGCCCGGCTCGATGAGCGGCTCGTACGCCAGTTGCAGGGCGCATGTGCCGTTGGCGCAGGCGATGGCGTGGGCCGCATCGCTCATCGGTGCGAAGAGTGATTCGAGTTCCGCGACATTCTTGCCCTGCGCGAGCATGCCGGATCGCATGACCGCGAGGGCGGCGTCGATGTCGGCCTCGTCGAGACGAACTGCGACGACCTGGATGCGCTGATTCGAGACCGGCGTCCCGCCGTGGAGTGCGAGCGCGGCGAGTTGGGGGCGTCCGGTGATGGTGTTGGAGGCCATGATGAGCTTTCCTGTCACGCCGCGGAGCATCGACGGGGTCGGTGCGGCGAGTGTGTGGGATGTTGGCCCCATGAGAGGGCCGGATGGGCGGAACCGTGGGGGTAAGGATAGCCCGTTCCCCGCATCAGACGACCGGAGGGCTCATCCGGGCTCTTCGCCATCGGGAATGATCCCGGGCACGCCGATCGAGAACGGCTCGGCGCCGGTGGCGGCTCGGGAATCGGGGTCGAGGGTGATCAGGAGCCCCTGGGCACGGAGGTCGGATTCGGCGAGTTCGAGGCCGGACGGCTGATCGTCGCGGAGGCGGCGCAGCGAGGCGGCGGTGGCGAAACCGATAACCCCGGAATGGCCTCCGGTCAGCCCAAGATCGGTGATGGCCGCGACTCTGCCGGCAACGATGCGTGCATCGGCGGTCTGGACATGGGTGTGGGTCCCGACGACGCCGACGATGTGGTTCGGCCAGCGGTCGGCGGCGTGCCACGCGAGGGCCATTTTCTCGCTCGTCGCCTCGGCGTGGACTTCGAGCAGCACAAGGGCGTTGTCGGCTTCCTCCGTAATCCGAGCGAGCGCGGAATCGACCGCATCGAACGGATTGGCCGATTGGAAGCGCATGAACACGCGCCCGCACACAACGAGAATGTAGAGCGGCGGATCCGTCTCGGGAATCCTGAAATACGGCTTTGCGTTCTGGGGTGATTCGGGCACATTCATCGGCCCGACGACGGGCTCGTCGGGGTTGTTGAGCAGCGGGATGATGCGCTCATCGTCGAGGAAGTGATCGCCGAGCGTGATGGCGTCGGCCCCCGCATCACGGATCTCACGGTATCCCTCGGGGTGCAGGCCCCGTCCGTGGCGGGCGTTCTCGGCGTTGGTGATCAGGATGATGTCGGGGTGCTGTGATCGGAGCACAGAAGCGGCGTAAGCGAATGCATGACGCCCCGGCTTGCCGACGATGTCGCCGAAGTATGCGACGGTGCGCGGCTGCATGCTCATGCACCCGCCGCGGCGTGCTGTGGCTGCGCCGGTGCGATGGCCTCACGATCGGCGTGGATGATGTTGATGCCGAAGCCACCCGGCTCGAAGACATGCACATGATCCATGTCAAGGTAAAAGGTGATGTCGGCATTCACGGGAAAGTCGTCTCTGGCATCGATGCGGGCGAGTATGTCAGCACCATCCTGCATACGGCAGGAGACATCGATGTTCTTGCCGAGCGGCTCGATGAGAACCGTGTGAACCGGCAGTGTGTATCCGGCCTCGGAATACTTCGGGAAGGGATGCTCGGCGAGGGCGGAGGGGCGGAAGCCGAGATTGACCTCCTGATTGACATACGGGTGCAGCTTTTCTTCGTAGGCCTCGGGCATGAGGAGCCGCAGCCCGCCCGGCCGGGTGAACCACAGACGCGAATCCGCCCGTTCGATGCGTCCCGGGAGGAAATTCATCGGCGTGCGCCCGAGGAAAGCGCCGACGAATCGGTTGACCGGATAGCGATAGACATTGAGCGGCGTATCGACCTGTTCGACCCGTCCCACGCCGCGACCGGCGGACATCACAACGATGCGATCGCCGAGCGTCATGGCCTCCTCCTGATCGTGGGTGACATAGATGGTCGTGGTCTTGAGGCGCTGATGCAGCTTCTTGATCTCGGTCCGGGTCGTGACGCGCAGCTTGGCGTCGAGGTTCGAGAGCGGCTCGTCGAAGAGAAAGACCTTCGGCTCCCGGACGATGGCCCGACCGAGCGCAACGCGCTGGCGCTGTCCGCCGGAGAGGGCCTTGGGCTTGCGGTGCAGCAGATCGTCGATGCCGAGCATCTGCGCGGCTTCGCCGACGCGCTGCTGGATCTCTTCGCGCGGGAGTTTGCGCAGCGTGAGCCCGAACGCCATGTTCTTGAAGACGCTCATGTGCGGATAGAGCGCGTAGTTCTGGAAGACCATGGCGATGTCGCGGTTCTTGGGATGCACATCGTTGACCACCTTGCCGTCGATCTCGATGGTGCCCTCGGTGATCTCTTCGAGTCCCGCAATCATGCGGAGCGTGGTGGACTTGCCGCAGCCAGAGGGCCCGACGAAGACGACGAATTCGCCATGGTCGATGGTCAAGGAGAAATCCTCGACCGCTCGGACCTTGCCGTCGTAGACCTTTGCAACATCAGTCAGTCGGACCTGTGCCATGGTTGTGTGTCCGTCAGCCCTTGACCGCGCCGAGCTGAATGCCCTTGACGAGGTACTTCTGGAGGAAAAGGAACAGAATGATGGGCGGGATCATCGCCATCAGCGATGCCGCCATGATGAGTGGAGTTTCACGCCCATAGGAAGAATCGAAGGCCATGAGGCCGATCGGCAGCGTGCGCATATTCGGTGATTGCGTGATGATCAGCGGCCAGAAGAAGGAGTTGTAGTTCCCGAGAAAGGTGAAGATCGCCAGCACGATCAAGCCGGGGCGCGCAAGGGGAAGAATGACCTCGGTGAAGATGCGCCAGTGCCCGGCCCCGTCGATGGAGGCCGCCTCGTCGAGCGACGACGGGATGGTCAGCATGAACTGCCGGAGGAGAAATGTGCCGAAGGCGCTGAACGCGGCCGGGATGACCAGACCGGTGTAATTGTCGAACATGCCCAGCCCGAGAATGATGACGAAGTTCGGGACCATGAGAACGACACCGGGGATCATCATGGTGCCGAGATAAAGCAGGAAGACCTTGTCGCGTCCGGGCCACCGTACGCGCGAGAAGGCGTACGCCGCCATCGCGCTGGTGATGACCTGGAGCAGCGTGACCCAGCCGGCGACGAAGAACGAGTTGAAGAAGTACCGCGCGAAATCGACGCGCTGCGCGAGCTGCCCGCCGTCCTCGACCCCCCCACCGGTGAAGACACGCGCGTAATTCTCCGGCTGGAGCGAGGGCGGAAACCCGAGACGGGTGAGAAGATCCACCTCGGTGCGGGTGCTGAGCGAGATGAGCACCTGCCAGACGAAGGGCACGACGAAAGTGATGCCGATCAGCACCAGCGCAATGAACAACGCTGTTCTTGCGAAGACGGATGCGGAGGTTGGCTTGGCTGGAGCTGGCATATGCAGTGCTACTCGTTGGTCATCTGGGAGCCGACGCGGAAGTTGATGGCCGTCATCACGAAAATCATCGCGCACATCACCCACGCGATGGCGGAAGCAAGACCAAGCTCAAATCGATCCTCGAAAGCCACCTGGTACTGGTAATACGCGAGCACGACGGTGTCGTACTTGCCTGCGGTCATGATCATGACCTGCTCGAACCCCCCCTGAAGCCCGCCGATCGTCGCCATGATGACGATGAAGAAAGTCGTCGGTGCGAGCTGCGGCCAGGTGACATGGATGAATCGCTGCCAACCGGTCGCGCCGTCGATCGCCGCCGCCTCGTACAGCTCGGGCGGGATGTTGGACAGTCCCGCGAGATAGAGCAGCATGTTCGCGCCGCCCACCACCAGCCAGATGCCCATGATGACGAGTGCCGGCTTCGCCCAGCGGGCGTCCTGAAGCCAGGCGGGCGGCTTGAGACCGGCGAGCGTCGCGCCGTCCACGATGATGTTGTGTCCCCATGTGTAACCGCGATGCACGCGCTCGCTCCGGGCAAAGACGATCTCACCGATGCGACTCGCATCCGCATCGGTGCGCGCCAGCGCCGCCGTCAGAATCTGCGCTGTGGCTCGCGGATGTGCCCCGAAGATGGCTCGCCGAACTTCGAGCAGCTCCGCCTCACCGAGAGGACGCGTGCCGGTGATGACCGCGTCATCACGCTCTGCGGGATCGCCGGAGAGCTGGTCGATGATGATGTCCAGCGAAGCGGGATCCGCGTGTGGGAACTCGGCGAGCAGCTCGGAGCGGATCTCCGCCAGATCCGCGGCATCAAGCGCTTTCCAGTCGGTCGGAAAAAGCGAACGCTCGGGCATCTGAACGGTGGCCCAGCCGATACCCACGGCGGCCGCCAGCAGCGAAATCACAATGCAGACCCGGCCCAAAAATGATGTCAGCCCCGCTTCCTTGTAGATCATGCGCGTGATGCCCACCGTGATCAGCCGCAGACTGACCGCCGCAGCGGCGAGCACCAAAAGCAGACCGAGTACATACCAGAGCCAGGACGGTGTGCCGACGACCGTGGCCTGCACCGCCGAGAGCACCGGACCGACGCCCGCGTTGAGCAAGCCACCCTCGGGGCGATAGATGGTCTTCCAGAGGAGGAACATCGCGACGCCGGCGAGGAGCGACGGCAGATAGAAGATGGTCCGGAAGAACACCGTCCCGAAAGCCAGCCCGCAGGTGACGAGGAAGCCCAGGGTGGCGACACAGAGAATCGCGAAGTTGGAGCGTGCCCGTTGCACATCCCACTCACGCAGCATGGTCAGACCCTGCTCCGTCGAGAGTGTGACATTCGCGGCAGTCCCGGGTTCCGGAGGGGCTCCGGGCGTGGTGAGCGCCCAGGCGCCGATGCAGGTCACCAGCGTGATGGTCCCGGCAAGGGTTGAAGTGCGGATGCGCGACCGGCGCGTCGACGGCCCCGGATTGCCGTTGAGCATCAGCGCCAGCAGGAGAGAACCGGCGATCCCGATGGGAATGCCGATCATCAGGTAGAGCGTGTTGCCGAAGTAGTTCCAGAACAGACGGGATTCATCGCCGACCAGCACGCGCTCGTAGTTCTCGAAACCGACGAACGACGGCATGAGCCCGGAAGCGCGGTTGTGCTTCGCGAGCGCCCAGTCAGTGAACGACATGTACAGCGAAAAGAGGACCGGCCCCGCAGTGAACAGCAGGAAGCCCAGCAGATTGGGCAGCAGGAACGCCATCGCGATGAGCAGCCGCTTGCGACCTTTCCCGATCAACGAACGGCTCCTGTCGTGGCTGGTGAGTCCTGACGAGATGCCCGGGCCGCTTCCACCTGCGTTCGCAGATCGACGCTGGGATCGAAGGGCGCGCCGACACGACGCTCCCACTCGGCGCGGAGCGATGCATCGCGTCGAAGATTCTGTGTGATCTGATCATTGATCACCCGCTCGATCGCAGCAGCGCACTCCGAAGCGGAGATGCCGTTGTTCTCGAGCCGCTCCAGGAACGGAGCCACCAGCATCCCGAGACGGTTGCGTCCGATGAAGGGGGAGAGGGTTTCGGGGTGAGCGTACTTCTGCATCGCCTCGACGAAGATCGGCGAGTCCATCTCTTCGAGTCCCGGCAGCGGACGCGGCGGACCGGAGATCCCCTCGGGCCCGAGACAGAACGCAGGAACGCCGCTGATCGAGTCGAACCAGGCGTTGATCTGGTTGTTGTACTCCGGCGAGGCGAGGAATTCGAGGAATCGCACCGCCATGTCGCGATGGCGCGATTCGCGATTGACGATGGCGATGCGGGCGCCCGCCTTGTAATAAGGCGTGCCGGTGATCGTCGGCACATGAGCGATGCCGATGTTCAGCATTCTCGCGCGATCGTCCGGTGTGAGCGCCTGCTCCATGGCATCGAACTCATCATCGGTCAGAACATTCAGCACATTGGCCGAGAGCTTGCGCCGGGCTTCCCGGAGCAGGGCGGCCTCAGTGCGCGCCGCTGCGGAATCATCCTGAGCGAGGGCCGCGATCCGCCGATCCATCGCAGGCCGGATGATCTCCATGTTCTTGTTCGCGAGATTCACATACTGCCAGCGTCCGTCGATAACCATCGCCGCATCACGATTGAGGAAGAAGGCCGATGCCGAAGCGGACTGGGCATCGGCGTTCATGTTCGCGCCGCCGCTGGTCGCCTTGCTCGCCGCCTCCGCCGGGGACGGCGTGATCTTGTGCCGGTACACGATGTCGAGATAGGTCTGAAGGGCGGCGATCGCTTCGGGCTGGTTGAACTCGGAGGCGGTGCCGTCCTCGTTGAAGAAATCAATACCCAGGGGAAGCGTGATATCCCACGGAGAGAAGTTCACGAAGATGAACGGCCGCTTCACCACGCCCGCATCCGCGAGTTCGAGACTCCGCCGGACAAGATCATCCAGCGACCATGGGCCGGACGGCTCGGTCACGCCCGCACGCCGGAACAGATCCTTGTGATAGAAGAGGACGGTGTAACCCACATTGCAGGGGTAGGCGAACTGGCGGAGTTCCCCAGTCTCCGGATCGGGCCGGGCGATGGAGGAGACCGCGGCAGGAAAAACCGTGTTGGTCGCGAAGCCGCGTGCCTCGGCGATCTCCGTGATGTCGAAGGCGAATCCGGCATCCACGATCTGGTTCAGTTGCACCGGGCCGTACGCCTCGATGATGTCGGGGCCGGATCCCGCGACCGACTGCACGATGGCCTTGGTGATGTCGCGATTGGAGGGGTCTGTGAGGATGTCGACCGGCTCGCCGTAATTCCGAAGGTGCCACTGCCGGAACAGGGCGGACTGGACCGGGCGGGCCGGGTTGTCGTCCGTGGTCCAGACCAGCGTGGGGGTTTGGGCCAGCGGCCGCTCGGACCGGGCGTCGTAGAACTCACGGAATGCGTTGTAGTAGAGCTGGCGGGCCTGGGGCGGGAGCGTCGGGATCCCCGCGAGCCCCTCGGGCGGGAGCGGGGGCAGGTCTGTTCGCGCGGCGAGCGACTCAGCGAAATCGATGAGGACCGCCTCGACTTTCGGGTGCCCCGGATCGTCCGCGATGGCGAAGTACGCGGCGATGACGGCGTCGTTCCCGCTCGTATCCGGGCGGACAAAGAGGTAGCCGATGGCCGTGAGACCGGACCAGATGATCAGCAGGGTGAGGATGAGCAGTCGCATGCTTTGCTCCGGACGGGATGAGGGGTCGCTCAAACTGCGGGTGCAGTATTGACCGATCCTCCCGAGCACTCCGGAAAACAAGTCCAAGCGGAGCGGAAGCGCCCCGTATCTCTCCATAGCCCCTTGAAATTGTCCCGAAGCGTCCAAGTGTACCGTTTCACCTCTGTCTTCGCCAAACCCTACAGACGGCACAATCGGCTCGCGAGCAATCCCTTCCTCTTCACTCGGAGTCCAGCACGCCGGGATATGGGCCGATAGTCCCGATCGGTTCGCATGGAGGCACCAGGGATGGCTACCTCACCAGAGGCATTCAATCAGGTACGGGATATCCTCAAGAAGCTCGATCGCTCGATCGACTCGGCCCGGGACAAGCGTTTGCTGTCCGGGGAACCGGGGGAGCCGGGGGAGACGGGCGAGAACGGGCACGACGCTACCCCGACCCCACCGAATGGTCACAATCCGCACCCCCACCAGCAGAACGCTGGGGGCGAGCGTTCCGCGCCGGCCGGTGACGAGGCCGAGCGGAACCCAGCGGCGGACCATCAGGACACCCCGGGGAAGGCCCGGCCGCTGCGTGCTCGTCCCATGACGCCGCGTCCGGTCGATCCCAGCGATCGCTGGTCGCCCTCGGGCCGCTGACACCGGGTGACTCGATCGGGGGAGGCGTGGGCGCATCCCCCGTCTTGACTCAGGGGGGGTATCCTCTACCATCGCCAAGCAGTGGCTTTCTGTCGCAGCATCCTTGGGGATTGGTGTAACGGTAGCACGACTGACTCTGACTCAGTTAGTAAAGGTTCGAATCCTTTATCCCCAGTTCAGGTACCCCCGGTTCAGGGAACAGAATACGCCCGACTTTGCCGAGTGCGTGCACTCGCGTCGGGCACGAGGCATCGCCGACCGGCAGTCGCTGTTGGTCGGCGGGTTTTTTGCGCGGGGGCTCGTGCTGAATGACCAGTGCTCGTAGCGATGATCGTGCGGGATCCGGCATGGTCGAGATCCCACCCCAGACACGGAGTGTGTGGCTCGTGCTCCTGGTCATCGGTGCGCTGAGCGTGCTCCTGTGGGGTGTGCGGGTTGGCGGGGTCTCGGACCTCATCGATAAGGACCAGACACGCCCGACGATGTACACGCTGGACATCGTGCTCAACGGGGCATGGGCGGTGCAGCGCGACTATCAGGGCGATATTGCGTCGAAGCCCCCACTTCCGGTGTGGATCTCGGCGGTTGCATCCATCCTGACCGGGGGTGAGGTGGAGCGCTGGGCGCTGGCCCTGCCGAGTCTGATCGGGGTGGGCGGGGTTGCTGTTTTCAGCGCGTGGCTGGGACAGCGCAAGTTCGGGGGAATGGCGGGCGTGTGGGCGGGTCTGGGCGTGCTGTGCACGATCAGCGGTGAGAAGTTGATCGCGCTGGTGCGAACGGACGGGTTCTTCGCACTGACGGTCGCCCTGGGAGGGGTGGCGGCGTGGCGAGCGTGGCGGACCGGGCGCGGCTGGGTCTGGTTCTGGCTGGCGGGCGCCGCGGCCACGCTGACGAAGGGCCCGCTCGGCTTGGTCCTTGCCGGGATTGGTCTGCTGGCGATCGTCTGGGAGTGGCGGACTTCACGGAAGCTTGCCGGGGCGCCTCCGAGTGCCCCTCGGCGCGCGCGCGCTACGGGGCTGCGGGTGCTGCTGGATCACGGTGCGGGGATCTCTCTGTTTCTGCTGCTCTGCGGCGGTTGGTTTGCACTGGCATGGCACACCGCGGGTCAGGATTTCATCGACAAGGTGATCGGTGATGAACTTGTGGGGCACGCCGTGGAGAGCGGGAAGGGCGCGTTCCCGCTGTCGAATATCTACAAGCAGCCGCTGTACTTCATTGCGTACTACGCGCCGCTCAGTGTTCTGACGATCCTTGGGCTGGTCCGGACGGTACGGACCCCCGAGCGGGATCCGGAGCTGAGGAGTCTTGAGCGTTTTCTGTGGTGCTGGTTTGTCGGCGGGTTGTTGATCTTCGCCGTCGCGCCGCACCAGCGACCCGACCATCTTGCGCCTCTCTGGCTGCCGATGGCCCTGCTCGGCGGGCGGGAGTTGGACCGGATCTTGGGCGGGATCCCGTTGAGGCGAAGGGTTGCCATCGCGATCGGTGCTGCCGCGATCGTGCTTTCGGCAAGCATCTTGCACCGGCATGTCATCGCTCGGCAGGATCCCCTGCTGCAGGCGGAGGCAGCGCTCAACGCTGCGGCTGATGCGTGGAATCGAATGCCCGAAAGCCGCGAGCCGCTGATCCACACGACGGATCACGCGATGTTCCGGGTCAGTCTGGGTGTCTTTCGGCAGTCGTACGAAATTGATGAAGCGGCCGAGTCGCTCGCGCGGGGGGATGCATCGCTGGTGAGCGTGAGCACGGGGGTCGAGGAACTGCAGCGGCACTTGACTGATCGGGGACTCGGCTGGGACGAGATCGTCTTTTTCGATGCCCCGACCCAGCGGCACAAACTGTGGATCTGGCGGATCCATCGGGACGACGGCACGGAACCACAGCCCCCGCCCCCGGCGGCCCCACCCCCGGCCTCAGCCCCGCCCCCGGTCGACGAGGGGCCGGGCATCTGACAGGGACGGCTCAGCGAAAACTTTGTCGCATGGAAGCAACTCAACCGACATGTCGGAACGGCTGGATGAAGGTCGTGCTCCTGCTCGCGGGCGTCTACAACCTCGTGTGGGGCGGGATTGTTGTCCTGGCGCCCGGCTGGAGTTTCGGCGTGCTCGGCGTGGATCCCGACGCTCTTGATGCGATGACGCTCGCGATCTGGCA
>REDD01000176.1 GCA_007693725.1 Phycisphaeraceae bacterium
AGGATGACCAATTCTCGACGGGCGTCGCACAATGCGGCGTCCGTTTTTTCATGGGGTGCGGGCGGCGCTTCAGGGGGACGAGCATGGGCGTTTCGAGGGGCGTTCCGGGGGTGTGGGAGGGGTGTGTAGAGGTGCTGGGAGGGGGCGGATCGCCTATACTTTCCGGTTCGGGATTTCCGTGGAAATCGCCGTTTGCGGCGGTGCGGAGCGGGGTGAGTCGGGTGTCTGTCCGCGGGTGTCGAGGAACGGCTGAACGGGCGCCGCGAAGCCCGCTTATGAGGTAGAGCAGTCCATGAGCACAATGCCGCCACCTTCCAATCCGCCGGTGCCCGAGGCGCGGAAGACGGGCAACTACGGGGCGGATCAGATCAGCATTCTCGAAGGTCTGGAGGCGGTTCGGAAGCGACCGGGGATGTACATCGGGGACACGGGGACGGCGGGTCTGCACCATCTGGTGTGGGAGGCGGTGGACAACTCGATCGACGAGTGCATGGCGGGTCGGGCGACGAGCGTCGTGGTGCGTGTGAACGCGGACGGCTCGATCAGCGTGACGGACGACGGGATGGGGATCCCGATCGAGCCGAAGAGCCACCCGAACGCGCTGTACAACGGCAAGCCGGCGGTGGAGCTGGTGATGACGGTGCTGCACGCGGGCGGGAAGTTCGGCGAGAAGGACTCGGCGTACAAGGTCTCGGGCGGATTGCACGGCGTGGGCATCTCGTGCGTGAACGCGCTGTCGGAGTGGCTCGAGGTCGAGGTGCACCGCGACGGTGCGATCCACAAGATCGTCTTCAACCGCGGAATCACCGCCGAGAAGCTGCACAAGGTCGGCGAGATCCCGCCGGACGCCAAGCGTCAGTCGGGGACGAAGGTGACCTTCAAGCCGGATCGGCAGATCTTCCCCGAGATCGAGTTCAACTACGACACCCTGGCGCACCGTCTGAAGGAGCTGGCGTATCTCAATCCGGGCGCGATGATCCGTCTGATCGACGAGCGCGTCGGTCCCGACGGCAAGATCCGGGACGACACCTACCGTTACGATCGCGGGCTGTACGAGTATGTCGAGGCGATCAACAGCGCGAAGAACACGCTGCACGAGGTCATTCATGTCGAGATGCAGAGCGAGGACGGCCAGTACGCGGTCGAGGTCGCGATGCAGTTCAACGACTCGTACAACGAGCTGATCCTGACCTTCGCGAACAACATCCGCACGGTGGACGGCGGGACGCACCTCTCGGGGTTCAAGGCGGCGCTGACGCGCTCGCTGAACAACTATGCGCGTCGTGCGAACCTGATCAAGGAGAAGGATCCGAACCCGACGGGCGAGGACTGGCGCGAGGGTCTGGCGGCGGTGGTGAGCGTGAAGCTGCCCGAGCCGCAGTTCGAGGGTCAGACCAAGGGCAAGCTGCGGAACACGGACATCGAGGCGGTGGTGTCGCAGCTCGTGTCGGATCGGCTGTCGGACTGGCTGGAGCAGCATCCGGGCGAGGCGAAGCGGGTGTGCCAGAAGGGCGTGCTGGCGGCGCAGGCGCGCGAGGCGGCTCGGCGGGCGCGGGACCTGACGCGGCGCAAGAGCGCGCTGGACTCGGGCTCGATGCCGCACAAGCTGCGCGACTGCACGACGAAGGATGTCGAGCGCTCGGAGCTCTTCATCGTCGAGGGTGATTCGGCGGGTGGGTCGGCGACGCAGGGGCGCGATGTCGAGACGCAGGCGATCCTGCCGTTGCGGGGCAAGCTGCTGAATGTCGAGCGGGCGCGTCTGGACAAGATCCTGGCGTTCGAGGAGATCCGCACGCTGATCGCGGCGTTGCGCTGCGGCATCGCGCAGGACTTCGACATCAGCAAGCTGCGCTACGGGCGGATCGTCATCATGACGGACGCCGATGTGGACGGCTCGCACATCCGGACGCTGCTGCTCACCTTCTTCTTCCGGCAGATGCCCGAGCTGATCCGTCGCGGGCGGATCTACATCGCGCAGCCGCCGCTGTACCAGATCGTGCGGAACAAGAAAGAGCAGTATGTGCTGAACGAGCGCCAGATGGCCGATGTGCTGGCGACGATCGGGCTGGACGGCTCGACGCTCTTGGTGCGCGATCCGAGCCGGATCGATCCGGAGACGGATGCGCCGGCGCTCATCCGCTCGCTCTCGGGCGAGGAACTGACGCGGACGATCAAGGCGCTGCGCCGGCTGATGGAGTTGACGGAGGTTGTCGAGCGTCGCGGCGTGCCGTTCGTCGAACTGCTCGAAGCGCGGGCGAACGATCCCGAGGGGAAGCGCCGCCTGCCGTCGCACCGGATCACCTGGGGCGGCTCGGCGGATGGGGAGCGCATCGGCGGGGCGCGGTTCGCGTTCGGCGAGGCGGATGTGCAGCGGATTCTCGATGAGGAACGCCTGCGCCAGAGCGATCTGGAGGCGGAGATCGAGTCGGCGGATCAGTCCGAGGCGGAGGTCGCGGATGCGCGGATCGTCGCATCGGTGCGCGAGCTGCACGAGAACCGCGAGCTGGCGGTGCTCTTCACGCAACTGGCTGAGTTCGGTCTGGAGATCGACGACTACGGCCTCACGCACGAGGAGGCGGTCACCGGCGAGCGGCTGCCGACGAAGTACGCGTGGCAGACGACCGCGACGCGGGGCGCCAAGCGTGCCGATGCGTCGGGGCAGGCGGATTCGGATGATGATGATGCCGAGGCGGAGACCTCGCACCGCGGGCCGCAGAAGCGGCTCGTCGAGGCGGCGAACATCCCCGAGATCCTGCGGTCGCTGATGGATGTCGGTCGGCGCGGCATGGAGGTCAAGCGCTTCAAGGGTCTGGGCGAGATGGACCCGGAGCAGTTGTGGGAGACCACGATGGACTCGACGAAGCGGATGCTGATGCGTGTGACCTGGGACGACGCCTCGGTCGCGGATGAACTCTTCACGATCCTGATGGGCGAGAATGTCGAGCAGCGTCGGAACTACATCGAGCAGCACGCACTCGAGGTGAAGTCGCTCGATGTCTGAGCCATCGGTCGATCCCGGTTCCGCATCGGCGGAGAGCGCCGGCGACGGACTGACGCTGCATGTGCTTTCCGGGCCGTACGGCGGACGATTTCCGCTCGCCGATGAGGGCCAGGTGCTCATCGGTCGTTCCTCGACCTCGGATGTGTGTCTTGCGGATCCGTCGGTGTCGCGTCGGCACGCGGGGATCCTGCGTCGTGAATCGCAGTGGTATGTCGTCGATCACAAGAGCCGTGCGGGGACGACGCTGAACGGTCTGCGTCTCGATCCGGAGCGGTTGACGCCGATCGAGCCGGGGGATGTGCTGCGGATCGGGCCGTGGACGCTGCGCGTGTCGTCCGGTCGTGAGACGCAGGCGGCGACGGTGCATCTCGAAGAGCAGCGGGCCGACGAGCACATCGAACGGCTGCCGAGCGCGGAGAGCGCGACGCTGATGGGCGAGGGTCGGATCTCGATCCTCGCGGAGTGTCTGGAGTCGTTCGCCTCGGCGCGGAACGAGGAGGAGCTTGCGGAGACGGCGATCGGTGCTGCATTGCGCGGGAGCGGTTTCTCGCGCGCCGCGATCCTCGGTCGCACCGCGGACGACAGCACCTACACGCTCATCGGATCGGTCGACACCACCGGGGGGAAACATGCGCCCTTCGTCTTCAGCCGGTCGCTCGTCGAGGAGGCGAAGCGCGGCGAGACGGTGCTGCTCAGCGCGGGGCAGGAGCAGGCGGGCGGCGCGGAGTACGGGCAGAGCATCGTGTCGCTGCGGATCCACACCGCGGCGTGCGTGCCGGTCTTCCTCGGCGATGCGGTGAGCGGCTTTCTGTATCTCGATGCGCGGAGCGGGGAATCGTCGGTGCGCTCCGGGGGCGTGCGCCACTGCGAGGCGGTGTCGCGTGCGTACGGGCTTGCGCTGGCGAACCTCAAGCGGGTCGAATTGGAACGGCGCGAGGCCTCGCTCCAGAGCGAGCTGGAGGCGGCGCGTCAGGCGCAGCGCGTCATGCTGCCCGCGGAGAGCGGCTCGCTCGGCACGGATCACTTCCTGCGCTACGCGGCGACGGTGCAGCCGGGTCTCTTTGTGGCGGGCGATCTCTTCGATGCGTTCGCGCTGCCGGACGGGCGCGTGGTGGTGGCGCTGGGGGATGTGTGCGGTCACGGCGTGAGCAGCGCGATGCTCATGACGATGGTGCAGTCGTCGCTGCATGCGCGGCTGGAGCGCGGGGCGGATCCGGTCGAGGCGATCACAGCGCTCAACCGGTATGTCTCGGCGCGGATCCCGGTCGGCCGGTTCGTGTCGATGTGGCTGGCGATCGTCGAGCCGAGCGGGGGCGTCGTCTTCGTCGATGCGGGGCACGGGCACGCGGTGCATCTCGATGCCGACGGCGAGGTGAAGGAACTGGCGATGACGCCGACCTCCGGCGGGCTGCCGCTGGGCATCGATGCGGAGGCGCGGTACGAGGCCTCGACGCTGACGCTGGATCGCGCTGACCGGCTCGTGATCTACTCCGACGGGATCATCGAACAGCAGAACGATCAGCGTGATCTTTTCGGGCGCGATCGGCTGCTCAAGACGCTTACGCCGCACCGGACGGCGGAGCCGAAGCGGATCGTGCAGGCGCTGTTCGAAGCGGTGCGCGCGTACGCGGGTGTGGAGACGCTGGACGATGACGCTTCCGTCGCGGTGATCGCGCTGGGGGGATGAGGGGGGTCGCTCTCGTCATTGCCGCAACCGATCGTAAAACGCACGCGGCGAAAACACGCGCACGCCCTGAAACTCCTTGATCGTCTGCAACGCCTGATCGCCGGTCACGAGGCACTCGGCTTTTCCGGCGATGGCGGTGCCCAGCACGGGAAGATCGTCCGGGTCTTCGAAGTCGGGCATGATGACCGGCGCGGGGACGACCAACTCGCTCTGCGAACGGAAAAAGTGGCAGACCTCCTCGACCTGCTCCGGCGCGGCTTTGAACTTCCCCGCGTAGTGCGAGCGGAGTTCATCGATGATGTACTCGGAGAGCACGACGGTGTGGTCGCGGTAGCACAGTGTGAGCAATGCTTCGCAGAGGCCGTGCGTCGCGATGCCCGCGAGAAGGATGTTGGTGTCGAGAACGACCCTCACGAGACGGCTCGGAAGATGTCCTCATCGGTGATGTAGCCCTGCGCTTCGGCGAGCGGAGCGGAGGAGCGTCGGAGCTGCTTCAACTGCTCGACCGCGATGTACCGACGGAGAGACTCCCTGACCAGATCGCTCGCGGGCCGGTGCTGTTGGCGGCTGAGCTCATCCAACTGGCGTTTCATCTCATCCGGGATGCGGATATTGAGCGTGCCCATGTATTACAGTGTAATACACATGCCTCGCCCAGTCAAGCAGGGGCTCATGAACCCGCATGCTGATGGTTCTCGGACGCAGCCCACTGCTCAACGAAATTGGCGCGCTCGGAGAACCCCAGCGACCGTCGGAACGATATCATTGTGATATCATCCGTTCCCGAAGGAGTTCCGCCATGGCCGACATCCTGCTCAGAGGGCTGACCAAGTGGACCGTGGATCGGCTGAAGTCGCGTGCGAAGCGGCACGGGCGCTCGCTCCAGAGCGAGCTCCGCGACATCATCGAGCGGGAGGCACGCCTGCTCACGATCGACGAGGCGTTGGACCGCGCCCGGGATGTCCGGGCCTCGCTTCCCGCATCGGCCGACGATTCGCTCGAGATGCTCCGAGAGGATCGTTCGCGATGACGGCGCTGGTCGTCGATGCGAGCGTCCTCGCGAAGTTGTACTTCCCCGAACAGGATTCCGAAGTCGCCGAGCGCGAGATGCGGAAGCACGCCGAGCATCTCATCGCACCCGAACTGCTGTGGCTGGAGTTGGCGAGCGTCGCGTGGAAAAAGGTGCAGCGCTCACAGATCTCGGGATCGCTCGCCCAGCGGGTTCTCAGCGAAGCGATGCAGATGCCCATCCGAAGCATGCCCATACTGGACTACATCGACGGCGCCACGAAGATCGCGCTGGAGACGGGGCGCACTGTGTACGACTCGCTCTATCTCGCGGTCGCGGTGGCGGAGAAGGGTGTCGTGCTGACTGCGGATGAGCGGATGGTCAACGCACTCTCGGAAGGACCGTTCGGATCCCATGTGCGCCTGCTCGGCCGGTGAAGCTCACCGGCGGGCGGCGCGGTCATCATCGCTCCCCCACTGCTCGACGAGTGTCCGCGCGTTCTGCGTCGTCGGGTGTGACTCGCCGAGGAGTGCGGTGGCACGGTCGAGGATGTGCTGCGCTTCGCGGAGCGCGGTGCGTCGGTCGCCGCGTTCGGCGTGGATGCGCGCGAGGGCGAGTTGGGTGACGAGCGTGTCGGGGTGGTCGTCGCCGAGGATGCGCTTGCGGGCGGTGAGGCAGTCGCGGAGGGCGGCCTGGCTGTCGTCGAGCATGGCGCGGTCGAGCAGCCAGACGGCGCGGTTGAAGTGCGCGTGCAGGGTTTCGGGGTGGTCCTCGCCGAGGACGCTCCGCGAGATGGCGACGGCTCTGTCGAAGTGATGCTCGGCCTCGCTGTGGCGATCGCGCCGGCCGTAGAAGGATGCGAGGTTCTTGTGCGCGACCGCGGCGTTGCGCGACTCGACGCCGATGAGGCGTTCCCATCCGGCGAGTGAGGTCTTGTAGAGCATTTCGGCTCGCTCGTGCTGCTCGGTCTGCTCGCAGACGAAGGCGGCGTTATTCATGGTGATCAGCGTGGAGGGGTGGTCATCACCGAAGAGGCGCTGCGAGCGGTCGAGGTTGCTGAGGAAGAGTTCCGCGGCGTCGTCGCGCTGGCCGAGATCCCACAGCGCGGTGGCGAGGTTGCCTTCCGCGCGGACGAGGGCGGGGTCGAGCGGGTCGAGGATGCGGGTGCGCGTGTCGTACACCTCGCGGTAGACGGGCAGGGCCTCGCCGACGCGACCGAGGTCGTGGAGCGTGAAGGCGAGGTTGGTCATGGCGGTGAGTGTGTCGGCGTGCTCGCTGCCGCGGAGTCGGCGGAGTCCATCGACGACGCGCTGGAGGAGCGCGGCGGCCTCGTCCATGCGTCCCTGATTGTGGACGACCGCGCCGAGACTGCTGAGGATCTTGAGTCGCTGCGGATCGGCGGAGTCGCCGCCGGGCAGGAGCGCGAGAGCGCGCCGGTAGAGCGTCTCGGCCTGTGCATTGTCGTCGCGCCGCTCGTTGAGGAATGCGAGGTCCACGATGGACTGGACGAGTTCCTCATCACTCTTCGAGAGGTTCGCCTCGCGGAGCGCCAGCGCGGAAACAAGGTGGCGCTCGGCCTCGGGGAAGCGGGCGATGGCGAGGTAGGTGGTGCCGAGCGTGCGTTCGACGGCGGCGCGGACGAGCGGATCGTCGGCGAAGGAATCATCGATCTCCGCGGAGGCACGGTCGAGGATCTGTCGGACGGTGAGTTCCTCGCCGCGTGCGACCTCGGGGGCAGCGCCGCCGAGGAGACGATCGACGAGGAATTCGTTGATCGCGCTGATGCGCCGAGCTTCGAGGTCGGCGCGGGTGCGGGCGCGCTCGGAGACAACGAGCCCGGCGCTGGTGCCGACGACACCGAGAGCGAGCAGGACGACCGCCGCGACGCCCAGCCCGACGACAGCGCGGTTCCGTCGCGCGAACGAGGTGAGCTGGTACATCACGCTCGGCGGGCGGGCGAGGATGGGTTCGCCCGAGAGGGTGCGTGCGAGGTCGGCACCGAGCTCCGCCGCGGTCTGGTAGCGCCGGTCGGGCTCGTGCGCCATGGCCTTGGCGACGATGGCGGAGAGTTCGTTGGCGAGGCGCTTGTCTGGGAGTTCGATGCGCTTCGGGGCGCGCTCGGTGATGATGCGGGCCGCCTCGACGACGGTCCGCCCCATGACATCGTGCGGCAGCGATCCGGTGATGAGCTCATGGATGACAACGCCGAGCGAGTAGACATCGGAGCGGGTGTCGATGGCCGCGCCGTCGCCGGAGATCTGCTCGGGGCTCATGTACGGCACGGTGCCGAGGATCTGGCCCGCGGTGGTGCGCATGGTCGCCTGGATGTCGGACTCGGTGAGTCGCGCGACGCCGAAGTCGAGGATCTTCGGCATGGCGTGGGCGTCGAGGAGGATGTTGGCGGGCTTGAGATCGCGGTGGACGATGCCGCGTGAGTGCGCGTGCTGCACGCTGTCGCAGATGTGCACGAGCAGTTGCAGTCGATCGCGGATGCTCATGTCGGCATCGCGGGCGGCCTCGTCGATGGGCTTGCCCTCGATGTACTCCATCGCGAAGAAGGGGCAGACATCGCCACGGTCGTCCTCGGCCTCGCCCGCGGCGTAGACCTGCGCGATGCCGGGGTGCTGGAGGCGCGCGAGCATCTCGGCCTCGAAAGCGAAGCGCCGGTGCATCTCCGGCGTCATCAGCGAGCGCTGCAACACCTTGAGCGCGACGCGCCGCTTGGGGCTGGGCTGCTCGGCGAGATACACCGTGCCCATGCCGCCCTCGCCCAGCACGGAAAGAATGGCGTACGGCCCAATGCGCTCGCGTCCACCCCGGGAACCCCCGGAGGATGAACCTGAACGGTTGCCGTTGGTGCGGGATGCGATTGGGTCAGCGGCATCGGTGATGATCGTCTCGTGGGTCTCGGCGCTCAGGAGTCGCTCGACCTGCGTGCGCAGGGACGGATCGTTGCCGGTGGCGCGCGTGATGGCCTCGGCCCGCTTGTCGGGCGCGACCGAACGCATGGCGCGTGCGATCTCCAGCGCGTGCTGCACACGATCATCGTTCACGGATGCGGGCTCTCCTTGCTGAGGGACGAATTCCCAGTGAAGTATCGACCATCATCCGGGGCCGATTCACACCTGCATGCATGCACGAGTGATCGCACAATGCGGGCGTCCTCGCGGCATCGTCCGAGAAAAATCCGTGATTCGTGCGGAGGTCCGGCGTCCGCCGCTCTACCATGCCACGATCACCACTGATGACGATGACGCGGCGCATCTGTGCCGCCCGACACTGGAGGCGACCAATGACCGATCGCAGCAGACGGACCTTCCTGACCACCGCCGCGGCGGGGCTCGGAGCGCTCGCGCTGGGGATGCCCGCCTCCGGGCGTCAGCCGCAGGACGGCCCTTTCCGCATACCGACGCGCCGGCGCGCGACGGCACGCCCGTTCCGCTTCGTCTTCATGCCCGATATCCATCTGCGCCACGATCTCAACGCGCCCGAGGGCTTCCGCACCGCCATCAACCACGCGCTCACGCTCGATCCGAAGCCGGACTTCATCGTCACCGGCGGCGACCTCACGCAGAACATCCGCGATCTCGGACCCGAGGAGGCGGAGAAACTCGCCACGCTCTTCCGCGATCTCTGCGACCGGCACATCGATGTGCCCATCTATCACTCGCTGGGCAATCACGACTCGGCGGGCTGGCGCGGCGGCGACTACCCCACCGATCACCCGGACTTCGCGTTCGGGCTGCTCCAGCGCCTGCTGCAACTGCCCGAGCTGCGCTACGCCTTCGACTGGGGACAGTGGCGGTTCATCCACACGCACAACTTCACCCTCACGGATGGCGGCTCGTATGTGAGCGAGTTCGATGAGGAGTGTCTGGCCTTCATCGAGCGCGAGCTGCGCGATCATCCCGGCAGGCCGTTCATGCTCTTCGGACACTTCCCGCCCGTCTCCGCCTCCGAGTTCATGGGCGGCAGAGCGACGGTTGATGATGACGGACAGTGGCGGCTCGCCACAGCCCGCATGAGCCGCAACCCGATCGACCTTGTGAAGACCATCGAGAAGGCGGGCGCGACCGAGCGCGTCCGCGCCTTCATCAGCGGGCACATCCATCGGCTCGACCGCATCGAGACACTCGGCCTGACGATGATCAACTCGGGCTCGGTCAGCGGCGCGCAGTGGCGCGGGCCGGACCACGAGGCGCGCCCTGGGTTCGGCGTCGTCGACTGCATGCCCGACGGCGAGTTCCGCTACCGTTATGTCACCTTTGACTGGCGGAGCCCCCTCGAGTGACGACACCGAACAACGCAGCGCTGCCGCATCAGGTCGGTCTGCCCGGGGCGGTGCTGATCGGGCTGGGCTCGATGATCGGGACGGGCGTCTTCGTCGGTCTGGCGCTCGCGGCGGATGATGCCGGGGCGTGGCTGTGGCTGGCGATCCTCATCGCCGCGGCGCTGGCGCTGTGCAACGGACTCGCCTCCGCCGCGAATGCCGGAGCGCACCCGCGCTCGGGCGGGGCGTACGAGTACGGCACGCACTTCCTCAACCCGGCGATGGGCTTCAGCGCGGGGTGGTCGTTCCTGTGCGCGAAGTCGGCCTCGGGGGCGACGGCCGCGCTGGGCGTCGGCGGGGCGATCGCCATCGCGCTCGGCTCCGACTCGGGACTCACAGCGCAGATCATCGCGGGCGCGGTGGTGCTGGGGATCACCGCGCTGGCGGCGGGCGGGCTGCGACGGTCGAACCTGCTCAACCTCGTCATCGTGGTGCTCGTGCTGGGCGTGCTGGGCGTCTTTGTGGCGCTGATGCTTCCGCACGCGCTGGGGGATCGACCCGTCGAGTTGGGCGTTGAAATGGGCATCGAGCCGCCCGGCGCTGCCGACCCGGTCGGCGTGAGCGATCTGCTGCGGGCGAGCGCGCTGGTCTTCATCGCCTTCGCGGGGTACGCGCGGATCGCGACGATGACCGAGGAGATCCGCGCCCCGCGCCGGACGATCCCGCGCGCGGTGATCATCACCATCGGCATCGTCTGCGGGCTGTACCTCGCGGTGGCGTTCGTGGTGATGGGCGCGGTCGGGGCCGAGACCTTCGGCGCGCTCGGGCAGGCGGAGGCCGTCGCGCCGCTGCAGCGCATCGCGACGGAGATCGTCGGGCATCCGCTGGGGGTGATGATGGCGATCGCCGCGACCGCCGCGATGCTGGGCGTGCTGCTGAATCTGGTGCTCGGTCTGTCGCGGATCCTGATGGCGATGGCGCGCCGGGCCGATGCGCCGCGGTTCTTCGCGCACACGAACACGCACAACGCCAGCCCCGCCCGCGCCGTCTGGGGCATGGGCCTCATCGTCTTCGCGTTGGTGCTGCTGGGGGATGTGCGCCTGACCTGGTCGCTCAGCGCGTTCAGCGTGCTGGTGTACTACGCGGTGAACAACCTCGCAGCGCTGCGCATCCCGAAGGGAGAGTCCATCGTCCCGAAGGCGATCCCGCTGGTCGGGCTGATCGGCTGCGTGCTGCTGGCCTCGCAGGTCGAGTGGCGCGCGCTCGGCGCGGGGATCGCGATCCTCGCTGTCGGGTTCGTGCTCCGCGCGATCTGGCACCGCCTGTCACGGCGCGATCACGCCGCCTGACGCGGCATGTCGAGCAACTCCACGCAGTCGCGACCGGCCGCCTTCGCGTTCGACAGCGCATCCATCGCTCGCATGAGCAGATGATCGACGGAGCCGTCTGTCTCCAGGCGCATCGACACGCCGAAGGACGCCGTCACCGAGACCGGTCGCTGCTTCTCCGAGTAGCGGATGGGCGTCGTCGCGATGGCGTTGCGGAGTTCCTCAGCGCGTCGGTACGCGCCTTCGAGCGTCATGTTGTTCAGCACGACGAGGAACTCCTCGTTGCCGATGCGCCCGACAAAGTCGTCGGAACGGACGCGGGCGCGCAGCACCGCGCCGACCTGTCGCAGCACGGCATCGCCCGCGGACTGGCCGTGCGCCGCGTTGAGCTGCTGGAACTCGTCCAAGTCGCACAGCACGACCGAGAGGCCGTCGGTCGAGCGATTCGTCTCGTCCCACACCTTGCGGAGATGGTCCATCGTCGCCTGACGATTGGGCAGGCCCGTCAGCGGATCGCGCGCCAACATGCGGCCCAGGCGCCGATTGAGCATCGCGATGGTCGCGTCGCGCTCGGCGATGGCCCGCTCGAAATCGTGCACACGGGCGCGCTGCTCGCTCAGATGCACCGCCCACGACAGGGCGGTCCGCACCTGCACCTCGTCGATGGGCAGCGCGATGCGCCCGTCCACGGGCATCTGCGGTCCTGCATTGCTATCAGAGTCCGTACCGCGGTCGATCGACAGCACGCAGCAGCCCAGCCGCTGCACACGATCGAAGAGCACGCGCGCCCACGGATGGCGCGACGGATCGAGCCAGCGCTCGTCGAGCACCACCGCGATCGGCAGCGAGCCGCCATCGCCCTCGTCCGGCTCCGAAACGATCCAGAGCGATGCCCGCTCGAAGTCGTCTTCGCTCATCGTGTCGATGGGGAGCAGTTGCTGCGCTTCGCGCCGGTGTCGCGCCGCCAGGGGCGTCAGTCCCGCCTGCTTCGCGCACGATGCGATCGCGTCGAGGACCGTGGGGTCCGCGTGCCCGATCAGCACGCGCCCGGTCCGTTCCTGCGGGGTCGTTGTCTGAACATGCTCCGACATGGGCTCCCCTCCAGAACGCTCACCCCGGGCAACACACCCGCCGAGCGTCCCACCGCCGTTGTGGGATCCTTGGGAGGAAGCAGAACTCCGCTGCACGCCGGCCTGGGACGATCACGGTCCTCCGCATCCGGCAACGATCACAGTGTCTCCGACATGGTCGGCATCGGCCTTTTCGCTGATGCACTTGCCCCTCGGCGCGATCGGTTTCCCCCCACTTCGGGTCATGCGGACAAGGAAATCCCCGCATCGTCCGAGAACTTCACGGCGTGTCGTGCTGCACCACGCCGAGCGCCTCGATGGTCGGTGCGCTCGTGAGGACGATGTCGTACTCGAGTTTCGAGCCGACGCCCGTGCCGCGGTACGAGCCGGTGAGCGGCGCGCTGAGGCGATGGTCCGGCCCCGTCGCCAGCGCGACATGCCCATCGGCCACCGCGAGCCCGAGACTCGGGTCGTAGCCGCGCCAGCCGCAGCCGGGCAGATAGACCTCCGCCCACGCGTGCAGCTCGTGCTGCGTCACCTCCGGCGGATGGTGCGTCGAGTAGCCGCTGACGAACCGCGCCGCGAGCCCCTGACTCCGGCACGCCGCGACATACAGCATCGCGACATCGCGGCACGCGCCGCTGCCCTCCTCCAGCGTTTGCTCCGGCGTGTACGGATCGCCGTCGCGCCGCTCGATCACGCGCATCGAGTTGTACATCGCATCGTTCAGGTGCAGCACGAAGCGCATGCTGTCGCGATCGACTTCCGACGCGAGCTCCGCCGCCCAGTCGCCGACCTCGGGGTGGATCGTCCCGGCGCGGCACGCCTCCAGCACGGGTCGCAGCGCCTCGGGGTACGAGGCGGGCAGGGTGCTGGCCTCGGCGTAGGTCAGGATCCCGTCGAACGGATTGGCCCGCAGCGTCTCGACGATCGAATCGCAGCGGATCACCAGCCGATCCTGCTCCTCGAGGAACCAGATCGACCGCGCATCCGTGCCGTCGGGCTCGATCGTCCAGGTGCAGCCCTGCGCTTCCGGCTCGATGTGCATCGTGTGGCGCAGCACGCGCTGGGCGACATCGTTCCGGGGCGTCATCCGCACCGTCATCGGTTCCAGAAAAACCGGGCGTTCGTAGGTGTATCGCAGCGCATGGAGGATCCGGATGAACATCGCTACACCGGCGCGCCGTTCACGGCGTCGAGCTTGTCCAGCACCGTCTTCGCCCAGGCATTGGGCGCCTTGTCGAAGGCGCTGACGATCTTGTCGTGCCACCACTGCGAGAGTTCGTCCAGTTCGCCCTTGTGGTAGCGGTGCTCGACGAAGTGGAAGGTATCGCGTCGATAGACCGCGACATCGAGCGGGTAGCCGACATCGGCGGAGCTGGCGCGCGTTGCATCGAAGGCGAGATAGCCCGCCTTGAGCGCATCCTCGATGCTCGACTCGTAGGTGAGCGCCCGATCGAGCAGCGGCTTGCCGTAACGCCCCTCACCGATCACGAAGTACGGCGAGCCCTTGCTGACCTCGACCCAGTTCCCCTGCGGATAGAGCAGGTACAACTTGTGCTCCTTGTCGCGTTCGAGCTGTCCGCCGACGAGCGCGTGGATGTTGAAGGGCAGCCCCGCATCGGCGAGCGCCTCCTTGTCCTCGCGCGCGACGCGACGGATCTGCTCGGCGAAGGCGTTGACCGCCTTGTAGAGCTTGTCGAAGGTCTCGTCGCTCTCCTCGAGCACCTCTTCGAAGTAGGTGAGCGCCTTGTCGCGTGCGCCGCGCAGGCCCGAGGTCGTGAGGAACATCGAGTGACGCCCGTGCTGGTGCAGCGTCATCTTGCGCGCGGTGATGTACTCCGAGCCGCTGGTGATGCGCGTGTCCGCGATCCCGACCAGACCGTCTTTCACCTTGATACCGATGCAGAATGTCATGGGCGTAACGCTCCGGATGAAGACCCGATCGAACCCGATTGGGACTGTGATTGTG
>REDD01000153.1 GCA_007693725.1 Phycisphaeraceae bacterium
GGTTGGTTTCGAAGCTGTCCTCGAAGATCTCGAATCCACCGCCGGTGATGCAGCCGCCGTTGAGGTCGGGATTCTGGACGGTCGCGCAGGAGCCCTCGGCTTCCGTGTAGTTCGCGCCAGAAGTGTTGACCGCGCAGCACGGGTTGGGCGAGCAGTCTGTGTTGTCGCCGCGGTAGACGCCGCCGAGCGTGAGGCAGCCCTCGTAGCTGGTGACCGTGCAGGTTGCGCCGGTGCAGCAAGCCCCCTCGGGGATTTCCGTCACGATGATGGTGGCGTTGTACCATGAGGTGCAGAGGGTGTTGGCGAACGCCGCACCGAGGAAGAGGCCGTACTCGCCCGAAGGGAGACCGACGGGAGCAGGATTGCCGCTGCCATCGACGAGCAGTGGTGCTGAGCTACATTGAGTCACAGCACCCGGGAAACCACCGAAAACGCCGCGTGATGCGATGACGCAGTAGCCGAGGAAGTTCGGATCATCGCAGTCCAGCAGGGGTGTTCCGAGCACTGCGCACCCACCGTTGAACGGCGCGTACCAGAGCGAGAAACGCCCGCCGAACTGGTCATACTGGGCAGTGAACTGGAGACTGAAATCATTGCTGAGGAGGAGACGGTAGGTGTCGAAGTCAGTGCCGGTGGTATTCGGCACGACACCCGACTGGCCGCAGATCGTGTAGGTGCCCTCGGCGTTGATGTTCACCACCGGAAGGGCCGAAGCGACTGCGAATGCCGGCGGTGTCGGGCCCACGCAGTAGTTGTTCTGGCGGTCGTAGCCGGGATCATTGCAGGGGGGCTCGGCACCGGGGCTGGCAGTGAGCTCGTTGATGGCGTTCGGCCCTGAGGGCACGACGCAGTCACCGAAGGGGCAGGCGCAGTTGGCCTGGCGGTCGGCATCGCGAATCTGAATCAGATCGCCACCCTGCATTGCCATGAAGTCATCGAAATCGATGGCTTCAAACGCATCGATGTCGAGGGTGTGCAGCGTGACCCGACGCCCATCCAGGGTGAAGCCGTCGGTGCCTGCCGCCATGATGCTGGCGTAGGCCGCGGCTCGCACCGCGTTCAGGTCGGTGGCCGCTTCCGGCAGGGACTCAAGGGGCATCCCCTGCGAGCGGATCGGCATGTCTACGGTGGCAGAGGTGTAAAACTGAGCAGGGCGAGCAGAACTCGCCGTGCTGGAGAGGCCGGTCTCGGCCAGTGTTGCGGACGACAAAGCCAGGGCAGCCCCAGCCATAGCCGTCAGCGCGATACAGGAACACTTCAAAGTCTTCACTGCTCTCACTCCTTTCACGATCCATAAAAAACGCAGGCACGGGATGCGACCCCGTCGGCCTGACGGTGAGAGAACCCTCAATTGCAATGCGATCCCAGCGGCATACTGGGATACGCCCTCTCCAGAGGGAGATCGGACAAGGGGCAGGGCTTCTGCACCTCTCGACCCCATTTATTCCCTTAACTATCCTGCCAAACTGGGAGTTTGCAAGGGGATAGCGCAGGATATGCCACCAAATATCCACCTCAGTGTGGGTTGACACACCATTTTTACCACCTATTTGGAGGGGGTACACTTCCAGAAACCGTACTCACTCGGTAGGAGATCAGGTCTGGGTGTAGGCGGACCAGGGCTTGACGGCGAGATCCTGGACGCTCGTTCGGGAGAACGCCTCGATGAACCTGGCCGCGATCTGGCGGTTGGTGATCAGGGGGATGTTGTAGTCCACGGCGGCCCGGCGGATCTTGTAGCCGTTGGTGAGTTCGTCTGGTCGGTCGTTTTTCGGGATGTTGATGACCAGATCGACCTTGCGCTCGTGGATGACCTCGAGACAGTTCGGGGAGGTCTCATCCAAGGGCCATTCCAGGACCTTGGTCTGGATGCCGGCGTTCTCGAGGAAGGCCGCGGTCCCCTTGCTCGTATAAAGGATGATGCCGGAGTCGGCGAGGCGTTGGACGGAGGGGAGCAGCTCGGCCTTGGACTCGATGGGCCCGAGGGAGAGGAGCACCGATCGGATCGGGAGGCGGTACCCGACCGAGAGCATCGCCTTGAGGAGGGCCTCGTGGAAGTCGTCCCCGAGGCAGCCGACCTCGCCGGTCGAGGCCATTTCGACCCCCAGCGTCGGATCGGCCCCGTCGAGACGCGAGAAGGAGAACTGGGCCGCCTTGACGCCGACATGGTTGAGCTCGAAGACGCTGGTGTCGGGTTTCGGAACGCGCTGGCCGACGATGACCTTGGTGGCGTACTCGATGAAGTTCTGGCGGAGCACCTTGGAGACGAAGGGGAAGGATCTTGAGGCGCGGAGGTTGCACTCGATGACCTTGACCGAGTTGTCCTTCGCGATGAACTGGATGTTGAAGGGTCCGTTGATGTTCAGGTCGCGGGCGATCTTCCGGGCGATGAGTCGGACCTGGCGGATGGTTTCCTGATATGTGCGCTGGGGTGGGAAGACAAGCGTGGCATCGCCGGAGTGCACGCCTGCGTTCTCGACATGCTCCGAGATGGCGTACACGACGATCTCGCCGTCCTGTGCGACGGCGTCGTATTCGATCTCCTTGGCGTTCTCGAGAAACTTCGAGATGACCGTCGGGAATTCACGGCTGACACGGGCGGCCTGCTTGAGGTATGTCGAGAGTTCTTCGTCGTTGGAAACCACGGCCATCGCAGCGCCGGAGAGGACATAGGAAGGTCGGACGAGGACCGGGTAGCCGACTTTGACGGCGAATGCGCGGGCGTCATCAAGCCCGGCCAGTTCGGCCCACTCGGGCTGGTCGATGTCGAGACGGTCGAGCATGGAGGAGAACTTGTGGCGATTCTCCGCGTTGTCGATCGATTGAGCGCTGGTGCCGAGTATGCGGATCCCGGCGTTGTGCAGGCGCATCGCGAGATTGTTCGAGATCTGGCCCCCCATCGATACGACGACGCCGATCGGCTTGACCTTTTCGCAGATTTCAAGGACGGATTCGAAAGAGATCTCATCGAAGAAGAGCTGGTCGAACTCGTCGTAGTCGGTGGAAACCGTCTCGGGGTTGTAGTTGAGCATGACGGTGCGGTATCCGAGCTCGCGAAGCGTGTACCCGGCGTTGACGCAGCACCAGTCGAATTCCACAGAGCATCCGATGCGGTAGACGCCTGATCCGAGAAGGAGGACCGCGTTATCGACGGGGAGGTCCACATCGTCCCGATCACCGGAATAGGTGAGGTAGAGATAGTTGGTCTGCGCGGGGTACTCCGCGGCCATGGTGTCGATCTGGCGGACGACCGGAGAAATGGAGAGCTCGACACGGCGTTTCCGGATGCCTTCGGCACTCAGTCCTGTGAGACGGGCGATCTGTTCATCGGAATAGCCGCGTACTTTCGCCTCGCGGAGCAGGGGCTCTTCGAGAAGATCCGGATCGGATCGCTTGAGGTCACGGAGCTTCGAAGCGATGTGGACGATGTGTTCGAGCTTGTCGAGGAACCACTCGTCGATGTGCGAGAGGGTGTGGACCCGGTCGACGGACCAGCCGCGTTCCAGTGCATCGATCACATAGAAAATGCGCTCTTCGGTCGGCTGGGCGATCTCGCGTTCGAGGTCCTTGTCTGCAACCGCATCGGCGGGCTCGTTGGCGACGAGGCCATACCTGCCGATGTCGAGCATGCGTATAGCCTTCTGGATGGCTTCTCCGAAGGTTCTGCCGATGGCCATGACCTCTCCGACGGATTTCATGCCGGAGCCGATTCTGCGCGAGACATTCCGGAATTTTCCGAGATCCCATCTGGGTATCTTGACCACGCAATAGTCGATCGCGGGCTCGAAGAACGCCTTTGTGACCTTGGTGATCGCGTTGGGCAGTTCGTGGAGGCCGTAGCCGAGCGCCAACTTGGCCGCGACGAAAGCGAGCGGATAGCCGGTCGCCTTGGACGCGAGCGCGGATGAGCGGGAGAGTCGTGCGTTGACTTCGATGATGCGGTAATCGTCGGAGTTCGGATCGAGCGCGTACTGGATGTTGCACTCGCCGACGATGCCGAGGTGGCGGATGACCTTGATCGCGATCGCACGGAGTTTGTGGTACTCGTGGTTGGTGAGGGTCTGGCTGGGGCAGACCACGATCGATTCTCCGGTATGGATGCCGAGAGGATCGAAGTTTTCCATGTTGCAGACGGTGATGCAGTTATCGAACTGGTCGCGAACGACCTCGTACTCGATCTCTTTCCAACCCTCCAGGTATTCTTCGACGAGAATCTGATGTGTGTGCGCCAAACCCTTCCCGGCGAGCAAACGCAGCGCGGCCTCGTCGCGGCAGAGCCCGGACCCCAAGCCGCCCAACGCGAAGCCCACACGCACCATCACAGGGAAGCCCAACTCGCGAGCGACCTCGATCGCCTCAGAAACGGATGTCGCGGCTCGCGATCGCGGGGCTTTGGCATCGATTTCGTTGAGCCGCTTCACGAAGAGGTCGCGATCTTCCGTGTCGCGGATGGCGCGCACCGGCGTTCCCAGAACTTTGATGTTGTGCTTTGCGAGGACGCCGCTCTCGTCGAGGCGCAGTCCGCAGTTGAGGGCGGTCTGGCCGCCGAAGGAGAGCAGCAGGCCGTCGGGTCGCTCGCGCTCGATGACGCGCTCGACGAAGTCCGGTGTGATGGGAAGAAAATAGACTTCGTCAGCGAGTTGCTCGGAGGTCTGAATCGTCGCGATGTTGGGGTTGATGAGGATCGTTCGTATGCCCTCTTCCTTGAGGGCCTTGATCGCCTGCGAGCCGGAATAGTCAAACTCGCCGGCTTCGCCGATCTTGAGCGCGGATGAGCCGAGGATCAGGACAGTGTTCGGTTTCTCGCTGGGCATGCTCTGTATTCTTGGATAGGGAGTTGGTTCGGCCGACCGGATACGGTTGTCAGGAAATCATCTCGATGAAATCGTCGAAGAGCGATTCGGCATCCACCGGGCCGGGATTTGCTTCTGGGTGGAACTGCACGGATCGGAACGGAGCCCACGCGTGGCGTATGCCCTCGTTTGATCCGTCGTTGAGATTCTCGAACCACACACGCCAATCTTTCGGCAGGGATGTCGAGTCGACCGCAAAGCCATGGTTCTGGCTGGTGACCATGCATCGGTTCGTGCCGCTCTCGATGACCGGCTGATTCTGCCCGCGGTGCCCGTACTTGAGCTTGTAGGTCTCGGCCCCGATCGCGCGGGCGAGCAACTGATTTCCCAGGCAGATGCCGAAGAGGGGCGTACCACGCTCGAGAATGCGCTGGACCTGCACGATGGTCTTCTCGGCCATCTGGGGGTCGCCCGGACCGTTGGAGAGCATCACCGCATCGAACCGCTCGCCGTCGATGTCGAAATCGTGTGGCACCCGGAGCACCTCAGCGCCGCGGCGGACCAGGCAGTGCACGATGTTGTGCTTGGCGCCCGTGTCGTACAGCAGAATGCGCCTTGTCGGCGTTGCGCCTTGGGGCTGGTAGAGGATCGGCTCGCGGACGGAGACCTCGGCCACAAGGTTTCGGGAGTTGGGATCCTCGAACTCGACCGGGTCGTTGTCGAACTCGATCTTCCCCAGCATCGAGCCACGCTCGCGCAGGCGTTGCGTCAGGGAGCGGGTGTCGATGCCGGTCAATGCCGGGATACCGTCCTGGCACAGCCACTGTGCTAATGAGCGGCGGGCGTGCCAGTGCGAATACTTGGGTGAGTAATCGCCAACGATGAGTCCGGCGATCTGTACATGATCCGACTCGAACGCCTCGTCCAACCGGTAGGAGGTGACGCGCGACTCGGGAACGCCGTAGTTGCCGATCAACGGATAGGTCAGCACGACGATCTGCCCCCTGTACGAGGGGTCGGTGAGAGTCTCGGGGTACCCGACCATGCCGGTCGTGAACACGACCTCCCCGGGCACGGATCGCTGCGCCCCAAAGGACACACCGTGGTGGATGGATCCATCCTCTAAGGTCAGTCGAGCCGTCACCGGAGGAGCCCCGGCTTCTTCGGCCCCGCGCATGCTGGCGGGCGCTTTGGATTCGATCGGCAGGGTGGCGGCAGAGGTGCTCGCTCGTTCTGGTTTATGGTCGGACATGGTGGGGAGCTATCCAGTTCCTGAGAACAATCGACAAGGATGAGGTCAGCGGTCGGCGCCGGGTTTGCTGCCCGGCTTTGTAGCGGGGATTCCTGCGAGATGCTTGGGTAGAGCATCCGAGGAATAGGTCATGAAGTTCAAGCGGCAGAGAGCCAAGAAGGGTATGCCCCGTCGCGCCTCTGCATGCTGGAAACCACCCTTGCTGCGATCGACGACGGCTCCGATGGCGATGGGCTGCGCTTTGGCCTCCGTGACGAGGGGGAGGAGTTCGAGCACCGACCCGCCGGTGGTGATGACATCCTCCGCGAGGAGCACCCGAGCCCCTGGCGGAATGGCGAATCCGCGTCTGAGTACGAATCTCCGGGTCGACGGATCGCGCTCGGCAAACACCGAACGGACACCGAAGACACGGGCGAGCTCGTAGCCCCAGAGAATCCCGCCCAGCGCGGGGGCCAGAACGATCTCGGGGTGGAGTTCCCTTGGTAATTGGGCAGCGAAGAGGTCGGCGACTTCCGCACCGTAGCCGGGGTGCTCGAAGAGGGCTGCGCACTGGCAGTACTGATCCGAGTGGAGGCCGCTGGAAAGGATGAAGTGCCCGGACTTGAGCGCCCCGGTCGATTCCAGAATCGCAAGCACACGCTGTTCAAGTAATGCGTCGGGCTCCAGGTTCTCGATCATGGTGTGCTCCCGCGGGGACCGGGCTGATTCATGGCATCCTGAATCCTTGTCTGCCAGAGCTGGATCTTCTTCGTGATGGCTTCGAGGTGGTCCGAGTGTGCTTCGGGCGGCGGAAGGATTCCGCGCGTGACATGAATCAGGAACCCCGGGAAGTCGCTCGCTTGACACCTCGCACCGGCTGCCGCACCGGCCAGATCACCATCCTGCGCCCCGACGCCCGGGATAAGGAAGGGCATCCGCGGCGTCATGGCTCGAATGGCCCGGAGTTGCTCGGGCCGGGTCGCTCCGACGACCAGACCGACCTGATCGTGGGTGTTCCACGCCGCCGCTCGTTCCGCGATGCGCAGGAAGAGGTCACGATCGAGCAGAAAATCATCCGCACCGGGGTTGCTGGTCAATGTGAGCAAGAAGGTCAGCCGCTCGGAATAATCGAGGAACGGCGCGACGGCATCGGCGCCCATCAAGGGATTCACCGTCGCGGCATCCGCGTTGAGATGCTCATAGACAGACCTGGCATAGTGCTCGGAGGAAGTGCCGATGTCTCCGCGCTTGCCATCCATGATCACGAAGCAGTCGTTCGGGATGCTCGCGCGAACGCGCTCGAGCATGGCCCACCCACTGCTCCCGAACGCCTCGAAGTGGGCCATGTTGAACTTGAATGCCGGAACGCATGGAGCGGCGGCCTCGATCACGAGCCGCAGGAACCGCTCGTGATCCTCCACAGTGTGGCGAAAGCCCTTCGGGAGATACCGGTCTGCCGGCTCGAGTCCGACAGAGATCAGTGATCCCGTCCGCCGCCACGCGGACTTCAGCTTTTCGAGCGCCGCGTTCACCGTCATCGACCATCCCGTTCATTGTCGTCACGCAGAAAATCGTGAACAGAATCTGAAGACCTGTCCCTGATCATGCTCACATCGTCACCTCTTCGAGATCGGGGAAGCGCTGACGGTCGATGTACGCGAGGTGTCCGGCGGCGATGGTCAAGACCGAACGCCCGCGGAGCCGGGAACCGAGCCACGGACAGTTGCGACTCTTTGAACCGAGCATGTCGACGGCGAATTCGTACTCGGTCTCGACATCGAGCAGCGCGATGTGCGGACGCGTCCCCATCGGCATCCCGCACCACTGGCTCCTGTTCATGACTCTGGCGGGCGCGGCGGTCATGCGCTCGATCAGAAACTCGATCGTCCACCGCCCCGTCGCGACAAAGTTCGTGTAGAGCACGGGGAACGCGGTTTCCATCCCGATGATCCCGAAGGGCGCCCGGTCGAATGTGTCGGCTTTCAGGTTTGGGGCATGCGGGGCGTGGTCCGTCGCGATGCAATCGATGGTTCCATCTTCCAACGCCGTGATGAGTGCCTGCCGATCCGCCTCTTCGCACAGCGGCGGCTTCATCTTGGCGTTGGTGTCGTAATCTCCGACACGATCTTCCGAGAACACCAGATGATGGGGCGAGACTTCCGCGGTCACGGGAGCGCCTCGGGATTTGTAGAAGCGGATGATCTCGACGGAGTCCATGTTCGAGACATGGCAGATGTGCAGTCTGCCGCCGGTCGCCATCGACAGTTCGCAATCTCTTGCGACCAGTGTGGACTCGCTCGCTCTCGGGATGCCGCGGAGCCCCAGGCGGTAGGCCACGGTCCCTTCGTGCATGACGCCCTCGCCGGTCAGCGACATGTCTTCGCAGTGATCGAAGATGACCGATCCGATGTCGCGCGTGCACTCCAGCGCGAACCGCATGATCTCGGCGTCCGGCACGGGCTTGCCGTCGTCTGAAAACGCGGCCGCTCCGGCCCGCTGGAGTGCCCCGAAGTCCGTCAACTGCTCGCCGCTCAGGCCGCGCGTCACGGACGCCACCGGATAGACACGGACGCCGCTGCCCTCACGGGCACGATCGATGATCTGCTTCACCGATGCGGTGGAGTCGCAGGTCGGCATCGTGTTCGGCATGCAGAAGATGCGCGTGAACCCACCCCTCGCCGCGGCATGCGACCCGGACTCGATCGTCTCCGAGTGCTCTCCGCCGGGTTCGCGAAGATGGGTGTGGAGGTCAATGAATCCCGGCGCCGCGATCAAGCCCGAAGCATCGATGATGATTTCCTGCTCGGTCGGACTGAGATTCCGACCGATCTCCGCCAGGACGCCCCGTCGAATCCGTATGTCCAGTTGATCTCCCGCGGGATGCTCCGATCCGTACACGCCGGCGTTGCGGAGAAACAGGTCTGTTGCGACGGGAGTCATCGCGCCTCCGAGAACGAGGGATCGAGCAACGAGAGCACCGCCATCCGCACCGGAACACCGTTCTCGACCTGCTGCACGACGAGGGAGTTCCGGCGGCGCATCACCTCATCCGTGATCTCGACCCCCCTGTTGACCGGTCCGGGGTGCATCACGAGCACATTCGCCTTGGCAGCGTGCAAACGCTCCTCATCGAGGCCGTACATCCGTCTGTACTCGGCGAGTGACGGAAACCTTCCGACGCGCTGACGCTCGAGCTGGATCCGGAGGATGTAGATGACATCCGCGCCGGAGATCCCGGATTCGAAATCGTTTGAGACCCGCACTCCGAACGCCTGGAACTGCACGGGACAGAGCGTGCTCGGTCCCACAACCACAACCTCGGCGCCCAGCTTCTTGAGGCACCAGATGAGCGAACGGGCAACCCGGCTGTGCAGAATATCGCCGACGATGGCGACCTTCAGCCCCTCGACCCTTCCCAACGCTTCACGAATCGTGAACACATCGAGCAGCGCCTGCGTGGGATGCTCGTGTTCGCCATCCCCGGCGTTGATCACCGCGGCATCGAAGTGTGGTGAAATGAAACGGGCAGCCCCGGAAGAGGCGTGGCGCATCACGATGTAGTCCGCCCCGAGCGCGGCGATCGTCTGGATGGAGTCCAGCAGCGTCTCCCCCTTGCGGAAGCTGCTCGTGCTGACATCGAAATTGACGACATACGCCCCCAGCCGCTTCGCCGCCATCTCGAAGGACATACGCGTCCGGGTCGAGTTCTCGAAAAAGAGGTTGACGACCGTTCTGCCGCGGAGCGTGTCAAGCGATTCGCTCCGCCCCACGACCGCCTTGAATCTCTGCGCTTCATCGAGGAGTTGGACAATATCAGCGGGCGACAGATCTTCTATGCCCAGAAGATGTCGTCTTCGCAGATTCAGCTTGCTGGATGGCGGCATCGCGGTCGGTGGTTTCCATGAGCCCCGCAGGGTTGCGACATGGTACCCAATTCCTGATCGCTGCCAAGCGGCTCGGTACCATCTCCCGCATGCGTATCCGGATTCTCAACAGTATTGCCGCCTTTGTCCTTCGTGCCCCGCTGGCCACACTGATCGTCTCGGTTGTGCTGGCGATTGCCTGCGGCATTTATGCGGCGACGACACTCCAACTCGACTCCGACACCGACAGTCTGATCGCCCCCGATCGTGACTATCTCCAGAGCTACCGCAGGTTTCTCGATGAGTTCGGGGACCTCGAATTCATCTATGTCGTGGTCGATGCCGCCGGAAACCCCGATGCGGCGGAGCGGTGCGTTGACGACATCGTCTCGGAACTGAAGGCGCTTCCCAGTCTACTGAGCGTCCATGCATGGGTCGAGCCCGTTGAGCAAGCCCGGCTCATCGCCCACGCGGCGAGCGACACCGAGTTGGATGAATTGGCCGAAGCCCGGGACGGCCTCGGGATGCTCGCGACCGGGGCGCCCGCGGGGGATCTGATGCTGGGAGCGACCGACATGCTCCGCTCGCTGCGAACCCGCCCCACGATGCCGCCAGAGGAGCAGGAGCGTGTCGGAAGCAGCGCGGTACTGGTTCTGGATGCACTGCTGCCGGCGCTGCCCGAGCAGCAACAGAATCAACCCTGGGACCTCCGGCGTGAATATTTCACATCCGAGAGCGGCGAACTCTACTTCATCGAGATCATGCCGCAGAAGGATTACGAGACGCTGGCCGTGATCGATCAGCCGCTCCGCGACATCCGAAGTGTCCTGGCAAGCATCGGCCCCCTGCATCCCGATGTCGAGATCGGACTGACCGGCCGCCCGGTGCTTCAGGCCGACGAGATGGCGACCACCGACACGGACATGATTCGTGCGGCGTCGATCGCTCTCGTGCTTTGCTCGTGTGTCGTCGTCCTCTTTATGAGAAGTCTAGTCCTGCCCCTGCTTGCGATCGTTGCGCTCCTGATCGCCGGAGGTTGGACCTACGGAGTCGCCACGCTCTTCGTAGGCAGACTCAACCTGCTCAGCATCGTGTTCATGCTGGTGCTGGTCGGCGTCGGTCTTGACTACGGCGTGCATGTGATCTCGCGCTACCGCGAGGCCCGGGCGAAGCACAACCTCGAAGATGCACTGCCGATCGCCATCCGAACGGCGTGCCGTGGGAACATCACCGGCTCTCTGACTTCGAGCGCCGTCTTCTTCAGTGCGCTCCTCACCGGCTTCGGCGGGCTCCGCGAGCTTGGCATTATTGCTGGATCGGGGCTGCTGCTTTGTCTGGTGAGCATGACATTCGTGCTGCCTTCCATGATCGTGCTTCTCGACAGGCGTGGGCTGATCGCCGCGACACCGCGGGCGACCGGCATCCCGACGACACCGCCGAAGATCGCCGTGGTCCACAAGCATCCGGGGATTTTCCTTGGCGTACTCCTTGTCATCACGCTCTCGCTCTTCATGGCGCCCGGCATCGTCCGGTTCGAGTACAACCTGCTGAAGCTCCAATCCGAAGGACTGGAATCCGTCGAGTGGGAGCAGCGGGTGCGCGAGGATTCGGTCGCCGAGACATGGTTCGGGGCGATCATCACCGAATCGCTCGATCATGTCGGCGAGATCGTCGAGGCATCAAGCCGTAAGTCATCGATCGGATCCGTCCGGAGCATTCTCGATCTGGTCGAGCCGGATACTCCCGACCGAGCCCATACCCGGACATTGATCGCCGACACCGGCATCGACGATGCCCAAGCCGACGCCGATCTCCGCGATGCTCTCGACCGCGCGGTCCGCGAACTCCGCTCGATGGTCGCTCTGATTCCCGAGGGCGACGATCGCACCCGCTCGATCATGAGCGATCTGCTCTCCAGAGCGCAGCACGCCGCCGACCGCCTCGCGACCGACGATGCGGATGCTGCGGCGGAGGAGATCCGTCAGCTCGCGCAGCGATCGAGCGGTATCGCACGCGCGATTCTCGATGGTGCAACCATGTCGATGCCGGAGGCAGTCCCCACGGCCATCGTCGGCAAGTACATCTCCGATGAGGGGCGATACCTGGTGCGCATTCATCCTCAGGACACGCTCTGGGAACTCGAACCGCTGTCACAATTTGTTCACGACCTTCGCGAGATCGACCACGACGCCACGGGTGTTCCCATCACGCACTACGAGTCGCTGCTCGAAATGCGCCGGGCATTCATCCTGATGACGATCTTCGCGGGCGTCATTGTCGCGGCGATGATCCTGGTGGATTTCAGGCGCATCGGCGATGTCGTTGTTTGTCTTGCTGCCCTTGCCATCGGGCTTGTCTGGCTCCTCGAAGTCATGGCTCTCTCCGGACTCGGATTCAATCTTGCAAATTTCTTTGCTGTCCCGATTCTGGTCGGCCTCGGCGTCGACGGCGGCGTGCACATGGTCCATCGCTGGCGAGAGACCCGCAGCACGCCGCACAACACCGGGGCGACTTCCCGTGCGATCGCCCTGACCGCAACGACCACCGCCATCGGATTCGGGTCACTCCTGACAGCGCACCACCGGGGATTGCAGAGTCTGGGAGCGCTGATGGCCATCGGTGCGCTCACCTGCATGCTCGCGACGCTGGTCATCCTCCCGGCACTCCTGGCGTTGCTCGACCGGTTCCAGGGCAGGAAAATCTCCGAAACGCCCGGCAGCCATCCCCCCGCCAGACAAGCGACCGACACCTGAATACGCTTGTCGACCTTGAACCGTGCATCGCCGCCGTGAAGTCAACGGCCGATTGAACTTTGGAGTCTCGGATGCAATCCAACCCCTTCCGCCTCGATGATGTGTTAGCGAGCCACTCCGGGAGGACCGTGCAGTCTCACGCCGAGTATGTCAACCCGGCGTATGCGCAGATGCTTCGGACGATCGGTTTCGACACCGACTATGTCAGGGGTTACGGCGCCTATCTCTTTGACGCCGAAGGACAAAGGTACATCGACTGCCTCGGCGGTTACGGCGTCTACGCGCTCGGCAGGAACCATCCCGGCATCGGACGAGCGATCCAGGACGCGATCGGGAGCGATCTTCCGAGTCTTCCCGGCATCGGACCCTTCCGACTCGCCGGCGCTCTCGCCGAAGAACTCGTCCGGATCGCACCCGATGGACTCGGCAAGGTCTACTTCTGTAATTCGGGAACCGAGGGAGTCGAGGCGGCCATCAAGATGGCCCGGCGCGCCACCGGAAAGCGCAGAGTGATCTTCTGCGACCGTGCGTATCACGGTCTCACGCTCGGCGCACTTTCAGTCAACGGCAACGATGAGTTTCGCGATGGCTTCGGCCCGCTGCCGGAATTCACAACACGAATCCCCTTCAACGATCTCGCAGCGCTCGAATCAGCGCTCTCCGCCGGTGATGTCGCCGCGTTCATCGTCGAGCCGATCCAGGGCAAGGGCGTCAATATCCCCGACGACAGTTACCTCCAGAACGCCCTCGAACTGTGCCACCGGCACAAGGGGCTCCTGATCGTCGATGAGGTCCAGACCGGCATCGGACGGACGGGCAAGATGTTCGCCTGCGAGCACTGGGGCATCGAGCCCGACATCATGGTGATCGCCAAGGCGCTCGGCGGCGGATACATCCCCTCCGGGGCCGTGCTCATGAAGGATTGGATCTGCAACCGCGTCTTTTCGAGCATGTCACGGTGCTGCGTGCACCAAGTGACCTTCGGCATGAACGACCTCGCGATGGTGGCCGGACTTGCCACCCTGCACTACATCCGGGAAGAACGAATCATCGAGCACACCGCATCCGTCGGCGAGTCGCTGCTGGCCCACCTGCGAAGCCATCTCCAGCCCTACGAGATGGTGAAGTCCGTACGCGGCAAGGGGCTGATGGTCGCCATCGAATTCGGCCCCCCACGCTCCCCCGGACTCCGAGTCGGCTGGGAACTCCTGCACAAAATGGATCAGAGTCTCTTCTGCCAGGCGATCCTCATGCCGCTGCTGTCCGACCACCGGATCCTCGCGCAGGTGGCGGGCCACCGACTCGATGTCATCAAGTTGATCCCCCCACTCGTGCTCAGCGAGAACGATGCGATCGACATCGCCAAGGCCTTCGAAGCCACCGTCGCGGCGTGCCACAGGTTCCCCGGCCCCGCGTGGGAGGTCGGCAGGAAACTCGGAACCGCGGCCATGAAACGCTTCGGCCACCAGAACGCACCGGCCGGCGCGGCCTCGTAATGCCCTCACAAAATCCTTCCGCCACGCTTGACATCCGCGTTCAGGCAGCGTACCTTTCGGCCACGATTGCGGGGTAGAGCAGTCTGGTAGCTCGTCGGGCTCATAACCCGGAGGTCACAGGTTCGAATCCTGTCCCCGCTACTTG
>REDD01000134.1 GCA_007693725.1 Phycisphaeraceae bacterium
TGCTTTGTGACTGCGAGGTGTCGAGCCGGGCGATCACGCCACGAATCTCGTCCTCAGGCATTCGTATGAGGTCTTTTGCGGGCCCGGCAGGCATGGCAGGATCCTCCAAACAAATCATCGGTATGGACTATGATATGTCCTTTATGCAAGTGGTGCCCACGGGTAAGCACTTACCGAAAAGTATCATTTGTAGGGTTTAGCTGTTACCGGACCTCACGGAGCGGGGATGTCCGCGGCGAGGTCGAGCGAGGTCTCCACGCCCAGGGACGCGTAGATCTCGCGTGTCGCGGTGGACTTGTTGAGGGTGTAGAAGTGGATGCCCGCGACATCGTTGTCGAGCAGGTCGCGGCACTGTTCGGTGGCCCAGTGGATGCCGACGCGCCGGGTGGCGTCTGCCCTGCCGTTACACCGGCTGATGGCGCGGAGAAGGCGTGCTGGGAAGCGGGCGCCCGCGGCGAGATCGGCCATGCGCATCAGCCCGGAGGAACTGGTGACCGGCATGATGCCCGCGACGATGGGCACGGTGATGCCGGCGAGTTCGCAGCGCTCGCGGAAGTCGTAGAAGTCGCGGTTGTCGAAGAAGAGCTGGGTTATGATGCAGTCGGCGCCGGCGTCGACCTTGGCCTTGAGGTGCTCGATCTCCTTGACCCGGTTGGGTGTCGAGGGGTGGCCCTCGGGGAATCCGGCGACGGCGATGCCGAAGCCGCGCGGGTCGCCGATGGCGGTGCCCGCGTGGCGGTCCTTGAACTTGCGGATGTACTGGACGAGTTGGCTCGCGTAGCGGAACGCATCGAGTGAGCGATCGTAGTTCGGGGCGTTCCTCGGGGGATCGCCGCCGAGGGCGAGGATGTTGCTGATGCCCGCCGAGGCGTATCCCTCGAGGATGTCGTAGATCTCCGCCTCGGTGTGCCCGACGCAGGTGAGGTGCGGCATGACTTCGAGCGGCGTTTGCTGCTTGATGCGGACGACGAGGTCGTGCGTGACTTTGCGCGTGCCGCCGCCGGCGCCGTAGGTGACCGAGACATGCGAGGGCTTGAGCGGGATGAGTTCCGCGATGTTGTCGAAGAGCGAGGCGGCGGAGTCGGCGGTCTTCGGCGGGAAGAACTCGAAGGAGAAAGTCTGGCCTCGTTCGGTGAAGATGTCGGCGATGTGCATGGTGATGCTTTCGCTGGGTTGATTGTGATGTGAAGCGCCGTCACCCGCGTTGGCGGATGACGGCGTGGGGTTCATCGGGGATGGGTGATCAATAGCGGTAGTGCTCGGGCTTGTAGGGTCCGTCGACCGGGACGCCGATGTACTCGGCCTGCTCGGGGGAGAGCTTGGTGAGCTTCGCGCCGAGCTTGTCGAGGTGGAGCATGGCGACCTTCTCGTCGAGGTGCTTCGGGAGCGTGTAGACCTTCTTCTCGTACTGCTCGTTGTTCTGCCAGAGCTCGACCTGCGCGATGGTCTGGTTGGTGAACGAGTTGGACATGACGAAGGAGGGGTGTCCGGTGGCGCAGCCGAGGTTCACGAGTCGGCCTTCGGCGAGGATGATGATCGAGTGCGGCTCGCAGCCGGCTTCCTTCTTGAAGCGGAACTCGTGCACCTGATCCTTCACCTTGATCTTCTCGACCTTGCCCTCCTTGACGAGCTTCTCGAGCTTGTACATCTCGATCTCGTTGTCGAAGTGGCCGATGTTGCAGACGATGGCGTTGTGCTTCATCTTCTTCATGTGCTCGACGGTGATGATGTCCTTGTTGCCCGTGGCGGTGACGAAGACATCGACCTTCGAGACGACATCATCAATGGTCACAACCTCGTGGCCGTCCATGCAGGCCTGAAGGGCGCAGATGGGATCGACCTCGGTCGTCATGACGCGTGCCTTCTGGGCTGCGAGGGACTCGACGGAGCCCTTGCCGACATCGCCGTAGCCGCAGACCAGGCAGACCTTGCCCGAGAGCATCACATCGGTGGCGCGGTTGATGGCGTCGACGAGTGAATGGCGACAGCCGTAGAGGTTGTCGAATTTGCTCTTGGTGACCGAGTCGTTGACATTGATCGCGGGGAAGAGGAGTGTTCCGGACTCCTGCATCTGGTAGAGACGATGAACGCCGGTGGTGGTTTCCTCGGAGACGCCGCGGATGCCGGGGACCATGCGCCGGAAGAAGTTGCCGTCTTCCTGGACCTTGTCGCGGAGCAGCGCGAGGACGACCTTGAACTCCTCGTTCTCGGTGGAGTCCGGGTCGGGGAGCGTGCCGTCCTTCTCGAATGCGATCTCGGCCTTGACGCCCTCGTGAATGAGCATGGTGGCGTCGCCGCCGTCATCGACGATGATGTGCGGGCCGTTGGATCCGTTGGCGTCGGCCTGCGGCCATGCGAGCGCCTGGAGCGTGCACCACCAGTACTCCTCGAGCGTCTCGCCCTTCCAGGCGAAGACGGGCGTGCCCTTCTTGCCCTCGCGTCCGGCGACGACCGCGGCGGCGGCGTGGTCCTGCGTCGAGAAGATGTTGCAGGAGGCCCAGCGGACATCCGCGCCGAGATCCTGGAGCGTCTCGATGAGGACTGCTGTCTGGATCGTCATGTGGAGCGAGCCCATGACGCGGGCGTTCTTGAGGGGTTGCTTGCTGCCGTACTCGTCGCGGCAGGCGGTGAGTCCGGGCATCTCGTGCTCGGCGAGCGTGATCTCGTGACGCCCGTAGGTGATGGCCTCCTTGGAGAGATCCCGGACCTTGTGCTGGAGGTCGCACGACAGTGCGAGGCCTGTGTTGAGGAATGTCTTCTGTGTCGATGCGGTGGTCACGCTTTGCTCCTTGAATTGCTTGTGAATCGTGTGTTTCTTGTGAGTATCGGATTGTTCTGCGAGTCAGCGGGTGGAGGGGTTGTTCGCGGTGGCGACGAAGAGGCCGGGGCCGCGTGATGTCGCTTCGGTCGGGAGTGGTGCGATGCGCGGGTTGGTGTATCCGGCATCGGAGAGGAGTTGTTTGACGGTGTCGGGATTGAAGCCGAGGTGCGCGTGGCCCATGGACTGCTTGAAGATGGTGTGATCGTGTTCGAGCATGTCGATGATGAGGATGCGTCCGTCGGGTTTGAGAATGCGACGGACTTCGCGCAGTGCATTCTCGGGATCGCTGACATGGTGGAGCACGAGGACGAGCGTCGCGGCGTGCGCGGCGGCATCATCCACGGGAAGGTCCGAGAGCGAGCCGTGCGCGAAGCGAATATTCCGGCAGTCCGCGAGCCGTTTGCGCGCAGCCCGCAGCATCGGCTCGGAGGGATCGACCGCGATGACTTCCTGTACGCAGGGCGAGAGGATCTCCGCGACATTCCCCGTGCCGCAGCCGATGTCCGCGACGATCCAGTCCGGAGGAAGCAGCGCGAGCAGCCCGGGCGCGGTGAAGTGCTGGCCGAAGAGTTCCTGACGGAGACGATCCCACTCGCCCGCGACGCGACCGAAGAAGGCGAGCGAGTCGTAGCGTCGCTCCGCGAGGACCACCTTCAGGCGTACCGCATCCTCATCAAAGAGAGGATCGGCGCCGAGGTGCTGGCGGAGCGCCCGCCACAGTGCGCGGGTGTCCTCCGGCAGATCGTCCTGCAGGAGGCGGTAGTACTTGGCGGTGCCCTCGGCTCGCTTGGTGACCCAGTTGGTGTCCGCGAGCGTCTTGAGGTGGCGGCTGACGGTGCTCTGGGGGAGCTGGACGACATTGGAGACCTCGCCCACGCTCAGCTCTGCCTGCTCAAGGATGTGGCAGATGCGCAGGCGCACGGGCTCGCTCACCGCGGCGAGTCGGTCGGCAAGGGTCGGTATGGCGGGAGAAGACTTCATCCGTGTATGTGGATCGTGGATCCATCCATATTTGCGGATGAATTGTAGAAAGACTTGAGCGCATGTCAACGCGACGCGGCTTGCGTTCGGTAAAAAGTAGGGTATGCTGTGGATGAATGCGCGGTCTGGGCGGGTCTGAGGGGTGTCAGACGCCGGATCGCTCGACGGGCGGGATGGAGAAGGTGGGGCCGGGGATCTGGCCGTAGGAGCGGATGGCTTGCTGGATGTCGGGGTTCTCGGGATCGATGTAGAGGGCCATGCGGAGGCGGTTGAGGGCCTTGGTCTCGTTGCCGGCGCGTCCGTAGAGGCGGGCGAGGCCCATCTGGGGCTGGATGGTCCGTCCTCGGTCGAGTTGGGCGGCGGTCAGGAGGGCGGTCTCGGAGGCGTCGAGGTCGCCCGCACGGAGGAGGAAGATGCCGAGGCGGACCCAGTCGGAGACGGCTCCGGAGGTCTCGGCGCGGTCGCGGAGTTCACGGGTGAGGGCGGCGATGTCCCCGGATTCGAGCATGGCGGTGGCGAGGAGTTCGACGACTTCCTCGTTGTTGGGGCGCTGGGAGTAGGCGACTTCGAGGTGCTCGCGGGCTTCGAGGGGGCGGTCCAGCTTCAGGAGGGCGCGGGCGAGCTTGACATGGGCATCCCAGCGGGAGGGGCGTCGATCGACGATTTCGGCGTATTCCTCGGCGGCGAGCTGGTACAGGGAGCGATCCATGGCGCGGTCGCCCGAGGCCTCGACCATGTGCAGGGCGCGTGGGCCCGAGCAGGCGGTGAGGGTGAGGGCGAGGAGGGAGATGGCGAAGATGGAGGTGATGCGTGGTGTGTTCATGGTGGTGCTCCGCTCGCGGTGGCGATGTATCGGCTTGGGAAAGAGTGTATCGGCCTCGGGAGGAAGATGGGTCCATATGCTGGAGCCATGGGCGAATGCGTGATTCTGCGGCACACGCTTGAGGATGGTTCGTGGCACTGGGACTGGATGTTCGCGCGGGGGGGCACGGGTGATGCGGATGAGGATGCGCGGGTGCTGGTGACATTCCGGGTGGATGGGCGTCCGGATGATGCGGGGTGTGCGGCGTTCGGGGCGTTGCGGCTGGCGGATCACCGCGTCTGGTATCTGGGGTTCGAGGGTGAGATCGGGCGGAGCTTGGGGCGCGTGGAGCGGGTGGCGCGGGGCGAGGTTGTCATCGAGGAAGAGGGGCCGGAGGTGATGGTGGTGCGGACGCGGTTCGGCGGGTGCGAGCGTCGGTGGCGGGGGGAGCGTGTCGAGGGAGCGCGGTGGGCGTTTCGGGAGTGGGTTTGTGCTGGAAGCGGGCGCTGAGGCCCGAAGAAGGCGAGCATGTGCGGGATTGTGGGCATTGTGGCGCCGGGTGGAGCGACGCCGTCGTTGGATGAACGCGGCGTGGTGATGATGCGCGATCGGCTCGCGCATCGTGGTCCGGACGGCGCGGGGTACTGGGCGCGCGGTCCGGTGGTGCTGGCGCATCGTCGGCTGAGCGTGATCGATCTTTCGGATGGCGGGGCGCAGCCGATGGCGACGGAGGAGGCGGAGCGCGGGGAGGGCGGCTTCGTGATCGTGTACAACGGGATGCTGTACAACGATCGCGAGGTGCGGAGCGCGTTGGAAGCGGAGGGTGTGCGGTTTCGGTCGAAGTGCGATACCGAGACGGTGCTGCGTGCGTTTGCGCGGTGGGGGGTGGAGTCGCTGTTCCGGCTGCGGGGGATGTTCGCGTTCGCGGTGTGGGATGTGCAGCGGGGCGTGCTGACGCTGGCGCGGGATGCGCTGGGGATCAAGCCGCTGTATTTCGCGGAGGCGGGGCGCGAGTTCGTGTTCGCGAGTGAGATCCCGGCGATTCTGGCGCATCCGGGCGTGGAGCGCACGCCGAACATGGCGATGGTGAGCGGGTATCTGACGACGATCCGCACGGTCTTGGGCAACGAGACGATGTACCGGGGCGTGCACGCGCTGGGGCCGGGCGAGATGGCGCAGGTGATGGCGGATGCGGAGGGTCGGCTGGATGTGCGGCTGATGCGGTGGTGGGGGAGTGTTCCGGACGGATCCCTCGATGTGGGGAGTGTTGCGGAGGCGGGGGAGCGCGTGCGTGGTGCGTTGGAGGAGTCGGTGGCGCTGCACCTGCGCGCGGATGTGCCAACTTGTGCGCTGCTCTCGGGCGGGATCGATTCGACGGTGCTGACGATGCTGGCGCGCGATGGGGTTGCCGGATTGCGGACCTACTGCGCGGGGGCGACGGATGGCGATGATGTCGGGGACGATCTGGAGTGGGCGCGCCGTGTGGCGGAGGAACTGGGGACGGAGCATCACGAGGCGATCGTGACTCGGGAGATGTTCCGGGAGAAGTGGGCGTGGATGGTGGGGCGGCTGGGCGTGCCGCTGAGCACGCCGAACGAGGTGGCGATTCACGCGGTGGCGAAGTGCCTGCGTGATGACGGGTGCATCGTGACGATCAGCGGCGAGGGCGCGGATGAGTTGCTGGCGGGGTACGACGGCGTGCTGCTGCATGCGCGGGCGGAGATGGAATCGGGTCAGAACGCTTCGTTCGGGGAGATGGCGCTGCGGGCGAGCGCGTGGATGGGTGCGGAGGTGAAGTCGCAGGTGTTCCGACCGGAGGTGTGGGAGGCGATCGGCGGAGACGCGTGGCTCGTCGAGTGGTACGAGCGCGAGTTCGAGCGGGCGCGGAACGAGGCGCTGCCCGGGGGGATGGAGCGGGGCGATGCGCTCGCGCCGATGCAGCGGATGGTGCGTCGGGTGAATCTGACCGGTCTGCTGCAACGGCTGGACACGGCGACGATGCTTGCGGGCGTCGAGGGGCGGACGGCGTTCGCGGATGCGCGGGTGGCGCAGGTGTGCGAGGGGCTGCCGATGTGGGCGAAGTTCGCGGTGGGCGAGGATGGGGTGGTGGAGACGAAGCGGGCGTTGCGCGCGGGGTTCGCGGGGCGGATCCCGAGCGGGGTCTCGGAGCGACGGAAGCAGAGTTTTCCGCTGCCGTTCCAGCGTTGGATCGCGGATGGGGTGGAGGTGCTGCGGGACGGCGAGGCGGGGCGGTCATGGTTCGGGCGGGAGGCGGTGGAGGCGGTTTGTGGTGCGCCGGGTGAAAACTGGCACCTCGCTTGGCCAATGATGAATGTGGCGCTCTGGTGCGAAGGGCTGTCGGAGTCGTCATACTGATGGTGCGGCCTGATCATTCGGGATTGGGCTTGGTGTGGAGGTGCGCATGATGAGCGAAGACATCGACAAGGTGGATCCGAACAAAATGGTCGAGGTGCGCCGTGTGGTGAATGAGTTCGAGGCCGGGATCATCGTCGCGCTGTTGCAGGATGCGGGGATCCAGTCGAGGGTTGTGGATTTCGACGGCGCCTCGCGGGGCATATTCGGCGCGGCGAGCTTCTTTCCGCGGAGCGTGTTGGTGCGCCGTGGGGATGCCGCGCGTGCCGATGAGGTACTGACGAGACGGCGCGAGGAGTCGGTGGACCTGGATTGGGACGAGGTGGATGTGGGTGATCCCGCGGACGGTCTTGCGCGACGGATCGCTGCGGGTGATCACCGTTTCCCCAGAATGCCGCGGAGGTTGAAACGGATCATTGTCGTGCTGGGGATCGCGATTGTGCTGGTATTACTGTCCTGGCAAGTTTCGTCGATCGTATCTCCGGCGCTGTTCGGATATTAACTTTTGCGGCGATCGTGGGTGTAGGTCACTTGCGAGGAAGGAAGTAGAACATGGCAAGCGGATCGCGGGGATTCGGCGGGGGCGACGCCGGGTCGTTCCGTCTTCAGATGAATCAGAACAATGTGGACCTGAACCGGCTCGCGCTGTTTCTCGTCGGCGTCGGCGTGGTGCTGCTGCTGGTGGTCGGCGCGATGACGAGTTTCCACACGGTCGCGCCGGAGGGCGAGGCGGTGGTGAAGCGTTTCGGGCGGGTGGTGCAGGTCCGTCAGCCGGGGCTGCACTTCAAACTGCCGTACGGGATCGACCGGGCGTACTTCGTGCCGACGCGCCGCGTGCTGAAGGAGGAGTTCGGGTTCCGGACCGTCTCGGTGGAGCGGCGGACGGACTACCGCAAGACACGCGAGCATCTGGGTGAGTCGCTGATGCTGACGGGTGATCTGAAGGTGATCGATGTGGAGTGGGTGGTGCAGTACCGGATCGATGATCCGGAGAAGTATCTGCACCGCGTGCGCGAGCCGTCGAAGACGATCCGGGACATCTCGGAGGCGGTGATGCGTCGGATCGTGGGGAACAATCTGGGGAGCGATGTGCTGACGGAGAAGCGCGTCCGGGTGGCGACGCAGGCGCGGAACGAGTTGCAGGAGATTCTCGATTCGTTCGATTCGGGGATCTCGGTGAGCACGATCGAGCTGCAGGATGTGACGCCGCCGGAGCCGGTGAAGCCGGCGTTCAACGAGGTGAATCAGGCCGAGCAGGAGCGGGAGCGGCGGATCAACGAGGCGGAGAAGCGCCGGAATCAGTTGATCCCGCGTGCGGAGGGCGAGGCGCTGCAGGTGATCGCCTCGGCGCAGGGGTACGCGGCGGAGCGGGTGAACGGCGCGAAGGGCGAGGCGGCGCGGTTCGAGGCGATTCTGGTGGAGTATCGCAAGGTGCCGGAGGTGACGAGGCAGCGGTTGTATCTGGAGATGATCGACCGGGTGCTGCCGCAGGTCGGGCGCGTGCTGGTGATCGAGGAGGGGCAGATGTCGCCGCTGCCGTTGTTGAATCTGGATGCTGGGGGCGCGGGTACGCCGGTTCGGCGAGAGGAGCGGACACGATGAACACGGTCTTCGGAAAACTCGGACTTGTATCGCTTGGTGTGGTGGTGCTGGGCGTCATCGGGTTCATAGTCTCGACCTATTCGCTGGACGAGACGGAGCAGGCGATCGTGGTGCAGTTCGGCGCGCCGGTCGGCGAACCGATCACGGAGCCGGGGCTGCATTTCAAGATCCCATTCATTCAGGAGGTCCGCCGATTCGACAAGCGTCTGCTGTCGTGGGACGGCGATCCGAACCAGATCCCGACGCGGGGCGAGCAGTTCATCTCGGTGGATACCGCCGCGCGGTGGCGGATCGTCGATCCGTTGAAGTTTCTGGAGAGCGTAGGCGATGAGCGCGGGGCGCAGTTGCGCCTGAACGACATTCTGGATTCGGTGGTGCGCGACCAGATTTCGGCGAGCGATCTCGTGGAGATCGTGCGGTCGAAGGATTGGGAGGTCTCGCAGGAGGATCTGGAGCGTGCGCAGGTGACGGGCGAGTCGGACGAGGAGATTCTGCTTCAGCAGGTGACGCGCGGTCGTCAGGAGATCATGGAATCGGCGCTGCGTCAGGCGCAGACACAGATGCCGCAGTACGGCATCGAGCTTGTGGACATCCGGATCAAGCGGGTCGATTATGTGGAATCGGTGCAGCAGCGCGTGTTCGAGCGGATGATCGCGGAGCGTCAGCGGATCGCGGAGCAGTTCCGCGCGGAGGGTGAGGGGCGCGCCCGCGAGATCGACGGCGAGACGGATCGGATGCTGTCGGAGATCCGCTCGGAGGCGCTTCGGCGTGCGGAGGTGGTCCGCGGCGAGGCGGATGCGGAGGCGACGAGGATCTACAACGACGCGTTCGGCGCGGATCCGGAGTTCTACGCCTTCTTCCGGACGCTGGAGAGCTACACCAAGACGCTGGGCAAGGATGTGACGCTGATTCTGCGGTCGGACTCGGACTACTTCCGGTTCCTGCGGGACATTCAGAGCGTGCCGCGAGAGTGATTCATCGGTGCGTGGTGACGGGACAATTGACGGGAGACGATGATGCTTCGCGTGCGTGGCGTGTTGGTGTGCGTGTGTGTTGCGGTGGGGGTGTTGTGTCACGGGGTGCGGGGGGATGATGCGAAGGGGTTTGTGGAGGAGGAGATCCGCTTTGCCGGTGCGGACGGCTTCGAGCTGCGCGGGGCGCTGCTGCTGCCGCGTGGGGATGTGCCGCAGAAGGGGTTCGCGGCGTTGCTGCTGCTGCCGGGATCGGGTCCGACGGATCGGGACGGGAATCAGCCGCCGTTCCTCGTGACGAATCTGCTCAAGGCGACGGCGGAGCGTCTGGCGGAGTCGGGGATCGCGACGCTGCGCTTCGACAAGCGGGCCGCGCATGTGTACATGGCGGAGTGGGCGGAGAAGGATGCGGAGGCGCTCAATGCGTTCTTCGCGTGGGATCATTTCGTGGGCGATGCGGCCGCGGCGTATCGGGTGATGGTGGAGCGCGATGAGGTGGATGGCGCACGGGCGGGGATCCTCGGTCACAGCGAGGGCGGATTGATCGCGCTGTGCAGCGCCCGGGTGTTGTGTGCGGAGGGTGTGGATGTCGCGGGGCTGGTGCTCGCGGGGACGGCGGGGCGCCGGCTGGATGTCGTGATGCGGGATCAACTGGCACGCCAGGTGTCGCGCGATGCCGAGGGAGAGGCGTTTCTGGAGGAGTTCGTGCGTGCGGCGGAGGCGGTTCGGGAGACCGGCAAGCCGCCGGAGGAGTTGTCGGCGCATCTGCGGATGCTGTTTCCTCCGAGCGCGATGGATGTGCTGCGGGCGTACTTCACGGTGGATCCGCTCGCGCAGGCACGGGCGTATCCGGGCCCGGTGCTGGTGATCAACGGGGAGATGGATGTACAGGTGCTCGCGGAGAAGGACTTCGTGCTGCTTCGTGATGCGCTGGCGGAGCGGGGCGAAGGGAGCGTGGAGGCGGTGGTCGTGGAGCGGGCGAGCCACAACTTCAAGCGCGTGGAGCGGATGGAGGATGCGGGGATGTTCGGGCCGGTGGTGGAGGAGTTTCTGGATGCGGTGGTGGGTTGGGCGGAGGGGGCGTTGCGGTGAGTGCGCGGTGCTTCGGATGATCAAGCGGGGTACGGCGTGGGTGGTGCGGACTGCGTGGCCAGGGCATAGGTGCGCATGCGGATGATTCCGCTGAGGCGTGCGTGGAGCATGAAGAGGATGATGATGGTGAGGATCCACGCCGCGAGGGGGCCGAGCAAGAAAATGCACATTCCGATGGTGGAGAGGATGGGGAGGAGCCACGCGAGTGTGCCGGCGAAGGTTGCGAGGCCGCGGTCGTGGAGCTGGATGGCTAAGGCCTTGATGTAGAGCATGGTGAAGATCTGCATGAGGACCAGAGCAACGATGGAGAATGCTTTGACTGACATGGAATGCAGACCCTGCGCGATGACCGAGGTGGGCACAATACCGGGGAGGGGTGTGTATGTCTGGGTGAGGAGGTTGGTGGTGGAGACGAGGATCTGACTGCCGATGTAGATGGGGACGACGATTCGTGAAGCGCGCCGGGCTTTGGGGTCGAACGGGGTGTTCACGGTCGCGGGGTTGGGCCTTGTGAAGAGCCACCATGCGTAGAGCGTGGCGAGGAATATGAGGGTTTTGACCAGTTCTAGCGCGAAGTGCGAGGCTCGTAACCAGTTGGCGTGCGTCTGGCTGTACCGGGGTATCTGAGCGGGCGCGGTCGGTGTGGCTTGCGGCCAGGTGTGTGGCGTTGTCTGTGGTGTCGTGTGCGGTGTTGTTTGCGGTGCCTGATGCGGAGCGGGGAGTGTCGGTCCGGGGGGCGGTGCATGCGGAGCCGGCAGTGGCTGTTGTGCCGACATCGTGGCGAAGAGGAAGAAGGCAGCGACAAAGAAGAGAATCCCGATGGTCGGTCGGACGAAGGCGAAGATGAGGAGCAGGCGGACGGCGGAACGCAGCGAGCGGATGAAGTCGAGACCGGCGAAGCGGAGGGAGCCGGGGTGGAGAGATTGTTCGGCCGGTGTGGCGCACTCGGGGCAGAGCGCGTTGCTGAGGAGTCCGCCGAGGTCGTAGGAGCAGTTGATGCACTTCGTGCCGTTGGCGACGGGGACGGGGAGGCGCGGCGGGGGCTGGATGGTCGGAGATGTGGTCATATCGGATATGTCGCATCCGAGGGATCGCGTGCTTCCACAAGTGCGGAGATTCCTTTGTGAAGCTTGAAGAGCAAATAGACTGTGAGGATGACCGTGGCGAGCGGACCGACAAGGATGCAGGCGCCGACGGTTGCCAAGAGCGGGGCGGCCCACACAAGCGGGCGTGCGAGTGAATAGGCGGAGCGATCCGGGAGGCGCATCGCGATCCATTTCATGTAGAGCATGATGTAGATGTACATCGGGATGGCAATCCCGAGCACGAGGAATTCCGGGAGCATGATGATGAGCATCTGGGAGGGTGTCGGAGTGGAGGTGATGGTTGTCATGTAGAGCATCGTGAAGATTGAGGTGCCGATCCAGGCGACGGCGTAGATGAGCATCCAGACTCGGGCGGGGGCGCGGTGGTCGGGCTTGCTCGCGATATCGGGGGGCGTCGGCTCGGGGGTGGTGAGCTTCCACCAGCCAGCGAGGAGGAGGAGCATGAGTAAGACGGCTACGGAAAAGGTGATGAAATCCACGATGGTGAGCGGTTGAGGGGTGGGAGTTGGTGGTGTGTGGCCGGGATTGCGACCGATCTGGAATCCGAGGATCAGGCCGTAGATGCCCGCGGCAAATGTGTAGAAGGAGCGGAGGACTTCAATGGTGTAGCCGACGAGTGCGATGCGGATGCCGGTCCTCAGTGTTCGGAGGTAGTCGGTGTCGGCGAACCTGAGGAACTCGGGGCTGTCAAGGTTGGGATCGAGGATGGGTGTGCCGCATTCGGGGCAGCGCGTCTGCTCGGGCGGGGCGTGGAGGGGGTACTTGCAGTTGATGCAGATTGAGAGAGGTTGCGCGATGAGGCGCGGCGGGGGCGCGGGGAGGTCGGCGGAGCCCGGAGATGTGGTCATGAGAACAGATTAGCGGGAGTCGGGAGGGTCCGGAAGGGTGGTGAGGTCGAGTGTGTAGAAGGCGACGGAGTGCCACCGCCCGAACTTGAAACCGACATTGTGGAATGTGGAGTTGTGTGTGAAGCCGAGTGATTCGTGGAAGGCGGCGGAGACGGGGTTGGGGAGGGTCAGGCCCGCGATGGCGGTGCGGAAGTTGCGGGCGCGGAGGTCGTGGAGGAGGGCGGTGTAGAGGGCGCGGGCGATGCCCCGACGGTGGAATTCGTCGAGGATGTAGACGGAGGTCTCGGCGGTGAAGCGGTAGGCGTGGCGGGAGCGCCAGACATACGCGCGGGCGAAGCCGGCGAAGCGGGGCGGATCGTCGGGTGCATCGGAGGGGACTTCGGCGACGAGGAAGGGGTGTGTGTCGCGTGTCGGGGCGTGGTCGGCGCGGAGATCGTCGGCGGTGATGGGCCGCTCGGCGAAGTGGACGGCGGTGTTGAGGATGTAGTGGTTGGTGAGGTCGACGATGGGCCGGTAGTCGCGGTCTTCGACGGGGCGGATGATCATTGATATTCCTTCGATCCTCCCACACATGCTCCAGCGACTACGATATGGCACTTCAAGCTAAGCATCTTCGTGGCAGTAAGGGGCAAACGAGTGGAGAGCGATCAGGACCAAATTACAATCACGCGATCAGTACGAATTCGTGTTTTCGATCGCCTCGGAGAGGAGCGAATTAGTTGGCATGGAGTTCTCACTCCTCCAGATTTTCTGGAACGCCTTTATGATCTTGGACAATTGGGTTCTACTGACCGCCGATACACGACAGCTCGTGCAGATATAGTTCAACACACCGTCCACAATCCGATGGATTGGGGAATTGATTGGGTTCTCTACGATAGCCGATTCCGTCTGCTAGGAGGTAGCGACGCGACATTTCTTCAATTCCTCGAAGAAATGCTCTCTCCTAGAGTGCAAGCAACGCTGGAAAATCAGCGTCGTGCTGCCGTGGTCATAAATGAGTGCCTTCAAGAAGATGGATGGCAACTTGTAGAGCAGCGGTCAGACAGCAGTAGACCACATTTCAAGGCGCTGAGAGCAGATCTGCAATCAAGCAGCGGAATCCATGAGCTGGAAAGGGATCTTGTCGATCAACTGCAAGACCTTGAGGCATCGTCTCCTGACAATACTATTCTTCCGCGAATACAACGAGAAATCGCGCGCATCCTCAGCGGCCTCAGAGATGGCGATGCGGAATTGGTGGTCGGAACCGCAAAAGAGCTTGTCGAATCAGCTGCGATGTGGCGACTCCACGCCTTGGGGAATATTGAAACTCAAGGTCTCGACTTCCAGCAGAGAGTGAGTCGCGCGATTCAGCACATGCAGTACGGTGAGGCATCGGTCAATCAGAGTGCCTCACGGATCAAGAGCGGTCTTTCCCAGATCACGACTGGATTGCGGGATCTACGCAATCATCACGGTACTGGCCATGGTCGGCATGGTGGACCATCGGATATTCCTGCGGATGTTCTCGGTCTTGCAGTACGGTGCGCTATTGCAGTGGGAATCTGGTTGTACACAGCTCCGCTGCCTATATCTGAAGACGCCTAGCGGATTCGGATTACATCGCCATGCCTTCGTAGACGATGCGTTGCTTGGTCTGCGTGGGGTCGGCCT
>REDD01000160.1 GCA_007693725.1 Phycisphaeraceae bacterium
GAGGTGCTCCGCGTCACGGAATCGACGATCTGAGTTCGATCAGTTCTTCGGTGCGCCCTGCTGCTCGCGCTTCCGCTCGGTTTCCTGCATCAATCGGAAGACCTCCTGAAGACCGGAGGCGGGATTATCCCGCTGCTCCGGATCCGCCTCCGGGATGTCGCTCTCTTCCGCGGCGAGCGGAGATTCACCGAGCAACTCGGCGAGCAGATCGAGCTCCGCATCGGACACCTCGCCTGATATGCGCAGATCACGCATGGCATCGCGGTACGACTGACGATCGACGGAGATGTCCGGATCGGATCGGCCCGGGCGCGACATCGCGAGCACGGGGCTGGCGGGGAAGAGGTCGAGCGCGACAACGCTGTTGCTTCGACCGAGGAGGAGTCGGTTGTCATCGGTGTCGATGCGGAGGACTTCCCACTTTGCGCGGGGGTGGTTCGCATCCTCGAACTGGACGCCCTCTGCGTATTCGAGCATGCGGTTCGCGAGAGGGCCGTTCTTGAGCATCAGCATGGCGACGATCTCGCCATCCCGGCGCGAGCGCAGCCCGGAGAAGCGGATGTTGTCGAGCGCGCTGCGGACATCATCCGGCAGACGCTCGGGCGGGGTGATGACGATGTCGGCGCGTGCGTTGGTGGAAGCGATGGTGGGCTGAATCCGGGAGGCGGATTCGGTCTCATCGGAGACACCCGCGGCCGCACGGATTTCTTCGAGACGCCAGAATGCGCGATTCGCTGCGAAAGGGTTGTCCTGGCGGAGGGTGGCGAGTTGCGCCTGGCGATCGTCGATGGCCGGACGCTCTGGGATGCGGAGTCGCTCGATGGCTTGGATGCTCCACTCGGTGCGCGAATCGCTTGTCGTTGCATCGGGCAATGGTGCAATGAGCACAAGGATGACCCAGACGAGCGCCATGGCCGGGAGGAGTATGCAGAGGCGCGAGACCCATGTTGCTGTGCCCGAGCCCGATGCGCCGGGCGGGGCCAGACGCTGCTTGCGCAGGCGTGTGGGCTGGTTCGTTGAATTGATCATGCGCCATCACCTCCGATGACTGCGAGGGCCTCGATGGCGAGGGTTGCGGTCACTGACCGGACAACGCCTTGCTGCATTCCGGGGCCTTCCATGCTGATGCGGGTGATTCCCATGCGGATCGTGGCATCGTTTTCGATTCGATCGATGATGGAGAACAGATCGGCCGGGCTGGTCGCCGTGAGACTCAGATCGAGCGAGAGTCTTCGGATGCCCGGAGCGCCGTCAACAGGTGACTCGGCGAACCGCGGCACACCCGCTTGTGCTTCCGGCGCGGCATCTCGGGCTGTTCGGAGCACATGCTCGCGAAGCGAGGATTGAGCGAGGGAAGCCGTCTGCGCCTTGACCATGCCATCGATGGCCTCGGCCCAGAGTTCGTTGATGCGCCGGGCGTCCGCGGCGATTCGGTCCGCGGCATCGACCGCATGTCGCTTTTCCTCGATGGCCGTTCGAAGTTCCGTGAGAGCGGCCGCGCGATCCGTGGGGGTTCCCTCCTGGGATTGCGATCGTGCACGGAGGAGCATGTCCCCAATGACGAACACGAAGACAACGAGCAGGATTCCGGCCAGGAGCAAGGTGCGCTGATTGGGCCTCATCGAGCACCTCCCTGTGTACGGCTGCGGGGTGCGGCTGCCTGACCCTGAGAGATGATCCGGCGTGCGGCACGGATATGGAAGCGTTCGAGGCCACGCTCTTCCGCGCTCGAAGGCGGCGAAACTTGCTGTGCGGCGGCAAACGCATCCGAACGCTCGATGGCGAGGAGAACATCGGATGCGCGAGGCGCTTCGCCGTGGATGGTGAGATGGTTCGCATCCAGCGTGTATCGATAGATGAATGCTCCATCGGGCATTGCCTCGCGCAACGCCGCGAGATCAGGCGTCATCGGTGTCCATGCGTTCAGGTGATTCTGGACGACGGTCTGGAGGGTGTTGCGACGCGCTTCGGCTTCCTGCCGTTGTGCGGAAACTCGCACAAAGTCGGGCTGGATCGCACTCTCTTCACGGGCAGCTTCCGCAATCGCACGGTCGTAGCGAGCAGCGCGAAGCGGGAATGATGCACCGACGAGGATCGCCGCGAGCAAGACCGCGGCGGCGGGAGCAACCCAGGAAGGCAATCTGCGAGGTGTCCGCCCGAGAAGCGGCGCGAGATGAGCAGAACCGACGATCGTGGCCAGGGCGCAGGATGCGGCGTACTGCTGGGGATCGATGCGTTCGACACCGGGGAACGGCTGCGCGGTCGCGGCGGTCGGCAGTTCAAGGAGACGGATGCCCGCGAGCGCGGCAGATTCGTCGACCTCCGGGGACCACGGCTCGGACAGCGCTGTGATCTCGCCGTGTTCCAGGCGGTGGATGGTGCAGATCCCGCTCGGTTGACGCTCGATGACTCCCGCGTGCTCGGTTTGCTGCAGTCCGAGCCCGAGGGTCGCCATGGGGGGCGCGAGGACGATGTCCGGAGCGCGACCGAGCGCCTGCTCGATCATCACGATCCACGGGTTGACCTGATCACGACGAACAGCGCACAGATATGCCCGATGCGCTGCACTCTCCCCGGAGCTGGTGTCGGGTCGACGATCGATCAGACCGACAAGGGCGTTGTCGCTCGTCATCGGGAAGAGTCGCCCGAGCGATGCGAGCACTTCATCGCGGGCTTTGGACCAGTTGTCTATGCCCAGTCCGATGGGTCGCAGGGAGCACATGCCGGATGGGCATGTGAAGACAATCCGGACTCCGGAGAGACGAATGCCCAGACGGGTCACGCTCTCACGGAGTGAAGCGTGTCCGGTGCGGAGGGCATCAGTGATCGTGGTGACCGGAGTGACCGTTGCTCCGCCTGCGCTGGTCCTCACGAGACAGACGACCAGATCGTTTCCGATGGCGGCGAGGGACAGGATTGGA
>REDD01000263.1 GCA_007693725.1 Phycisphaeraceae bacterium
CCGATGATCACGGCATCGGCGAACTCGAACATCTCGCGCACATTCTCCGGCGTGGTGCCGCTGCCGACGACGACGGGCAGCTTGGTCGCCACCCGCACCGACCGCAGATCCTTCACATCCGTCGGGCGTGCCGTGGCGACGCCCGTGACGATCACGCCGTCGAGCCCGAAGAACTCGGCGGTGCGGGCGAACTCGGCGATACCCACATCCGCTGTGATCGCGTGCGAGGAGTGCTTCTTCTTGACATCGCAGAGGATCTTGATGCGGTCGGCGCCGATCGACTTGCGATAGCGCAACAGCGGCCCGGCATCGGCCTGCGCAAAGATGCCCTCGTCCGCCACGCTCGCGTACAGGCACGCCTCGGCGCGCACGAAGTCCAGCCCCGCGCAGTGCGCGATGGCGACGGCCGCGCGATTCGCCCCCGCCAGCACCTGGATGCCGATGGGCGTCTTCACCGCCGCGCGAACGCCCGTCGCGACCGCCGTCATCCCCGACACGATCTCCGGGCCGACCTCGCGCATGAGGTACGGCACATCGTGCATGTTCTCGATCATCACCGCATCGAACCCGGCCTCGACGAGCAGCTTCGCCTCACGCACGCACACGCCGACGATGTCCGCCATGCTCATGCTGTTCCGCGGCGTGCCCGGCAGCGCGGGGACATGCACCATGCCGACGAGCGCCTTGTCCGTCCCGAAGATGTCCTGTGCCGTGTACACCGAATGTTTCCTCTCCGCCAAAGAGCCGCCCAACCCGGGCCTCAGCGGCGGGAGTATACGCCCCGCCGGCGAGAACGCATGGGTTCGGGCGAGAGCATGGCGTGCTAAATAGCTTGCAGACAATGGTTTACGCACCAATGCCGAATCTGGGGGACGGTCAATTTTTACCGCGAATGAAACATATTGCCTTGTTTGCGCATCGAAATGGTGTCACACTGTCCTCATGGGGGATGAAGTCGCTCGTTCCGAGACCCAAGGGAAACATCACGATGACGAAAAGCACCGCCGCACGGTACTACGGACCCGCGATCATTCTCGCCCTGTTGTGCAGCGTCGCGGCGTACGCCGACCCGCTTCCGTTGCAGACACAGCCCGTTGATGATCCGGCTCTGCACGACCCGGACCTCGCGACACCGGCCGCCGCGCTTCCCGCATCCGTCCGCAGGCCGCAAGCCGGTGGAATCGTGACCGAAGCGCGTGCGCTGCGTGCTGATGGGGGGGGTGACTGCGAGCCGCACTGGAACATCTACGCGTTCCCGTCCGCGCGGGGAATCGGACCCGATACGGTTGCATCTGCAAGGTTCATCGCAACCGCAATCACATTCGATGATGGAAGCGGACCGGGTGTCTATATGTCTGGTCAGTTCCTCGGTGTTGGAGGCGTGCGATCTCCCGGAATCGTGAAGTGGGACGGCCGGACTTGGAGATCGGTGAGCTGGCAGGATGATCCGTTCCAGTGGGGCCAAGTCTATATCACCGAACTCGCTGTGTACGAAGATGCACTCTATGTCAACGACAGTCCCGATGCACCATCCAGCAGCGGTGCTCTTGGTGAATGGATCTCGAAATGGGATGGTGCATCGTGGACATCCGTTGGAGAGGGGTGGTCAACGAACCCCGTGTCTCACATGATCGTATTTGATGGGGGTGAAGGCCCCGAACTCTACGCGATCTCGGGTTTTTTTCGAGATCCGGCAGATCAGACAGTCAGTCGTTTTATCGCGCGATGGAACGGGAGCGAGTGGCGGCCGCTGGGGCCGCAGATCGCAATCGGTACCTCTTCATCCAGCAAGATGGCAGTCGTTCAAGAGCCCGATGGCGCGAAGCTCTATGTGATCGGAAATCATGGATGGGCGAGAAACGAGGATCTCGTTCAGGTTCCCGGCACCAACCGCATCGCCAAGTGGGACGGTACGACCTGGTCAGCGGTCGGAACAGGACTCTTCGGAACAAGCGGTTCCCAAACTCCGCGACGAATCGCGGTGCTTGACCGCGCCGATGCCAGCCACCCGACGGTGTACTTGGTCGGCGATTCGCTCCGCATCTCCGCGGAATCCTCCGGGCATCCGCTCGTGGCATGGGACGGCACGGAGTGGTCCGAGGTGCCCGTCCCGGCGAACTCGTATATCGATCGGATTGCTGTCTTCGACGATGGACAGGGACCGAAGCTGTACGCCGTGGGGACCATCCGGATTACTCCGGAGCAATGCGTTCCAATCGCACGCCTCGAAGGGAGCACATGGGTTCCGGTCTTGAATGGTTTGATTCCGAGCTGCTCGGGCTCACATGAACTCGTACCGCTCGAGGATGCCGATGGTTTGGCCCTGTACATCTTCGGAATTCCCACAGGCGCATCGAACATCGCGACCACGGGTCCGGTCCGGTGGGACGGCGAGAATGTAGAACTCTTCGGTGGTGGTCTTTCTCATAATGTGCCCCACGGTATGCGCGTCACATCCATTGAGTTCTACGACGATGGAGAGGGCGATGCGCTGTACGCATCGGGGAGCTTTACCGGCACCTCGCTCACCTCCGCGCGGGGGATCGCCAAGTGGAACGGCGCAAGCTGGGAATCGGTTGGTGGCGAGGCGGCCCGCAGCGTAGGCGTCGATTCACATCTGACACGATTCGATGATGGTGTCGAGGATGGGCTGTACTACTCCGGAAACCTCTCTCTTCACGGCGAGACGCGCCATGTCCTGAAGTGGAACGGCGTTGGATGGTCGGATTTGGGGAACGCCATCAGGAAGCGGGTGTACGCAGCACAAGTCTTCAATGATGGCACGGGAGATGCTCTCTATGTTGCAGGTGAGTTCGCGATTGCCGATGGATCGGTCGCGGACTACATCGCAC
>REDD01000213.1 GCA_007693725.1 Phycisphaeraceae bacterium
CCGCTCGCCATCCGCCCCCTCGAACTTCGCCCACAGCGCCTCGACCGGGTTTCCCAACGGTCCCGTCACGCGCGAGTGCTGCACTTCCGCCGAGGGATGCGCGTCGGCGACCGCTTCGACCGTCCCCTCGCCGCCGTCCGCCACCGGGCACGCGTCGATCTCAACCTCGACCCCATGCTCGTGCCCCCAGCGCTCCGCCCCCGCGCGCATCGCGCTGCACGCCTCCACGCCGCTGAGCGATTCCTTGAACGAATCCGGCGCGATCAGCACACGCACCCGACGCATCACTCAATCCCCAATCGTGATCTCCACGCCGCCATCCTCGCCACGCCGGACATAGATCGCCCGCCCGACCTCCGAATCCCGCTCGCCGCGCACGCACGCCAGCACCACCTTCGCCACATCCTCCGGCGACAGGCACAGTTCCTTGCCGACCGTCTTCTCGTCAAAGCTGGCACGCAGCATCGGCGTCTCGACCGCGCCCGGGCACACCGAGAACGCCCGCACACCCGCCTCGTGCCCGTCGTTGTGGCAGGACCGAGTCACCCCGTTCAGCGCCGCCTTGGAAGCCCCGTAGGCGAAGAACCCCGGAAAGGGATCGCGCGCTGCCCATGATGAGATGTTCACCACGCAGCCGCCCCCGCGCTCCAGCCAGTGCTTCCACGCGCCACGGATCGCCGCCATCGGCCCCAGCACATTCACCGCGAATGTCGTCTCGATGAACTGGTCATCCGATTCCGGAATGGCCCGGACCTCGCCCATCCCCGCGTTGTTGATGAGGACATCCAGCCGCCCCATCCGCTCGATCACGCCCCGCACGGTCGCCTCGGCCCGTGCGGGATTCCCCATGTCCGCAGCGATCGTCTCGACCCGCACGCCCTCCGCGGCGTCGATTCCGCCCGCCGCCTTCCGGAGCCGCTCCTCGTTGCGTGCCACCATGACGACATCGATCCCCTGCTGAGCCAGCAGACGGCTCGTGCTGAGCCCGATGCCGGAACTCGCGCCGGTGATCAGTGTGACAGGATTCGAAGATGACGCCATGAGGTGATTCCCGAGGTTTGTTCAGTCGGTTCCGGCCAATTCCGGGGCAGTTCCGGGGGCAATTCCGGGGGCGGGAGTGATTCCGGGGGCGGGGATTTCTTCCGGGGGTGCGGGTGTCGGTGGCGTCGACTACCCTACTCGAATGGGCGGTTTCGGACCTGCGAAAATCGGTGTGTTGGTGTCGTTCCTGCTGGTGCTGGGCGTGCCATTTCTCTTTCGTCCGTCGAAGGATCATCGTCCGGAGGATGCCGAGCGGGTCGTGATCATCACGCCCCACAACGAGCAGATCCGGAACGAGTTCGAGCAGGCGTTCGATGCCTGGCACCGGCGCGAGTACGGCCGCCCGGCTCGCATCGAGTGGCGAAACCCCGGCGGCACCTCCGAGATCCGTCGCCAACTCCAATCCGTCTACTCCGGCGCGATCAGCAACGGCCAACTCCGCCTCTCGGGTGTGATCAACGATCCATCCAGCCCCATGCCCAACGACCTGCTCTTCGGGGGCGGATCGTGGGAGCATGGCCAGATGAAGGTCGGCGTCACCGTCGAGGTCGACCCCCGCCAGAACCGCAACCGGGCCCAGCTCGCCGATGCTCTGACGCGGGCCGTCGAGTCCGGCGCCATCAACCCCACGAACATCGAGACCGTCCTCGCGATGGTCTTCCATCCCGCCCTCGCCGGCGGTATCTCGCCCGCGAGCGTCCCCTTCTCCGCACGCGACCTCCCCGAGAACATCCGAGCAGCCGACGGGGCCGAGTCCGTCGAGCATCTCGACGATGCCTGCCGCGTGGTCTTCGGCGTGCCCTGCGATGAGGTCGTCGCCGCCATCAGCGCCGCCAACGCCACCGACGGCGACCTCAACACCCGCGTGACACTGGAACGCTCCGGCAACCGGCTCCTCGTGCGCATGCCCATCGGCATCCCCGCGCCCTTCGAGCAGACAGAACTCGATGCATTGTTCGGCGAGAACTCGGTCGGCGCCGAGCTGCTCTACGACCCCGAGCGGTTCTGGATCGGCACCGCCCTCTCGGGCTTCGGCATCGTCTACAACCGGGACATGCTCGCGCGCCTCGGCCTCGATGAGCCGACCTCGTGGCGCGACCTCTGCGACCCGCGCCTCGTCACATGGGTCGCCCTCGCCGATCCGCGTCAATCCGGTTCGGTCGCCACCGCCTACGACTCCGTCCTGAACAACTACGGCTGGGATCTGGGCTGGCAGACCCTCCGCGAACTCGCCGCCAACGCACGCTACTTCGCGAACGCCGCACCGAAAGTGCCCATCGATGTTTCGCAGGCCGAGGCCGCCATCGGCGTCGCGATCGACTTCTACGGCCGCTACCAGGCACAGGCCATCATGGAATCACAGCGTCGCATGGGTCAGGCCGTCGACGCCACGACCGCCCGCGTCGGCTACATCGATCCTCCGGGCGAGGTCTACATCGACGCCGATCCGATCACGCTCCTCCGAGGCGGGCCTCACCCCGACATCGCGGATCGGTTCGTCCGCTTCGTCCTGAGCGATGAGGGGCAGGCGCTCTGGCAGTTCCGTACCGACGACCCCGCCGACAACCTCGGGCCGCAGCGCTACGAACTGCGCCGGATGCCCGTCCGTCGCGACTTCATCCACGAGCACATCGATCGCTTCGTCGATCAGGTCGATCCGTTCGAGATCGCCTCCGAAACACCTTCGCGCGGCTGGCGTTCCGCGGTCGGGCCCATGATGGGCGCCTTCGGCATCGACACCCATTCCCATCTCGTCTCCGCGTGGCGAGCCCTGAACGCCGCCCGAGAGGCCGCCGCGAACGACGCCTTCCCCAGATCCACACTCGAAGAGATGGAACGCCTGTTCTACGCGATGCCTATGCACACCCTCCCGGACGGCACAACCCTCGAATTCAACCGCGAAAACTACGCCCGCATCCGTGCGGACTGGGGGGCCCGGGGCGATCGGGCTGCTCTCATTCGGTACCGCGCTTTCTTCAAGAAGAACTATCAGGAGGTCGTGCGCCTCTGGGAGTCGAGCGGCGAACAATCACCCTCGCTCGCAGGAACTCCGACCCAATGAGGCAACCCCACTGATGCAGACCGTCCAGACCGAAACACAGCCCGGGCCCATGCAGGTCCACACCGACCAGGGCCGCCACCGCCCCGCCCTCACCAAAATCCTTGCCACCCTCGGACCGGCCACCGACAACGAGGAAACCATCGTCCGCATCGTCGAGGCGGGTGCATGCCTCTTCCGCCTCAACTTCTCCCACGGCAACATGGAGGACCACAAGCGCCGACTCGAACTGGTCCGACGCGTCTCCTATCGCCTCAATACGCCCCTCAGCGTCCTCGGCGACCTCCCCGGCCCCAAGCTCCGCATCGGCAAAGTCCCCGGCCCCGGCATCGAACTCCTCACCGGCCAGGAAGTCGAGATCCGCGCCGACATCGACGAATCCGTACCCGCCGAGTGTCCCGTCCTGGCTTCGGATTTCAACAAGATCGCCGAGGAAGTCAAGGTTGGACACCGCGTGCTCATCAACGACGGCGCGGTGCGCATGCTCTGTACCGAGGCCGACGGTAAACACCTCATGTGCTCCGTCACCAGCGGCGGACTCGTCACCACACGCAAGGGGCTCAATCTCCCCGACAGCACGCTGTCCGTCCCCGCACTCACCGAGCGCGATCTCGAGTATGTCGCGTGGGCCGTTGAGAACTCGCTCGACTTCCTCGCGCTCTCGTTCGTCCGTACCGCCGCGGAAGTCATCGACCTCCGCGATCGTCTCATCCGCCTCTGCATCGACGGCAACTGCGGCACGCCCCTCATGGCCGAGGACGATTCGCCGAGGATCCCCATCGTCGCCAAGATCGAGACGCCGCAGGCCGTCAATAACATCGAATCCATCGTCGAAGTCGCCGACGCCATCATGGTCGCCCGCGGCGATCTCGGCGTCGAACTCGACACCGCGCAGGTCCCGATGATCCAGAAGCGCCTCGTCCGCAGCGCCCACGCCCTGGGCAAGCCCGTCATCGTCGCGACGCAGATGCTCGAGACGATGATCGAGAAGCCCAACGCGACCCGCGCCGAGGTCTCCGATGTCGCCAACGCCATCCTCGACGGCGCCGACTGCGTGATGCTCTCGGGCGAAACCGCCACCGGCAAGTACCCGACACTCGCCGTCGAGACCATGCGCCGCGTCGCCCTCGCGGTCGAGTCCGAACTCCGCAAGGACGCCGTCGAGCCCACCGTCCCCATCAAGCTCCGCCAGCAGCGCTCGCTCGTCCCCGCCCTCGCGCACGGTGCGTGGCACATGGCCCGCGACACCAACGCCGAGCTCGTCGTCATCTGGTCGCAGACCGGCTCGGGCGCGCGCTACCTCAGCCGCCACAACTTCCACATCCCCATCCTCGCCTTCTCCAGCGACCCGCACGCCGTCCGTCGCATGAACCTCCTCTACGCCGTTTTCCCAGTTCTGTGGTTCGATGTCCCCGCACACCGTTCCGAATTCGCGCGCTTCGCAGACAAGATGGTCCTCGAAGAAAAATGGGTAAGGCCGGGCGAACCGATCATCCTCATCGGCGGAAAGCCGCTCGACCGCCCCGGATCCACCAACACCGTCGCCATCCGCACCGCGGGCGATCTCATCGCAGGCAATCCATAACACCATCTCCTGCGAAAGCACTCCCATGACACAGCCATGCGGAGCCATCCTCGCCATCGGCGATGAACTCGCCATCGGACAATCCCTCGACACCAACACGCGGTGGATCGCCGAGCAGCTCACCGCCCGCTCGCTTCACATCATCGAACACACCACCCTCCCCGACGATCAGCACGCCATCACCGACGCCATCCTCCGACTCGCGCAGCACGCCGACTTCATCATCATCACCGGCGGACTCGGGCCCACCGCCGACGATCTCACGCGCCATTCGCTCGCCGAAGCACTCTCCGAACCCCTCGTCGAGGACGACCGCGCCCTCGCCTTCCTCGAAGACATCGAGCGCAAGCGAGGCCGCTCCCTCACGCCCGCCCGCCGATCGCAGGCACTCCGCCCCGTCTCCGCATCCATCATCGACAACCCCACCGGCACCGCCCCCGGCATCCGCGCTGTGCTGACCACCCGCGCCCGCGTCACGCACATCTTCTGCCTCCCCGGACCGCCGCGCGAGATGGTCCCCATGTTCGAGGGTGCCGTCCTCCCCGCGCTCCCCGAAAACCCGACGCACGCCATCCGCACGCGCATCCTCCGCTGCTACGGCATCCCCGAAGCTGATGTCGCCACCGCCCTCGCCGGTCTCATGCGCCGCGACCGCAATCCACTCGTCGGCACCACCGCCTCCAACGCCATCATCTCGATCCGCATCCGCTACGAGGGCGAGCCCGGCGCAGCCGACTCATCCCTCCGCGAAACCGAGCGGCAGGTCCGCGCCGCCATCGGCCCGTACATCTTCGGCGCAGGAGACGACACACTCCCCGCGGTCACCCTCGGCGCCCTCCGCGCGGCGGGCGATGCCATGCTCGTCGCCGAGTCGTGCACCGGCGGTCTCACCGGTGCGATGCTCACCGAGATCCCCGGCTCCTCCGATGTCTTCCTCGGCGGGTGGATCACCTACGCCAACGAAATGAAATCCGCTCACCTCGCTGTCCCCGCCGCCGACCTCCAATCCCCCGACATCGGTGCGGTCAGCGCGCACACCGCCCGCAACATGGCCCGCGCCGCCCTCGCCAACGCGCCCGATGCCTCACGCGGCTTCAACCGCATCCACAGCATCGCCATCACCGGCATCGCCGGACCCACCGGCGGCTCCGACCGCAAGCCCGTCGGCACCGTCTTCATCGCCGCCGCTACACGCGACAACGACTCCGGCGTCCTCACCGATGAGGTTCGACACTTCCTCATTGCGGGCGACCGCGAGGACATCCGCATCCGCAGCGCCACCACCGCCATCGGCATGACGCTCCATCGTCTCCGCAACTCATCGCCCGAAACGCTGCTCTGGCAGGTCGCACCCACCGACCGCGCTGAAGCACGCGCCTAACCCCGCTCTACAGCGCCAGTTCCTCACCCGCGCGGATCTCCTTCGGCAAATCCTCGCGCTGCTGCAGGTCTTCCGCAGTCGTTGCCGTCAGCGGGCTCAGCTCCAGCACGCAATCCGGTGTCTCGTCCGGACGACGCGGGACACGGATCCCCGCGGTCTCCAGCCACAGCGCAGCACGCTCGGTCTGGATCGCGCGGCAGGTCGCCGGGCTGTCGTTCCCCTCCGCGTTCTTGATCGGCGCGAACTCCTCGACCCGCTCCGTCTCCAGAATCAGCGCCTTGTCCGCGAACGGCAGCGCATCGAAGACGAATGTCTCCAGCTTCACCGCATTCGGGGCGCTCGGCTCGACCTGCTTTCCCGTCTCGAAATCCACATAAGCCACCTTCTTCTCCGCACGGTGCAGCGGCAGGGCAAAGCCGCCGCTCCCAGCCGAGTTGTTCAGCCGCTGCACGAACTCCACCGACAGCATGTGAATCGCGATCGAGCCCGCGCTGAACGCGAGCGATCCGTCGGAGTTCCGCTGCTCGGCAAGCTCATCCGGCAGATCCGAGTACTCGATCACCTGATGCTTGCCGTCCACCGAGCACACCACACCCACCTTCTCCTTCGGATCCGTCTTCCGGACCACCTTCGCGCTCATCTCGCCCGAAGAGTCCGGCGCGCCCACATGCAGCCCGATGAACACCGGGTCGATCGCGCGCACGATCGGATTGTCCACCTGGAAATACGAGATCTGCTCGATCCCGCGCCGGCGCATGTCGTCCAGCGCGCCGCTGACCGCGAGCGCACGCAACGAGCCGCCGTGGCCATCCGGGTTCGTCGCCAGCACGCCCTTCTCAGCGAGCAGCATGTTCCCCGTCTCGAGATCGAACGACGGCATCACGCCCTGCGGGAAGAAGATGATGTCGTCCTCGTTCAGCCCGAAGTGATGCTGCTCGCGGAAGAACTCCACCGTCTCCTCGTGATTGATCGGGCTCGTCATGATGTACCACGGAATCGCCGCCCCGTACCGGCTCTGCGCTGCGAGCACCCACTCGCCCAGCATCGCGAACAGCGGCTTCTTCGTCACCGCCCCCGCCGGGTACTTCCCTTTCGGACCCTCGAAGCCGAGCCGCGATCCCTGCCCGCCCGCCACCGTGAACGCCGCCACCTTCCCCGCACGCAGCAGCGTCTCCCCCGCCTTCCGGTAGTACGCCCGGTCCCACGAACGCACCGCATCGCCCTCGTTCGCCGGATACACCGATGCCGGACGCGGCGTCGAGCCCGGAGAAAAGTCCGGCTTCGACCGAACATACTTCTCGATCAGACCCGGCAGACCCTCAAGGTCGAGCGCATCGATCTGTTGCAGCAGACCCTGACGCGCATCCTCGCTCAGCGAGTCGTAGAAACGAAGGACATGCTCCTGACCGATCGCCCCGAGACGCTCGCGGATGTCCTCAACCGATGGAACCGTCCTCGTCGTCACTGATCCCGTCCATTCTCTCTGCGGGTCGGCACGGATCACCCCGGCTCGATCGGATCCGTCCACTTGTTGCCCTGATGCCGAACAATCTTCCCCGTCGCCACATAAATGATCTGTTCCGCGACATTCGTGCAGTGATCGCCGATCCGGCGCAACGCCGCCGCGATCGTGTTCAACGCGAACGCGAAATCCACCGTATGTTTCCCCGCCGCCAGCCCAACCTCGACCTCGCGGAGAATCGCGATCTTGAACGCGTCCGTCGTGTCGTCGCTCGCCAGCACGATCCGCGCCGACTCCGCATCCATCCGCGCGAACGCGCGGTTCGTGTTCTCAAGAATCCCGATGATGCTGTTCCCCATCACCCGGAAGGTCGTGGGGGGACGCTCGTCCAGGTTCCAGATCGACTGCACATGCTCCGCGATCCCGACAGCGAGGTCCGCCACCCGCTCCGCCTCGTTGTTCACCTTCACGATCGTCAGCACCAGCCGGATGTCGTGCTCGCTCAGGTCGCTGTCCGCCTGACGCGCTGCCTCCTGAAGCAGCGAGACCGCCCCCTTCTCGATCAAGACATCCCGCGCATCGATCGCCTCGTCCCCGTCGATCACTTCTTGCGCTTTCTTTACATCCTTCTCGAACAAGGCGTCCAGAGCCAGTTCCACGGACTTCTGCACCGCACGGAACTGCGACTCAAGGTCGCCCTTCAGCACAGCAAGTCGATCTCGCAGGGATAGCGGCATCTCGGACACTGGTTCGGACCTCCGAGCCACACAATACCAACGCCCGACCGCTCCGCACACCACCCCCCACGCCCGATGCGTCCGGTTTCCTCCACCAGCCGCGCCGGTATGATCTCTCCCCCGTCGCGCACGATGCGACCTCACACACCGAGCCCACACGAAACGGACCACGCAATGCCCTTCACCATCGATGCCGTGTACGCCAGACAGATCCTCGATTCCCGCGGCAATCCCACCGTCGAGGTTGAGGTCGTCCTCGCCAATGGCGCGCTCGGGCGGGCCGCCGTCCCCTCCGGTGCCTCCACCGGCGAGCACGAGGCCGTCGAGCTCCGCGACGGCGACAAAAAGGTCTATCTCGGAAAAGGCGTCCAGAACGCCGTGGACAATGTCATCCAGATCATCGCCCCCGAAATCGTCGGGTGTGATGCCCGCGATCAGGAAGATCTCGATGCACTTCTCCGCGCCATCGACGGCACCCAGAACAAGGGAAAACTCGGGGCCAACGCCATCCTCGGCGTCTCAATGGCCGTTGCCCACGCCGCCGCCGAAGGACTCGGACTCCCCCTCTACCGCTACCTCGGCGGCACCGGAGCCAAGATCCTCCCCGTCCCCATGCTCAACATCCTCAACGGCGGCAAGCACGCCGACAACACCGTCGATTTCCAGGAGTTCATGATCCAGCCCTGGGGCTTCGACAATTTCTCCGAGGCCATGCGCGCCGGCGTCGAGATCTACCACACCCTCAAGTCCGTCCTCAAGAAGCGCGGCCTCTCCACCGCCGTCGGCGATGAAGGCGGCTTCGCGCCCGACCTCAAGGACAACGAGGATGCCCTCAAAGTCATCGAGGAGGCCGTCGAGAAGGCCGGCTACCGCTGGGGCGAGCAGATCTTCGTCGCGCTCGACCCCGCCATGAGCGAACTCTGGAACGAAGCCCAGAAGGACGGCAAGACCGGCTACAAGTTCTTCTCCAGCTCGCAGGAAATCGTCTCTTCCGATGATCTCATCGACCTCCTCGCCTCCTGGTGCGACAAGTACCCCATCCGCTCCATCGAGGACGGACTCGCCGAAAACGACTGGGAGGGCTGGATCAAGCTCACCAAGCGCCTCGGCGATCGCGTCCAGCTCGTCGGAGACGACCTTTTCGTCACCAACCGCGATTTCGTGCAGAAGGGCATCGACAAGAAGGCCGCCAACGCCGTCCTCATCAAGGTCAATCAGATCGGTACCCTCAGCGAGACCTTCGAGACCGTCAATCTCGCCCTCCGCAACGGCTTCGGGGCCGTCATGAGCCACCGCTCCGGCGAGACCGAGGACTGCACCATCGCGGACCTCGCCGTCGCCACGAACTGTGGCCAGATCAAGACCGGCGCCCCATGCCGCAGCGACCGCAACTCTAAGTACAACCAGCTCATCCGAATCGCCGAGGAGCTCGACACCTCCGCCGTCTACGGGAATGTCGTCTGGAATCGTTAAGGGTTACCCTGATTGACATTTCAGAGTGCCGACTCTCAAAACCGCAACCAATCCCAACTCCCCGACGAATAAAAGTCGGAGAGTTCCGGGTTGGTTTGTCAATCTGGGTGGAGAGAGGCGACGCCATGTCCTGCGGAGCGATCGAAGAGGGCATTTACCGGCTCGGACGCTTGGGTGCGACGATTCACCCCTCTCGCACGGCATTCCTGAGGGAATTGGCCGAGATCGTCTCTGATTCAGTCGGAATCGAGGTCGTAGGCCTCGCCGTGTACGAGGAAGGCCTCCTCGCACCTGCCACCGCCTGCTATGTGCACGGCCCGTGGGGTGAGACTCAGCAGCGTCGATTCCTCGAGCAGTCCCGCTGGAGCCCCGAAGAACGCGTCCTCGCGACACGCCTCGCTCACAGAACCCCCGGACGCATCTACACCCGCGACGAACTCATCGAGCCGCAGGAGTTCCTCTCCACACGCCTGTACAACGAATTGCAGCGTCCCTTGGGCATCAGCGATCAGGCGCTTGTCAGATACCAGGCCCCAGATGGTGCCGAGCTCCTTTTCGGCATCTGCGCCACCGATCACATCCAGCGCATCCCCCAGCAGACCATCGAGGCAACTCGAGTCATCGGCGACTTCCTCTCGCGTACCTGGATCCGCGCTTGGCGACGAGAGCCCGAGTGGATGCGTTCTCTCAAGCCGACCAACCGCAAGGTCATCACCCTCGCCCTCCGCGGCTTCGATGACGAGCAGATCGCCCAGGAACTCGACCTCACCTACCACGCCGTCCGCGCACACCTCAAGCGGGCCTTCCGCCTCGCCGGCGTCCGCAGCCGGCTCCACCTGATGCAGACCCTTCTCCAGACCACGCCGCAGCAGGACACCGGCGCGGAAGGGAACGGACAGTTCGATCAGAACGCCGCCGACCGCGTCAACGGCGCCATCACCGCCGCCTGATTTCCACACACAGCACAGCGGTCCATCGCATATCGTCCCGACGAACCCGATTTGGAGGTCCGTGTGAGGGCACTGCTCGTCCAGTACGACATCGCGTGGGAAGACAAACCACGCAACCACAAGCACATACGCGCTTTGCTCGACTCGGTCCCCCCGCTGGAGAACGATTTCATTCTCCTCCCCGAGATGTTCGACACCGGCTTCTCCCTCAACCTCGACATCACCGCCCACGATGCCGAACAGTCCGAATCCTTCCTCCGCGATCTGGCCCGCGAGCGCCGATCCCTCGTCGGGGCCTCCATTTCCGTCGTCGGTCCCGATGGCCTCGGGCGGAACCGATTCCTCGCTTTCGACCCCGCGGGCGAGCCCATCGCCCAGTACGACAAGATCCACCCCTTCTCCTTCGGGCGGGAGTCCGAGCGGTTCGCGGGCGGGGACTCCATCACAACATTTGACTGGGCAGGCACTTGTGTCTTCCCGACCATCTGCTACGACCTGCGATTCCCCGAGCTCTTCCGGGCGGGCATCGGCCGCAACGCCGAGGTCCTCACCATCGTCGCCAACTGGCCCAACGCCCGCCAGGAGCACTGGAGAGCCCTCTGCATCGCCCGGGCCATCGAGAATCAGGCGTGGGTTCTCGCCCTGAATCGCGTGGGCAGCGACCCGCACCTCGGCTACGCGGGCGGCTCGATCGTCGTCGATCCCCGCGGCACGGTCATCGGCGAGGGCTCCAGCGATCGCGAGGAGGTTCTGGTCGTTCCCGTCGATCCCAAGGCGGTCCGACGCTGGCGGGAAAAATTCCCGGCTCTGGCGGATAGGAAAGATGGGGAATTTTGGCGTCAGGCCTGATTTTCCCCAATTTGGGTCTGAAATTCCTGCAAAAAATGGCATCCAGCGGGCTTGACAGGGTTGACCGGGCAGCATGTGGGGGTATGTTGAGTGTGTTGAGTTTCAACGCTGCCGCAAGGCGGCGGCCGATCTTGGAGGGTCGGTTACGAGTAGGGAAGCATGTCTACTCACCACAATTGAAGAGGTTTTCGGGGAGTATCTGAGCTGACTCCTCCGTGGTCCGGTTGCATTCGACGGTGCAATGCCGAACGATGCGCCCTGAGTCAACCACGGATTCCCTGTGCTCACTTCGCCGGTGGGAAAGCCATCGGCGAAGTGATTATCAATGCGGGCTCAGGACGGGAAACAGGGGAATTCCCCTCCGTAGCCCCGATAAGCATCGGACCCGACCCGGAAAATATCCGGGTAAGGGTCATGTTGCGTTTTTGGCGCTTGACGATTGTGCCGTCTGGGGTAGATTGTAAGTGAACGGACGGTGAGGCACAGGGACACCGTCTGGCGTCGAGCGAGCCAAGCGAGACGATCAGGGCGGTTCGGGCACGGACTGACCCTGATTTACGGGCTGTGTTTCTCGCCCAACAAGCTGCCACTGAGGAGTCATGCCTCGGCCCCGTTAGCGCGGGGTCGAGGCATTTTTGGAGCGGGCGGGTCCGCGTTCGGGATCCGGGGGAGGGAGTCTGGGGTGTGGCGACTTCATGAGCTTTTTGGATGGGGCTTCGCAAGCCACCGGTTTCGGGGATTTTTGTCGAGTTGGATGATGAGAGCGCGCACGGGCCATGGCGTGTCTGGTGGCGTGTGGGGGTACTCTGGCGCGACGGAAAATTTGTGCGTCCGGGGGTGTGTCGAGTCTTCGACGCACCGAGCCGGTGCGTATCTAGGCGCTGAGGTGTATCGCGGCATCGATTCGGGAACAGCGACGATGGACGACGATGTGATCGAAGCAGGGGCCGAGTTGCATCGTCTGGGTTTGAAGGCCCGGCGGTTCATATGGTGTTTCTTCGGATCTGCCGGCGTGCTGCTGGTGCTGCTGATCGCCGGTGCGGTCACCGCGCCGAGCAACCGCGTCATGCTGGATACAACTTATCTTGTGCGTCTCGGTGCCCCGGATCGTGTCGGTTGCTGTCGCGTTGAGACTGTTGTTGAGTACGATCCGAAGCGATGGTCAGTCTTGCGTTCCGCGCAGCACGAGGCGTACTTTGAGGGCATCGAATGGGTGGCCGTCTGGGTGCGGCATTCTGAGTTCAAGTGGCAATACGGGGAGAATACAGGTCCATTTACGGTGACACTGGGCAGATCGCACTGGCTGAATGTGAGCTTCCAGCACTTCGTGCCGAACAGTGCATGCCGTACCATGCCACGCATTTGTGCAGAGGAAGCGGTCAGGCAGGCGTTGGGCGATATAGATCCCACGATGACGGATCTTTACGATGGATTTTTTGCACAGATTCAGCCACAGGGTGGATCGCATCGGCACGATGTATTCCGCCCGGTGCTATTCAGCATCTCCATACTGACCTCTAGCTTTGTGATCATTCCGGTCGCAGCGCTCTACTTTTACGGCCTGTTTGTCGCGAGGAACTTGCTCAGATGGAGGATCCTATTCAAGGGCTCGCGGCGTTGTCCCAAGTGCCGATATGAGTTGCTTCGGCACGATGACGGCATGCTCTCATGTTCCGAGTGCGGGCTGAAGTGTCGGCTTGGGGGTGCAGATGGATAAGCCGGTGATCGATGCTCGGGCCGAGGTGCGTCGGCGGAAGCGTCGGGAGTGGGTGTTGTGCGCAGTGATGGTGGGGTTGTTTGTGCTGGCGGTGACGCCGGAGGTGGCGTACTTCTCCGACGCGGCGCGTCATCGCGGGCAGGATCATCGGGTGTATGTGGCGCTGGAACTCGCGCGGGACGGCTCGGGCGGATGCTGCACGGTTGTCCGGCGCCAGGAGATGGAGCACGATGCGGTCGTGGGCGCGGGCGGGTGGACCGAGTGGTCGTCGTTGGATGTTGCGGCGGATATCCAGGTGCGGCCGGCGGTGTCGCGCGTGCCGTTGGTGAGGTTGCCGTACAGCTCGGGGTGGATCGTGTCGGTGCAGGTGGCGTTCGAGTGGAACGATCCATCGTGCATGTCGAACGACCGGGAGTGTCTCGAACCGATTTTTCTTCGGGCCATGGGCGAGACGCCGGAGATTCATGCCTCGGGTTTGGAGGAGGCCCGTGCGCGCTTGTCATCGTATGGCGCGCGATTCGTGGTGCGGGAGGAGATCTGGTGGCGTGTCCTGGCGGCGCTGCTGCCGTGGGCGTTCGCGATCGGGATGTTCTCGATATCTCCGATGATGTGGAAGCAGTACCGTGTGCGCCGGGCGTGGCAGGCGGTGGCGCGCGGCGGGAAGGTGTGCCCGGCGTGTCGGTACGA